>QKEJ01000013.1 GCA_003252375.1 Halodesulfovibrio sp.
CCGGCTGAAACAAACATGACGCTGCGCCGCACCAATACAGGTGATTGAGCGATACTCAGCCCCTCTGATGCGTCACCCCGCCGGATATCAACCACACACGTCCATATTCATCAGCCACCACGCACAACACACAAACAACGCCCGATACGGCACACATGAAAAAGCCCCGTACCGGATGGACCGGACGGGGCTGACAAGGCGGAAACAAAACACCGCTACCGGGCGGGAGACGGCATGAGCCGGAACACCTGCACGCAGCCGAGCAGCGTGCCGTCCGAGGCCTTCAGCGGGCTGACGGTGTTGTAGTATTCCGGGCCGCCGGGCACCAGACGGACCCAGCCGGAATGCTCCTTGTGGTCCTGCAGGAACCGGGAATAGGGGCATTCTCCGGAGCAGGGAGCCCCCGCGCTGGCGAAGGGGAACCGTGCCGGATCTATCTCGTCGCTCCCTTCCTTGGCCGCATGCCTGAAAAAGGCGCGGTTGGCGGCAAGGATGGAACGGTCCATGCCCATGATGGTCACCAGATCCGGAATGGCGTCGATGGTCTTGCGCAGCACCTCAAGCTCGGAGACCGTCCGGCTGCACGGTTCCGCAAGGGGAATCAGCACGGACTGGTAGCGCACGCCGCCGCACTCGACATCGCCGGCGCAGCTGAAATATTCCATGACGTCAAGCAGGCTCCCATCCTTGCAGCGCAGGGTGGCGCGCCCTCCCCCGCCGCCGGATTCGTCCAGCGAGCAGCGGAGCAGCATGCTGCGATGCTCGGCAGCCGCGTAGAGATCGTCGGCACCCAGTACGCGGTCCAGCAATTCGGCCACGGAAGCATAGCCCAGCAGGGTCGCCAGGGCCCCGTTGCATTCAAGCAGGGCGCCGCCGGCATCGCTGACGAACATGGCCACGGGGGCATGCTGGAACAACGCCCGGAAGCGGGAAGCCTGCTCACGCAGACGATGGCTCATGCTCTGGTGATGCAGCAGAATGCGCAGGTTGACGCGCAATTCATCGGCACTGACCGGCTTCTTGATCAGCCCGAGCGCGCCGCTTTCCACAACCTGTTCCAGAAGCGCCCTGTCCGTGGTGCCGGTGATGAACATGGTGGGAATGGTCAATTCCTGCACGATGGTTCTGGCAGCCTCCACCCCGGACATCTCGTCGCTCAGGTAGATATCCATGATCACGGCGTCCGGCACCAGTTCGCGCGACGCCTCCACGGCCTGCAGGCCGCTGGTCGCCACGGCGCAGACCACGTGTCCTTCCGCCTCAAGCAACGCCTTGAGCAGGGTTGCGCTCAGCTTGTCGTCTTCCGCTATAAGAATCCGCAAGGATGCCATGGAACCTCCAGGCAACGGCACGCCCTAGGCGGCGGCCTGCTGGCTGATGTTGAGGGGCAGGCGCACCCGGAAACAGGTTCCGTCCTGCTCGTCCGTGGTAAAGCTTGCCTGTCCCTTGAGGTAGTTGGTCGTGAGCAGACGGATGCTATAGGTACCAAGCCCGCGCCCCGCCCCCTTGGTGGAGAAGGAACGCTGGAAAATGGACTGACGGACCCCCTCGGCGATCACGCCGGGGTTGTGCACGGAAAAGACCACATGGTCATCCTGCACGGTGCATCCAAGACAGATGGTGCCGCCACGGGGGGTCGCCTCGAGCGCATTCTTCACCAGGTTGGCAAGCACCCGCTTGAGCAGGGTCGGGTCCGTGGACAGGGTCACATCAAAGGGATCATTCAGCACCAGCCGTTTGCCCTCCGCCACCTCGTGCGAGGCATAGAGGTCGCGCACCGTGCACAGAAGATCATTGCAGGAGACCTTCTGCACCTCAACGCTCAACTCATCGGACTCGGCCGCAAGCAGCACCCTCTGGGCCAGAATCTCCTCGACCAGCTCGCTGGAAAACTTGTGCAGGAGCAGCGTCTCGTCCTTGAGGGTGACAGGCACTTCATCAAGGACCATGCGGGCCAGATTGCGCAGCCCGCCCGCCGTGTTCAGAATGTCATGGAAGAAAATCCGTTCAAGCGCCCTGCGGCGCTTCTCATGGCTGACATCGGTAATGGCGAAGGTCACGTAGCGCTCATCCCCGATCATCACCGGGCTGCCCACCACCTTGAGATCGTAGGCAAGAATGGCGTCACCGCGCCGCTGGGTAATGCGGCATTCATCCACGGCCCGCTCATCATCGAGCGCACACATGATGACCTTGACCGCCCCGCAATTCCGGCACTGGCTTGCCGTGCCGCACCCGCCGGGCTCAAGACAGGCGTTCTCGCAACTGAAGAGCTCGCCCGGACGCATGCCCACGATTTCCCGCGCGTCCTGCATCTCAAGCAAACTCAGCAGGTTTCGGTTTGCGTACACCAGTTGCCGCGCGTCATTGAGGATCATGACCAGGTCCGTCACGGAATCCATCAGGGTCACCAACGGATTCTCCCTGAACAGGGCCGCCTGCCTGAGCAACGATTCGGGCGCAACACGCTCTGCGGGGGCGTGCTTCGTGGGCACAATCTCGATCATGAAACAATTCTCCTGTACGCGGACATGGCGGCAACGACTTCCTATGCCCCCCCAATACCCCATCATCATGACAAAACCAAGAGCGCGCAGCCCATGAAAACGAGAAAACCCGCACATCCATGCGGGTTTCCAAGAAATCCTGACCTACAACGTCCGATTTTGCTCCCATGGAGCTGCATGGTTGACCGGCCCTGTGCCCCTGCCCGGCGCATAGCTCTTTTCAAGACACAGGTGCAGGTAGGCCTGCGCGCGCCGCACGGCCGTATCCAGATCGCACCCCAGCCCGAGGTGGGTGGCGATGGCGGCGGAAAGCGTGCAGCCCGTGCCGTGGTTGTTGGGCGTCTCCACCCGGGGCTGCGGCAGGGGAACCGGCGCGGCCCCCGGCACACCCAGCCAGTCCACGAGGGTATCGCCGGAATCAAAATGTCCGCCCTTGATAAGCACGGCCCTGGGCCCCATGGCAAGAATCCGTTCCATGGCCACGGCCACGTCGGTCTCGGAATCAATGGCCATGCCGGTCAGCATTTCCGCCTCCGGCCGGTTGGGGGTCAGCAGGTCGGCAAGCGGCAGGATGCGTGCGATAAGGGCCGCAACCGCGTCCTCCCTGAGCAGGGCGTGTCCGCTCTGACTGACGGACACGGGGTCCACGACCAGGGGAAAATTCTTGGAGGCAAGCCCGTCGGCCACGGCTTCGATGATAGGCGCGGAAAAGAGCATGCCGGTCTTGGCGGCCGCCACGGGAAAACCGTCCAGCACGGTGGACAGCTGCTGCGCAACAAACGCCGGTTCCGGCGCATGGATGCCGGTCACACCGAGGCCATTCTGGGCCGTCAGGGCCGTAACGACGCTCATGCCGAACCCGCCGAGCACGGTCATGGTCTTCAGGTCCGCCTGAATGCCTGCGCCGCCTCCGGAATCGGAGCCCGCGATGGTCAGAATACAGGGATGAGCCGGTTGTTGCATGGTCGTCCTTCCGCCGCTAGACCACGGCGTCCATCAGCAGGTTATCGCGATGCACGGCTTCCGGGTACTGGTTGTCGCCCAGCACGGTCCGCAGCTCCGCGCTCTTCATGCCGAGCACCTTGCGCAGGTCGGCCGCCGTGTAGTTGCACAGCCCGAGGCCGATGATAACGCCCCCCTGGTCCGCAACCCGGACCAGCGCGCCCCGCTGGAAATTGCCTTCCACACGGACGATGCCTGCGGGCAGCAGACTCTTGCCGCGTTCGGATATGGCCCGCACGGCTCCGGCATCCAGCACGAGCATGCCGGAAGGATCCGCATTGTAGGCCATCCAGAACTTGCGGCGGGAAACGACCCTGGCTTCGGGCCTGACCCAGGTGCCCAGATCGTCACCGGCAAAGGCCCGGACAATGGCGTCCGGCTCGCGGCCGGAGAGAATGAGCGTCGGCACGCCCAGCTGGGCCGCCCTGCGGGCTGCCAGCAGCTTGGAATACATGCCGCCCGTGCCCACGGAGGTCTTGCCGCCGCACATGGTGTCCAGATCAAGATCATGGACGTCCTCTATCACGTCGAGGATGCGGGCATCGGCAACCGTATCCGGGTTGTCCGCATACACGCCGGAGGCGGAGGTGAGATTGATGTAGAGATCGGCCTCCACCACATTGATGAGCAGGGAGGCGAGGCTGTCGTTGTCGCCGAACTCGAGTTCCTGCACGGCAACGGTGTCGTTCTCGTTCACGATGGGAATGGCCCGCCACTGCAGCAAAGAGGCGAAGGTGTTGCGGGCGTTGAGAAACCGATGGCGGCTCTTGAGGTCGTCACGGGTGAGCAGGATCTGGGCCGAAAGCTTGCCGTGCTCCTCGAACGCCTCGTTGTAGAAGTGCATCAGGCGGCTCTGCCCCACGGCGGACGCGGCCTGCTTGTCGGGCATGCCCTTGATCTCGCAGCAGGAGCGCAACACGTTGCGCCCGGCCGCCACGGCGCCGGAGGAGACGAGGACCACTTCGGTTCCCCGGT
>QKEJ01000001.1 GCA_003252375.1 Halodesulfovibrio sp.
GCGCAAGACCCGTTCCGACGAAGCGCTCGACACCCGCAGCAAGACCGAAGGGGAAATGACCATCAGGTCTTCGGGCAAGGAGCACATCTTGCACGTGAACGCCAACCCCATCTTCGATCTGGACGGCGCACAGACCGGCGCCTTCACCCTCTACTACGACCTGACCACCATCAGGGAGCAGGAGACGGAAATCCGGAACAAGAACGAGAAGATCGCGGCCGTGGCCCAGCAGGCCATCACCATTGCCGAGCAGGTCGCCACCTCTGCCAGCGAACTCTCCTCACAGGTGGAAAACGCGGCACAGGGCGCCAACCGCCAGTCCGAGCGCGCGTCGGAAACCGCTACCGCCATGGAGCAGATGAACGCGACCTCCATGGAAGTAGCCCGCAACGCCGCAAGCGCAGCGGACAATGCCGACACGGCCCGCAAGCAGGCCGGCGATGGCCAGCGGGAAGTGGAACGGCTCATCGAATCCATCGCTGTCATGCGGGCGCAGGCCGATGAGCTCAAGGGCTTCATGGACCAGCTTGGCGAACAGACGGCTTCGGTAGGCAGCGTGATTACCGTCATTCAGGACATTGCGGACCAGACCAACCTGCTGGCCCTGAACGCCGCCATTGAGGCGGCCCGTGCGGGCGAAGCCGGAAGAGGGTTTGCCGTCGTGGCCGACGAAGTGCGCAAGCTGGCGGAAAAGACCATGCAGGCCACCGGCGAAGTCGGCAATGCCATCCAGGCCATCCAGCACGGGGCCACCCAGTCCATCGAAGGAGTAGGACGTGCGGCGCAGGCCGTGGAAACCTCCACGGAGCAGGCCACCAACTCCGGCCTGACCCTGCGCAACATCGTGGATGCCGTGAACAGCACAGCCGACCAGGTGCAGGCCATTGCCGCAGCAGCCGAGGAACAGTCCGCCACGAGCGAGGAAGTAAACCGCGCCGTGGAGGACGTGACCCATATCGCCGCCAGCACGGCGCAGGGCATGAACGAGGCCAATCAGGCCATTCTGCAACTGGCCAGACGGGCCGAGGATCTACAGCACCTCATCCGGGTGATGCAGGCCGAATAGCCCCTGTACCAATATACAATGCAAAGGCCCCCGGTTTTTTAGGAAACCGGGGGCCTTTGCATGCGTGTCGCAGGCAATCAGGAATTGAAACGATAGGAGCTGTCGATGACCACGGCCTTCTTGGCCGCCCTGACGCTCGCATCCTTCTTCAGCGAGTCCAGCTTGGCAAGGAACTGCCGTGCTATGGCCAGATCGGGGGAGATCTCAAGACAGCGTTCCAGGTGTGCGCGGCACTTGTCGAGCTTGCGCATGTCCCACATGGTCCGGGCGATATTGAAGTGCAGGTGAGCGTCCTCGCCATAGTATTTCTCAACCGAGGCATAGCATTCGAGGGCCCCTTCGGGGTTGCCGTCGCGTCGCAGCTCCACGGCGACCCGGTTCAGCAGCTTCTTCTGCTTGTCACACATGGGCACGTTGTGCGTGATGAGAAAATCGATGATGGTCTCGGCCTTTGCCCGCTGTCCGGTGGCCAGAAAGACCAGCACCAGCGGCAGATAGTAGCGGATGACCTCCTTGAGAGACGTGGGGTACCCCTTCAGGTCGTCACGGGCGGCAAAACTTTTCAGGGCATCCCGCACAAAGAGGTCGGGCTCGGGCCAGAACTGCTCAAGAAAGCGCCCGCGTTCGATCTTCTTGGCCATACGCATGGAGGCCGGGGCAGGAAACCCCGCAACCAGCGGCGATATCTCCAGCACGCCGCTCTCCAGCGTACGCACGGCCCACAGAATCTGTCGGGGATTTGCGTCTCCCCTGCTCTGGTGCTTGGTCAGGTTTCCCGCGCTGGCAAAAAAACCGGCAGCGCGAAACCCCTTGAGCAGGCCCCCAAGCACACTTTCCTGATTCTGATCCCCGTTCTGTTCCCTGTTCTGTTCCACGGACATGCAACCTCCCCACAGCATCAGCAGACAAGACAGATGTCTTTTCATTCATCACGGACGGCAGCGTACGTGCGCCACAGTGCCGTCCTCCCCCCAGCCTTTCATTCGAAAGGCACAGCCCTTTCTTCTGGCCATTTTTCCGACCCCGGTCAACACTCTGCCGAAAACAATGCCGCCCGGACAATACACCGCCCATACGGCAGACACGGGCCCTACTGCAGGAAAAACAACGGCGCCTGCCACCAGAAAACCGCATCCGGGGTCAATCCGGCCTCGGCATACCGGGCCTTGCATTCCCCCCTATAGCCCCAGAATTCCCCCCTGACATGCTGGGGCGCCATAAGTCGCCTGGGGGGGCACCCCAACGCCGCTATCCGCCTGAGAAGCAGCGGAGCAAGCGCCCGCCCCCGCACCATGGACCCGAACGCGGGATGGTACGGTCCGGCCACGATCTGGTGCTCCAGTCCGGGCTCCTGCGCAATGCCCATACGAATGACCCGCACGCCGTGCTCCCATGTCACCCCGAGCGCCTCGGCGCAGGCATCCGCAGCCGTATCCAGCGACCAGGGAACATACTCTCCCCGCGCATGCAGCCGCTCCAGACCGGTTCCCCGGAAGACAACACAAGGGTACAGCCGCATGGTGGAAGGCCCCAAGCTGCAAGCGGTGCGGACATCGTCCATGAACATGGCAGGGGAATGCCCCGGAAGTCCGGGCAGCAGTTGAATTCCCAGCTCCAACCCGGCAGCGCGGACCAGACGGCATGCCTCTGACGCAACGGCCCCGGCATACCCCCGCAGGCTTCTGGCCAACACCTCGTCATCAAAACTCTGCACCCCCAGCTCCACTGCCCCCAGCCCAAGCGCCTTCAGCCGCGCAAGCTGCGGCAGGGAAACCGCATCCGGCCGGGTGGAACAGCGCACGGCCGAGACCGTGCCGCAGGCCCGAAACGCTGCGGCAAGCGCCAGAAACCGCTCGGTCCACATGTCCGGCAGCGCGGTAAACGTACCGCCGTAAAATCCGAGCTCCACCGGCGGGGCCATTCGCGCCTTTCGCTCTTGCAGCGCTTTCTCCAGCGAAGCCAGGGCCGCAGCAAGCCCCCGATCTCCGCCCGCGGCATCCGGCAGCCCTGTCTGCGCGGATGAAGCGCAGTAGAGACAACGGGTCCGGCACCCGGCAAAGGGCAGAAACACGGGCATGATCCGGTGCCCGGGCTGCCGGGGATGCGGAAGGGAAAAAATCATTCCACTGGTGATTGGCATGCCGTATTAAACCATTATCAGAGGTGTATAAACATCAGCACGTTACGACAGTTTTTCACGACAAGAAACCGTCCGCAGAGGCCAAAACCTTACAACCGTGCACACTTTAAGGGAAAACAGTATCCCCTCTTGCAATGCCGCGAATTGCCAAGTAGGTGAACGGATACCGTAACCCCGGAGAATGATACAAAAAAAACTTGAAAAAAACGCACAACTTGTGTATATAACCAATACATGGACCGCAAACGCGCCCAGAAAGGTCGTTTTTGCAGTAACAACCCATAACTTTTGGAAAAGTCTAGATTTTGGAAACAGCTATCATTACGCGCCCCGATTGCATCTTCTGCAGCATAGCATCGGGCTCGGCTCCCTGCGCCGAACTGTACGCGGATGACGAAATTCTGGCTTTTCTGGACATTGCCCCGGTAAACAGGGGGCACGCCCTGGTCATACCCCGGGCGCATTATGCGAACATATTCGAAATGCCTCCGGAGCTGGGCACGAAACTCATACGTGTCCAACAGCAGGTTGGGCAAGCCGTAATGGACGCTACCAAGGCCAACGGCCTGAATATATATATGAACAATTTTTCGGCAGCAGGTCAGGTCGTCTTTCATGCCCATTGGCATCTCATACCACGCTTCACCGACGACAACCTGCGCCTGTGGCCCCAACATGCATACGCAAACCTGGATGAAATGCTCCAACTGGCAGCAGACATCAGGCAACAACTTGGTTAACCGTGATTTCGCCGGACAACCGGGAGGAACATCATGAACGGAAAAACGCTCACCAAAGCCGACATCGTGGATTCCATCTACGAACAGACCGACAGAAACCGTGCTGAAGTGAAGAATATCGTCGAATCCCTGCTGGACATCATGAAGGGGTCGATCAAAAAGGATCATGCGCTGCTCATCAGCGGCTTCGGCAAATTCGAGGCCTATGACAAGAAAGCCCGCAAGGGTCGCAACCCGCAGACTGACGAAACCATTACCCTGCCTCCCCGCAAGGTCGTGGTCTTCCGCCTGTCCCGCAAGTTCCGCTCCGAGCTGAACGACGCCTGATCCGCGTTGCGTCCAACGCACCTTTTCTGGCGGTCATTATCTCACGCCACTTCAGGGAACCCCGCCGCTGCGGGGTTCCCTTGTTTTTCACATGCTCATTGAGCAATTAATCAGCAGTTTTTCACACACAAAGTGATCTTTTCATCATTTTGAAAACATTTTTCTGACGAAAA
>QKEJ01000114.1 GCA_003252375.1 Halodesulfovibrio sp.
CTTGCGCGATGATGCGGTCAATCTGGCCGGGATCCATCTTGGGGGTGCCTTCCTGTGCGGGTTTGGCCTTCTGTTTTCCCTTCTTGTCGGCGAGCATGATGATGATGCGCTCGGCCCACAGGTTTGCATCGGGATGGGTAACGTGCACATTGCCTTCGAAACGGACCTGCTGGCCCGAGGCGTCGTAGGAAAGCTTGTCGGAGGTCACCTTGATGGGGACGCTTTCCGCAGCCTGCAAGGCCGGTGCGAATGCGGTCATCAGTGCCAGCAGGCAAAGGGAAAGACCCAGTATCTTATTGCGATTCATCCTTGCGCTCTCCTTCCAGTATGTCTTCCATCTGCTGCCGTACGGTCATCTCCACCGAGACGCCGTTGTCGGCATTGATGATATTGTCCTTGAGGTACCAGACCACACCGTTGGCCGTGCCGAAAAGGTCGGGGCCGTCGAAGCGGACTTCGCCTTCCATGTGCAGGGTATGGCTAGTTCCGTTGTATATAAGTCTATCGCAACGGATGTAGCCGCCTTCCCGTTCGATTTCAACCTGTTCCCATAGTCTGGCAATGCGGCTCTGCTGGTCCACAACGCCCCTGCCGGACCGGACCGTCAGTTCCTGATCGTCGGGCTTGAGAATGTAGATGATCTCCGGGTGGGATACCTGGATGACGCCTTCCTTCTGATCATACCAGGCCCCCTTGGCCTTGAGACGCCAAAGCTGCTCGCCATGCTCTCCCTGCAGCAGTTCGATGCCCTTCAGGGAAAGATCCACGGCGCTTTCAGGACCCAGATCGCTTTTCTGCACGGCCTGACGGATCTCATTCACGGTCTTGCTTGTCATCAGGGTGATGGCCACGGCAGCCAAGGCTCCGATGAGGATGGCGCCGTACAGCAGCTTGCGTCCGCCCATCAGCTAGTTCCAGCGGCTCATGGCCTGAGCCAGCTTGCCCTGCGCCTTGAGGATGAAACGGATGGCTTCCCGCACTGCGCCGTCCCCGCCCCGCGCCTGCGTGACGATGCGGGCTGCGTCCTTGGTTTCCGGCTGGGCATTGGCCACGGCCACGGGCAGCCCCACGGCGCGCATGGGCCCAAGGTCCACCCAGTCGTCGCCCACATAGGCCATGTTCTGCAACGTGATGCCGTACTTGGCGCGAATGGCTTCCAGACATTCCATCTTGTCCAGAAAGCCGGCGAAATAATCGTCGATACCGAGGGAGGTGATACGGGCCTTCACGGCCTCGGATTCAAGGCCGGTGATGACGGCGACACGGAGGCCGGTGCTCTGAGCCACCTTGATGCCCAGTCCGTCCTGCACGTTGAACCGCTTGGTCACATTGCCCTGTCCGTCATAGTAGAGGCCGCCGTCCGTCAGGACGCCGTCGCAGTCCAGTACGATGACCTTGATTTCCTTGGCAAGTTCCTCAGCACGCATAGGTAATGTTCCACAGAGTTGTCAGATCCTTGAGCAGCGGGTCCAGCTGCTGCAGGGGCCAGCTGTTGGGGCCGTCGCACAGGGCGCGGTCCGGATCGGGGTGACATTCAAGGAAGACCCCGTTTACGCCCGCGGCCACGGCGGCACGCGCCAGTCTGGGCACATACTGTCTGTCGCCGCCCGAGGAACCGCCCTGCCCTCCGGGGAGCTGGACCGAATGGGTGGCGTCAAAGACCACTGGCACGCCATAGGACTGCATGATGGGGATGGACCGGAAATCCACGACAAGGTTGTTGTATCCGAACGAAGCGCCACGCTCCGTAAGCAGGATGCGCTTGTTGCCCGTGGAGAACAGCTTGTCCAGTGCGGGACGCATGTCCCATGGGGCCACGAACTGCCCCTTCTTCACGTTGACGATGCGCCCGGTTCCGGCGGCGGCGATGAGCAGCGAGGTCTGGCGGCACAGGAAGGCGGGGATCTGCAGCACATCGGCCACTTCGGCTACCGGTGCGGCCTGCTCCGGCTCATGAATGTCGGTGACAATGGGGAGCCCCGTGGCTTCCTTGATCCGTGCAAGCCACTCCAGCCCCTTCACCATTCCCGGTCCGCGAAAGCTGTCCAGTGAGGTACGGTTGGCCTTGTCGTAGGAGCTTTTGAAGACAGCCGTCAGTCCGTAGGCTTCGGCGGCCTCCTTGACGGCGTGCGCCGTTTCCATGGCCAGGGCGAAGCTTTCCAGCGCGCAGGGCCCGGCAAAGATGAACGGGCCTGAAAGGAGCGAATCGTACAGGGGCTGAGCGTGATGGGCATGCATGCGTCGTGTTCTGTCCTGTTTGTCGTCTTGGTTGCGGATTCAAGAAAATATCGCAATCAACCTGCGAATGAAAGCATAAAATCGGGGGCACACCAAGGTGAGCCCCCGATCGGTATCCCTAAACGGATGGCAGGAGATGCGTCAAAACGCGGTATGCCGCCGAGGTCTTACCCCTTGTTCTGCTTGGCAGCCTTGATGAACTCACGGAAGAGCGGGTGCGGGTTCATCGGGGTGGACTTGAACTCCGGATGGAACTGGCAGCCGAGGAACCAGGGGTGATCCTTGATTTCCACGATCTCGACCAGTTCGCCGTCGGGAGAGAGTCCAGAGAAGACCAGGCCAGCCTTTTCAAGCCTGTCGAAGTAGGCCTTGTTGAACTCGAAACGATGGCGGTGGCGCTCGTCGATGTTCTCCTTGGCGTATGCGGTCATGGCATGGGTGTCGGGACGCAGCACGCAGGGATAGGTGCCAAGACGCATGGTGCCGCCCTTGTCACTCTTCTCGTCGCGCTTTTCCGTGGCCTTGCGGCGGAAATCGTACCATTCGGTCATCAGGTAGATGACCTTGTCCTTGGCCATTTCGTCGAATTCCTCGGAGGTCGCGCCCTCAATGCCGAGCACGTCGCGGGTGAATTCGATGACCGCAAGCTGCATGCCGAGGCAGATGCCGAAGAAGGGAATCCTGTTTTCACGGGCATGACGGATGGCGAGAATCTTGCCTTCCACGCCACGGTGCCCGAACCCGCCGGGAACGAGGATGCCGTCGAGGCCCTTGAGCGTCTTCTTGACGTTCTGGGCGGTGATTTCCTCGGAGTTCACATACTCCAGCTCCACCTTCACGGTGTTGGCCACACCGCCGTGCACGAGGGCCTCATGCAGACTCTTGTAGGCCTCCTTGAGGTCCACGTACTTGCCCACGATGCCGATGCGTACGGTGCCCTTCGGATTGTTGAAGGTGTGGATGAGGTTTTTCCACTCCGTGAGGTCCGCGTTCTTGGCGGGAAGGCGCAGCATGATGGCGACCTTCTGGTCAAGGCCTTCCTCGTAGAAGCACAGGGGCACTTCGTAGATGTTCTTTACGTCCTGTGCGGAGAACACGGCATCCTGATCCACGTTGCAGAACAGGGCGATCTTCTTCTTGAGGTCTTCGCCCACGGGCTCTTCGCAGCGGCAGATGATGATGTCGGGCTGGATGCCGATGGAACGCAGTTCCTTGACGCTGTGCTGGGTGGGCTTGGTCTTGTGCTCACCGGCGGCGCGCAGGTAGGGAACCAGCGTCAGGTGGATGTACATGCACTGCTCGCGGCCGAGGTCGGAGCGGAGCTGGCGGATGGCTTCGAGGAAGGGCTGGCCTTCGATGTCGCCCACGGTGCCGCCGATTTCAATGATGGCCACGTCAAGGTCGTCACTGGCAAGGCCGAGAACGCTCTTCTTGATCTCGTCCGTGATGTGGGGAATGACCTGCACGGTGCCCCCAAGGTAGTCGCCGCGGCGTTCCTTGGTGATGACCCGATGGTAGATGGAGCCTGAGGTGTAGTTGTTCTTCTGGCTCATGGGAACATTGAGGAACCGCTCGTAATGACCGAGGTCAAGGTCTGTTTCCGCGCCGTCGTCCGTCACGTAGACTTCGCCGTGCTGGAACGGGTTCATGGTTCCCGGGTCAACATTGATGTAGGGGTCAAGCTTCTGAATGGTAACACTCAGACCGCGGGCCTTGAGCAGCACGCCCAGAGAGGCCGCAGCCAGACCTTTGCCCAGAGAGGATAGAACCCCGCCGGTTACGAAAATAAACTTCGTCTTCATACACTCCTGCCTAAGGGTATGTGTTTGAAAAAACTGGTGCCGAGTTCCCTGAACAATCGGAATTCAACACATCCGCTCAGATATACACAAAAAATCAATCAACGTCAGCCGTTGACTGTTATTCTATGTCCAACTATGATCATCGGTCCCAGCACTGTTCTACGAAGAGCATCGCACTCGCTCGTAGCACAGGAAGATCATTCCAAAAGCGACAGGGTCTACCCGAACCGTTTGAGCAAGTAAAGACCCTTTTTCACCACATGACAAATTCAGGAGACATTGCAGCAATGGCCCAGGTTAAGACTCTGGTTATCACCGGGTACGGTACCAACTGCGAGGTTGAATCCGCCCATGCAGCACGCCTTTCGGGCGCGGATGTTGCGGACATCGCCTTTTTTTCCGACCTCGTTGCCGGCCGCACCCGGCTTACCGACTACAATTTCCTGATCTTCCCCGGCGGTTTTCTTGACGGGGACGACTTGGGTTCGGCCCTTGCCGCAGCACAGCGCTGGCGCCATGCCGCCACGGATCAGAAGGATCCCCTGCTCAACCAGCTGAAGACCTTTTTCGGCAACGGGGGCATCATTCTCGGCATCTGCAACGGCTTCCAGCTGCTGGTCAAGCTGGGGCTTCTGCCCGCCATCGGCGGTGACTATTTTGACCGTCAGGTCTCTCTCTCCCACAACGATTCCGCCCGGTTCGAAGACAGATGGGTGCATCTGAAGGCCAATCCGGCCAGCCCCTGCGTCTTCACCAAGGGCGTGGACATGCTCTACCTTCCCGTGCGCCACGGCGAAGGCAAGATCATCTTCCGGGACGATTCCGTCCGTGAAGCCCTGCTGGCCAACAATCTGGTGGCCCTGCAGTATGCCGATCCCGAAACCGGCGCTCCCACCGAGGAATACCCCCTCAACCCCAACGGTTCGCCGCTGGGCATTGCCGGGCTGACCGACCCCTCCGGGCGCATCCTCGGTCTCATGCCCCATCCGGAGGCGTACAACCATCCTACCAACCACCCGGGATGGACCGCAGGGGAAACGAGCGAGTTGGGCATCATCCTGCTCAAGAACGGCATCAGCTACCTGAAGAGTCTGTAAACGCAATGTCCCCCGCTGTCTGACAGCGGGGGACATTTTCTTGTGGACGCGCACAGCGCCGAAGACATGACGGAGTGCCCATGGTTCCCTGTTTCATCTGCGGCAAGGACAGCCTTGGCGGGTTCATCCACGGCTTTGTGCCAGCACCGGACAGCCAGAAGGTCGGCCTGTGTCCGGAGCACAATACCTTGGAAAACAAGAAGAAGGCGATCCTGCACTGGATCGTCGCCATGAAGGCCGAGGTGGAGGCGCAGAACCGCGAACATGCGCGCCGCCTGAAGGCCCCCTTCCACTACACGCTTGTCATCCGCTACACGGATGGCGGCAATGTCTCCATTCCCTGCCTGTCGTGGGAGATCACGGACCAGAATACCCTGCAGGTCACGCGCACGGACAAGACCCTTACCTTTGTTCCCCTGCATCAGGTCCGTCAGTTCGATGTGCAGGAGATCGCTCCCGGTCCCGGACCGGCCGACACCCCGTAGCACGGCTGCGGACGCCTGTGCCCGTCTCCCGTTTTCCTCTATTGTACAGCTTCCCGTGGTGCGGTTTCCTGCTGCAGACGACGCTGCAGGCGGCGCAGAATAACGCGGGCGCGCAGCCGCACGATGCGTGACCCCGATGACGGGGACCATTTGAGGGGATTGGGGAGAATGGCCGCCAATCTGGCGGACTCCACAGGCGTGAGGGCTGAGGGCGGCTTGCCGTAGTAGTGACGGGCCGCTGCGCCGATGCCGAAGATGCCGTCCCCCCACTCGATGCAGTTGAGATACAGCTCCAGAATGCGGGCCTTGCTCAGCTGCCGTTCCACCCGCCATGTCACCACGGCCTCGCGCAGCTTGCGCAGCAGGCTCTTGTCCGGAGAAAAAAAGAGATTCTTGGCGAGTTGCTGGGAAATGGTGCTTCCGCCTGCAACCAGCCTGCCCTCCTCCAGATTGCGCAGCAGCGCCTCTTCCAATCCTTCCATGTCGAATCCACCATGGGACCAGAACTTGTCGTCCTCGGCAATGGTCACCGCCTTCACCAGATTGGGGGAGATGTCCTGCAGGCGTACCCATTGATGGCGGATGGACCTGCGTACCCCCTGCTCTGCCCATTGTTCCCGGCGATATTCCATGAAGGCGGTGGTTTTGGGATTGTTCCGGGCCAGTCCGGTGATGTCGGGCCAGATGAAGAAGCGGGCGAGGTCCAGCCCGCCTAGCAGAAGCAGGATGGCAAGGATGCGGACGACAAGGCGCGTCCGGCTGCGACATGCCCGTGAAGAGAGGCAACCGTCTGCGGCTGTCCGAAAGCGCTGCAGGATTGCAGGAATCCCCTTGTCCATGTCGTCCCCCGGGCTGCAGGCAGCCGGTGTCAGATACTAGAGTACGGCGGAATAGATGAGCCAGCCATTGTAGCCCGCGTAGATGGTCAGCAGAACGCAGGCTTCCATCCGGTTGATGCGGGGCTGCCCCCGGAAGCCGATGCCCATGGCCAGCAGCGCTCCCGTCAGGCCCAGCATGATGGGCATGTCGCGGGTCAGCACGGCCGGGTCTACGGCCATGGGCTGTATGCTGCCGGCAATGCCCACGACGGCCAGCGTGTTGAAGAGGTTGGACCCCAGCACGTTGCCGAGGGCAATGTCATGCTCCTTCTTGACTGCAGCTGCCATGGATGAGGCCAGCTCGGGCAGGGAGGTGCCGAGCGCGACAATGGTAAGTCCGATGACCAGGTCGCTTACGCCCAACGCCTGCGCAATGCTCACGGCCCCCCAGACCAGCATGCGGGAGCTGAGAATGAGCACCACAAGCCCTATGGTGAGCCACAGGGCTGCTTTGCCCAGAGGCATGGCATTGGCCTTGAGGTCGTCGTCCATTTCCGTGGCAAAGGAGTCGGTGCGGGTGCGCATGCCCTGCATGACGGACCAGCCCATGATGCCGAAAAAGAGAGCCAGCAGGATAACGGCGTCAAGACGTGACAGGGCACCGTCCCACAGCTGGACAAGGGCAACCACGCAGGCTCCGAGCAGGAGGGGGAGTTCACGCCTGAGCACCTGGGAATGCACGGCAATGGGGCTGATAAGGGCAGCAGCGCCTAGGATGAGGGCGATGTTGGCGATGTTCGATCCGTACGCGTTGCCCAGCGCAAGACCGGGGTTGCCCTGCAGGGCGGACTGGGCGGACACCAGCATTTCCGGCACCGAGGTGCCGAAACCGACGATGACCATCCCGATGAGCAGCGGGGGCATCCCGAAATGACGGGCCGTGGCGGCCGCTCCTTCCACGAAGCGGTCGGCGCTCCAGACAAGGAGTCCGAGTCCGGCAATGATACTGAATACGGCGTAGAGCATGACGCTGTGGGTTCCTGTGCGTGTTCCCGCAGGAGCAACGCGGATCGAGATCGGCATGCCCGGCGAAGACCTGTTCTCGCCGGACATGCGTATGGATGGGCCTCTGTACCCTTGGTACGGGCCGTAGGCAAGGGGAAAGCCCCTGCCCTACTTGCGGATGTAGCTGACTCCCAGCCGGCGCAGCAGTGCCTCTGCCAGCGGCAGGGAGGATGCGGGATTCTGGCCCGTAAGCAGCAGGCCGTCCTCGACCACATGGGGCTGCCATTCGGGGCCGCATTCGTACTGGGCACCCTGCTCGGCAAGGGCGTCCTGCAACAGGAACGGAACAACGGCGTCCAGCCCCACCGCGGTTTCTTCCTCGTTGGAGAATCCCGTTGCACGGCGTCCGGCAAGAATGGACTTGCCGTTGCCGTCCACGGCCTTCAGGAGCGCTGCAGGGCCATGGCACACGGCGGCTACGGGCTTCTTGTCCAGAATGAAATCGCCAATGAGTTCGGCTACGGTCTCGTCCTGCGCAAGGTCGAACATGGGGCCGTGTCCGCCGGGAAAGAAGACGGCGTCATAGTCCTCGGCACGCACCATGTCCAGCGGAATGCTGTCCTGCACCGCCTCCATGGCCGTCTTGTCCTTGGTGAACCGGCGCGTCCACTCGTTCTGAGCGCCCTCTTCCGTGCTACGCGGATCAAGGGGGGCCTTTCCGCCCATGGGAGATGCCACGGTCACGTCAAGGCCGGCATCGGTGAAGAGCAGATACGGGGCCGCCATTTCCTCCAGCCACCAGCCGGTGGGATGCCCGCTGTTGCCCAGCGTGGCGTGGGAAGTAAGAACCATGAGAATCGTCTTGGACATAGGTGCTCCTTTTGAACCGGTTATCCCATTCTATACAATGCCCTGCGCGTGTAAAGCATGTCACCACGTTTGCGGCACCATTGCAGTACCATGAAAAACGGCCGCACGTGGCGGCCGTTTGAACATGCAGGCTATTCCTTGCCGGCAAGATGTTTCCGGATGGCGAGGCGCAGGCACCATATGGCACCGCCCCAGGTTACGCCGAATCCGGTCATCATCATGACGATGGCGGAAGTTTCCATGTGCGCCTCCTAGTGTTGCGTACTCATGAAGGTGGGGGCCGCCTGCTTGTTGCGCAGGTACACGCCCATCATCAGGACAAAGGGAATGAGCGACCAGCCCAGGGCGATCAGTTCGTCCGTGCCGTACCCGCCGTACGGGGTGCCGAAGTCACCCTGTACATTGCGCAGGGTGGCGTAGCCCAGCACGATGATGGTCACGAACTTCAGGCAGGTCTTCCAGATCGTGCCCACGGTGAAGTCCGAGGTCGCGTTGACGTGCGTCTTGGTCTCGTCAAGCCCCACCACCCAGCTGAGCAGGACGATTTCGATGAGCGCAACGGGAAGCAGGCACAGGTTGTTGATGAAGTGGTCAACGATGTCCAGAATCAGCAGGCCTCCGCCCGTGGCAAAGATGCTGGTGAGGCCGAAGCCTGCCGCGCAGTATACGGTGACGGTAGCCTTGCGGGACCAGCCAAACTTGTCGATGAACGAGGAGCAGATGGCTTCCACGATGGAGATCTGCGAGCTCAGCCCGGCCATGAGCAGGCACAGGAAGAAGAGCACCCCGAAGAACGAGGGCATGGGCATGGTGTTGATGGCCTTGGGAATGATGACGAAGGCGAGACCGACGCCGGCACCGGCCACATCCGTCACGGACTTGCCGGTTTCGTGGGCCATGTTGCCGAGCACGCTGAAGATCATCACCCCGGCCAGCAGCGAGAAACCGCAGTTGAGGAAGACGGTCATGGCTGCATTGTTGGCGGTGTCGGATTCCTTGGGCAGATAGCTCGAATAGGCGAGCATGATGGAGAATCCCACGGACAGGGAATAGAAGATCTGCCCATAGGCGTCCGTCCAGACGCTGAAGTCGGCAATCTTGGAAAAGTCGGGGCGGAACAGGAATTCAAGCCCGGTCAGAGCGCCGTCAAGGGTGACCACGCGGCAAATGAGCACCAGCACCAGGACGAACAGCAGGGGAATGAGCACCTTGCAGGCTCGTTCAATGCCCTTGCGGACGCCGGAGGTGCAGGCGGTCCATGTGGCCAGCCAGGTCAGCGCGCAGGCACCCAGAATGTTCCAGCGTATGCCGCCAAGCTCCAGGGGGGAACCGGTCAGGCCAAGATACTCATTGAAGAAGAAGGCCTTGGGATCGCTGCCCCAGCTCTGATCCACGGCAAAGGTGGCGTAGTTGAGGGTCCAGCCTACGACAGCAACGTAGTAGATGGAGATGACCGCGGCCACCATGACCTGAGACCAGCCAATCCATTCCCATTTGGGGTTCAGCGAGGCGAAGACCTTGGGGGCGGAGCCCCGGTACTTCTGGCCAAGGCCGAATTCCAGGATCATGAAGGGAATGCCTGCGGTGAGCAGAGCAAAGATGTAGGGAATGAGAAAGGCGCCGCCGCCATTTTCGTACGCCATGTACGGGAATCGCCAGATGTTGCCGAGACCGATCGCGGAACCGACGGCTGCGAGAATGAACCCGAGCCGCGATCCCCATTGTTCGCGCTTCTTCATCAAAAACCGTCCTGAATCGTCTTGCCAGCGCCTCCCCTGCCCCTGCATGGATTTTGCCGGTCGCTCCCTGCGGGAACACGCGGCGGAGTACTCGGACGGTTGCCACCCCTGTCCGGTCACCAGATGCGAAAAGCGGTACGACGCGCATGGCGGGTTGTGATATGGAGCATGCCCAAGTCCTGAGCGGGCATTCAAGGCGGTTTCAGTTACGTATGTATTGTGCAGTTGTCCACAAAATTGTTGATTCAACGCGCATGATTTTTGAAAATGTTGATCGAAAGTGCACTTATGTAAAAAATAATTTTTCCGAGTATCGATACTGACGGCCGGAATTGACAGCACCACCCTCCGCATGCGAAAGCGACCACTTACCAACGTTGACAGTGGAAGACGAGGACTCCCCGTTCACCGGCAGTGCCGGCCGTGATCGCTGAATTGCAGACCCCAAGGAGATGCGCATGTATGCAGATAATGCGGAGCAGGAGCTGAATGCCCTGCTCGATCAGTGGCAGGATACGGAAACCCGCACCCGTGCGGCCTTCATCGAATTCAGGGACCATCTCGCAGCCATGGACGGCCTGGCGCTCTCCTTCAAGGGGCGTCCCGGCGTGAGCTTCTCGCTGCGCGCGACCCATGCCAACCAGACCTCCCGTGCTCTTTTTGTGCTCGTGGACGTGGTGGATGACGATCCCTCCGAACGCTGGCTTTCGGTCTGCTTCTATGCCGACATGATCCAGGACCCCGAAGAACTGGGGGACTGGGTACCCGGCGGCCTGCTCGGCGAGGACGCCTGCTGCTTCAACCTTGAAGAGGATGATGCGGACATGCGCGCCTACATCAAGGCACGTCTTTCCGATGCCTACGCCAGCGCTCAGTAGCATAACTTTCCGGAATGCAAGAAAAAAGGCCCCGTCATGCGTCGCATGCCGGGGCCTTTTGATGTTAAAGTGCTACATGAAGTCCGGGTCAATGGCCGCCTTGCCGTTGGCCAGTATGGTCTTCATGAACCGCAGGGTCTTCTCGTCCACCGGAACGATGGGAAAGTGTTGTGCGCAGGCGTCACACTGGGCCATGGCGGGCTGTACCGGGGTGAGCAGCGGAACCTTGTGGCTGCAATGCGGACAGGGGTAAAAAAAGATCATTTCCAGACCGGCCGGTTTGACCGGGGCCTGAGGCTTCTTGGATTTGACGGACATGATGCTCCTCGTTAGGCGTCGCGACGCAGCAGGCTTGTTCCGGTCATGGCAGCCGGTTTGGGCGTGTGCCAAAGATCGAGAATGGTGGGGGCTATGTCGCCGAGGACGCCGTCATCCCTGAATGAGACCGTGGCCCCCTTTTCCACCAGTACAAGAGGGACCCTGTTCATGGTGTGCGCGGTGTGCGGGTTGCCGTGCGGATCACGCATTTCCTCGGCATTGCCGTGGTCTGCGGTTACCAGCGCCCTTCCGCCCGAGGCGAGCACCGCGTCTAGGATGCGCTCCACACAGCCGTCCACGGCTTCACAGGCGGCAATGGCGGCGTCAAGGTTGCCCGTGTGGCCCACCATGTCCAGATTGGCAAGGTTGCATACCGCAAGCGAGTATGCGCCGGTCTGCCATTCGGCAATGAGCCGGTCCGTCACCTCGTGTACGCTCATTTCGGGCTTCAGGTCGTAGGTGGCGACATCGCGTGGAGAATCCACAAGAATGCGCTTCTCTCCCGTAAAGGGTTCTTCCCTGCCGCAATTGAAGAAGTAGGTCACGTGTGCGTATTTTTCCGTTTCGGCAATGCGCAGCTGCTGCTTCCCCATTCCGGCGATAATTTCGCCGAGTGTCTGGGTGCCGGCTTCCTTGGTAAAGGCCACAGGCATGGGAAAGCCGGAATCATAGGCGGTCATGGTGGCGAATCCGGCCAGATCGGGCAGGATGCCCCGGTCGAAATGGGCAAACTGCGGGGCATGCAGGGCCTGCGAGAGCTCCCGGGCCCGGTCCGCACGGAAATTGAAGAAGAAAACCCCGTCGCCATCCTGGATACGGGCCATGGGCGCACCGTCACGCATGATGGTGCAGGGCATGATGAATTCATCCGTCTTGCCCTCGGCATACGCCTTGGAAATCGCAGTAACCGGATCGTCGGCCTGCTCTCCCAGGCCATGTATCAGGCAGTCCCATGCGACCTGCACCCTATCCCAGCGGTTGTCGCGATCCATGGCGTAGTAGCGCCCGGAGACCGTGGCGACTGTACCTGCACCTATGCGTGCACATTCGGCCACCAGCGTTTCCATGAACCCCTTGCCGCTGCTTGGTGCGGTATCCCGGCCATCCATGAAGGCATGGATGAACACCTCCACACCCTGCTCGCGCGCCAGCTCCAGCAGCGCATACAGGTGACGCAGGTGGCTGTGCACCCCGCCATCGGAGAGAAGCCCCATGAGATGCAGGCGTCCGCTTCGCTTGGCAGTGTCGGCCATGAGTTTGAGCAGCACGGGATTGGTTTTGAAGCTGCCGTCCTCAATGGCCACATCAATGCGGGTCATGTCCTGATACATTACGCGACCGGCACCGATGTTCATGTGTCCCACTTCGGAGTTGCCCATGAAGCCGTCGGGCAGTCCTACGGCCCGTCCGGAGCAGGCAAGGCTGGTGGACGGATAACTCCGGGCCAGTGAGCCGAGCGTGTGCGTACGTGCGCAGGTGACAGCGTTGGCTTCGCCTTGCGGAGCCATGCCCCAGCCATCAAGAATGAGCAGCAGAGTGGGGGTACAGGTGTGGTGCATGGAACTTATTCGGCGGCCTCGGCCTGATAGAGGACCGTGGCGTCCGCCCAGAGGCTTTCAAGGTTGAAGAGCTTGCGGACATCATCCTGGAAGATGTTGACGACGATGTCGTTCAGGTCCACCAGTATCCACTGGCCGGAGTCCTTGCCTTCCACGCGAAGGTATTCGTAATTGGATTCCTTGGCCTTGGCGTAGACATGTTCCGCAACGGCCTGTGCCTGGCGCACGGACTTGGCGGAGGCGATGACCACGGCATCGGTGAACGAGTTGACCTTTTCGAGGCTGATGGCCACCACGTTGATGGCATGCTTTTCTTCGAGCCAGTTCACAATATTTTCAACCTTTTCCGCAACCGGAGCAGTGGAAAATTTCTTGTCGGTAGATTGGATCATAGTGTTTCCATTGATAACGGGTTAGTCATGGCGGGCGACAATCAGCGAAGCAAGACTGCGCTTCGGAACATGGTGTCCACCCTCGGCGTCACGCCAATACTTGATATTTCCATCCTCGCCAAGGGGTTCGAGCTGCACTTTTTCCACCGGGCGGCCCAGTGCCAGCACCAGCAGCACGCGCAGCGTGTCGGGTAATGCCAGCAGCGCATGGATCTTTTCCCGGTTAATGGCTCCCATCATGCAGCCGCCCAGCCCCTGTTCGGCGGCGCCCAGCATGATGGTCTGGGCTGCAATGCCGAGGTCCGTGGCGATGTCGGTGCTGATGGCGTCATCCCCCAGCACCACAATGTACGCTGCAGGGCGTTCGCCCTCCTCCGGTCCCTTCCAGTCGGGGAGATAGCCTGCCCAGCCAAGGCTGGGAAACAGCTCCGCGCAGGTCTTGGGCGCCGTGACCAGCACATATTTCAGCGGCTGGCGGTTGGCGCTTGCGGGCGTATGCCGGGCAAGATCAACCAGCCCTTCCAGCGTGGACGGGGCAATGCGTTCCTGTTCCGAAAAGCGGCGGTAGCTGCGATTATGCATGACCAGCGATCTGAAATCCATGCTTCCTCCTCGGGGTGAGATGGGCGGTCGTTACGCCGTGCCTGTTTCTACCGCAATCGGTGCGCCGAGGCAAACATGCTGCCACCGCTTTTCGCTTCCGGCCCGCGCAGGGGCACCCACATGACACACAAAGATTGCTTTACAAACCATAAGTCTTTTTACAATTTACAAAGGTGCATTTTCATAACTATCTGAATTTATTTGATTCAGCATCTTAAGGTGCTTAATGTTCTTAACATGGCTTAAGATTCAGCGCCGGATTGAGACCTTCCGGACAGAATCCTGAAGAGCGTGGGCCCGAGAAAGCAGGTCAGTACGGCAAGCAGGAGTATGGCGTCCTGTTGTGCGGTGGAAATGAATCCGTGGGTAACCCCGAGTTCTGCTGCGGCCACAATGAGGCTCAGCCGTGAAGACAGCAATACTCCGGCCCTGAATACATCCCGTAGTGGCATGCCCGTGGCCATGAAAAGCAGGCACGGCCCCATCTTCACGGCAAAGGCCAGGAGCAGCAGAACCCCTGCCAGCATGGCCATGTCCAGTCGCAGGACATTGGCAAGGTCGAACTGCATGCCCACATTGATGAAGAAGACCGGCACCAGGAACCCGAAGCCGAGGGCGGAGACCTTGCCTTCCAGATCCTCCTTGGCGCGGAAGACGTAGGAAAGGACGCAGCCGCCCATGAAGGCGCCGAGAACCGGCTCCAGATGCACCACCTCGGACAGGGAGACAAAGAGGAACAACAGTGCCAGCGAAAGACGTACGCCGATCTCCAGGCTGTCTTCCGAAGCGAGAATGCGCCGGGCCTTTTCCGGATTCCACCATGCCCAGAGCCTGCCCATGCGCAACAGGAATGCAAACCCCACGAAGAGCGGAATGGGGGATATGAGCTGCAGGGAAAATCCGTTGGTATCCCACAGAAGGAACAGGGTGATGGCCAGCAGGGTCATGAAGTCGGCAAGGGTGGAGGCAATGAGCACCTTCTGACCGAACGGCGTCTTGATGAGTCCGGTCTCGCGCAACGTGGGCATGACCAGCCCCAGTGAGGTGGTGGAGAGCACCAGGGCCATGAACGGATGCAGGCCCATGGCCGAGGTTGCCAGAAACGCACAAGCCACCGTGCCGCAAAAGACGAGGCACTGGGTCAGGATCTCCCGTGCGGACTGTCGGAGCAGCACGCTGAAGTCGATTTCCATGCCCGCCTGGAACATGAGGAGCAGGAATCCAAGCTCCGCGAGAAACGGGAGCCACTCTCCGGAAAACTGCAACTGGAGGACGCTTCTGCCCAGCAGGACACCGAAAAGGATTTCGGCAACCGGGGCCGGGATGCGCAGCATTCTGCTGATTCCCGGAAGAAACAGGGCAGCCGTAGCGACCAGCAGAAGCGAATATGCCTGATGCAGAACCATGGATACCTTCCTATGAGGTGACCACAAGCACGGAGCTGGCAACGCCTTCCGTCAGCAGTTCGCCCACATGGGGGAAAAAGAGGCCCTTACGGTCCGTGGAGCTGCCCACCACCAGAAGATCGAACTCGGCAGCTGCCTCCGTAATCTCCCGTACCGGATTTCCCCTGCGGTGCAGCACGTCCATCTTGATCTTGTGGGTGTGCCCTATCTCAAGAACGCGCGCATGCAGGGTTTCCGGATCCACCTTCCAGTCCTCGCCATGCACGAAGTCTTCCTCCTCCACAATGATGACGGAGAGCTCTGCGCCCACCTGCTTGGTGAAGTCTATGGCCACCTCGAGCGTCAGTTCCGCCACGCTGTTCCGGTGGTATGGCACAAGCACCCGGCGGTATGGTCCCGAGCCTCGCGCAACGAGCAGCGGACAGCCCACGGCATGGGCCAGTCCTACCAGTCTGGGGCGGAACATGCGACTCAGCATGGATGATTCGAACGGCGGGACGACAACGCAGCCCACGCTGCCCTGCTCCACCCGGTCGGTGATCCGGCGCAGCAGGTGGTCCGTATCACTGTCCACCTGCATGTCGAACACGTTGGAGTATTCCCTGATCTTGCGTTCGATGTTGCAGTTGTCCTCGGCGCAGACCACCTCCACATGGGAAACCTTTGTATACTTGGCAAGGTACAGGGCCTCATCCAGCACCGAAGCCTGCGGAACGGTGCCGGGGAGAAGTCCGACAAGGACCCCTCTGCCGTATGCGAGCGGAAAATGAGGCGAATTGCATTCAAGGAGGGAACAGACGGGCTGAAAGGAGCCCGACTTGCCCACGATGATCATGCGGTCCCCCGCTTCGATACGCAGGCTCGGATCGGCGAGCAGGAATTCACCCTTGCGCACCAGGGCGGAAAGCCGCCAGCCATCCCCCCTGACATTGCCCGCCGGGCGTCCGATCATGCGGAAATAGACCGCGGAGTCCACTTCCAGCACCTCACCCTGGCCTGCCACCAGCGGCGTGACCGAAACCCTCGGGTCTTCAAGAAAATGATAGATGTGCCGGGCAGGCAGGGAGCCCACAAGCACAACACGGACCTCCAGTGCCTCAAAGGCTTCTACCTTGAGCGGATCATGGACCAGGGCAAGGATATGGGGAACGCCTCTGTCGCGGGCGATACGGACAACTTCAAGGTTCACGGCATCCCTGTCCGTCAGCGCCAGCACATAGTCCTGTGCGGCGATGTTCGCCTCATCCAGGACCACGGCGCTTGAGGCATCCTCAAAGATGGTGCGCACCACCATGTCGCACCCGTGCATGCACAGCTTTGATTTGGCCTGATCCTTTTCGATCAGGGTCACTCGCCATGAGGTCCCCAGGCGTTTGAGGAGTTCGCCGGTAACCAGACCGGCGCCGCATATCATGACCTGCATGGAATACTCCGTGAAATAGAGGTTCCGTGGAACGGCCCGAAGGCCCCGTGGCATCGAAGGTGCGTGCGTCCCTACCTTGACCGGGAAGCCGGAATGAGGCACATCACAGTATTCAGTCTATACTGGTATCCCGCATGAACAGCTACCTTTTTTTATGAAGACGCAGGAGAGATGGTATGATCTACGACGTTGAGCGTGAAACGCTTCCCCGTGAAGAGCTGGACGCGCTTCAGTTACGGCGGTTGCAGAACCTTTGTGAACGCGTGTACGCAAATGTGCCCCACTATCGCAAACGGTTCGACGAGGCTGGCATAACGCCTTCCGACATCAAGTCCCTCAATGATCTAAAATACCTACCGTTTACCGAAAAGCAGGACCTGCGCAACAACTACCCCTTCGGCCTCTTTGCCGTTCCCAAGGATACCATTGTCCGTCTGCACGCCTCCAGCGGCACCACCGGCAAGGCGACCGTTGTCGGCTACACCCAGCGGGATGTGAATAACTGGGCCGAGCTCATGGCCCGATCCTTCATGTGTGCAGGGGCATCCCGGCAGGATTTCATCCACAACGCCTACGGCTACGGCCTGTTTACCGGCGGTCTTGGTGCCCACTATGGTGCCGAACGTCTCGGCGCCACGGTCATTCCCGTTTCCGGCGGCGGTACCAAGCGGCAGGTGCAGCTCATGCGCGATTTCGGTGCCACGGTGCTCTGCTCCACCCCTTCCTACGCCCTTGTGCTGCAGGAAGCCGCTCTGGAAGCCGGTATCGACATCCGTACCCTGCCCCTGAAGATAGGCATCTTCGGCGCCGAGCCGTGGACCGACGAGATGCGCGCGGATATCGAGGAAAAGATGGGCATCAGCGCCGTAAACATCTACGGCCTGTCCGAAATCATGGGCCCCGGCGTCTCCATGGAGTGCGCGGTGGCCAAGGACGGCATGCATATTTTCGAGGACCACTTCCTGCCGGAAATCATCGACCCCGTCACCGGCGAGCAGCTGCCCCATGGAGCCATGGGCGAACTGGTCATCACCACCCTGACCAAGGAAGGTATTCCGCTCATCCGGTACCGCACCCGGGATATCACGTCGCTCAATTATACGCCCTGCGCCTGCGGGCGAACCCATGTACGCATGCGCCGGGTCACCGGCCGCAGCGACGACATGCTCATCATCCGCGGCGTGAACGTCTTCCCCTCGCAGATCGAGTCCATCATCCTTGAAACCGAGGGCGCGTCGCCCCACTATCAGATCATCGTCAGCCGAGACGGCAATCTTGATCAGGTGGAGATTCAGGTTGAGGTGGGTGAAGGCATCTTCTCGGACGAGATCAAGAATCTGCAGCGCATTGAGGGACGCATCCAGAAGACCATCAAGGAATTCCTCGGCGTTTCCACCAGGGTACGGCTTGTGGAACCCCGGTCCATCGAGCGGTCGGCCGGCAAGGCCAAGCGCGTCTTCGATACCCGCACCTAGGCTGTTGCTGTACAGGAAAATGAAAGACCGCCGGACAGAGCGTCCGGCGGTCTTTCTTGTTTGAAGTGTTCCTTGAAGGCTTCGGTGTCAGTAGATCAGAAACACCTTGATGACCCATACGCCCGTAACCACCTGCACGCAGATGAGCAGGCAGAGCAGCAGGTTGTTTACGCCATGCACCACGTTGAGCACGGTACGCTTCTTCTTGCGCTTGTCCATGATGGTGCCGGTGATATAGGCGGTGACGCACAGGGGGGCGACGGCGAATCCGACCATGTAGTGGATGTCGGTCACCATGATGGACCCCCAGCCCTGATGAGCGGCGAGCAGGCCGATGCCCAGACCGAGGGTCCAGATGCACAGCGCAAAGGAGCCCAGCCGCACATGCTGTTTCCAGGGGAACGGCACCTTCTGCTTCAGGTGGACCATCTGGAATCGTCTGACGCCCCAGTACATGGCGACAAACCCGGCCAGCGTTGCCACGACCTGAATGAACGGATGTATCCACATGATCAAACGGGAATCCATGTACACCTCATCTTCAACGTAGAAATGTTAACCGGCCACGGGCAGCAGTCTGTCCGCCAGCAGCAGGGCCATGACAGCAAGGATGGAGACATTTACAAGGTGAAAGGCGCTTCCCCGCCTGTCGGTCACACGCAGGGTGCGGCCGGAAACGAAGAACAGCGCCATGACTCCCAGCGTAACCGTAATGCGCATTGAGGTCGTCTGCATATGCGCATACAGCGGGAGCATGAGAATGCACGAAAGGTATGCGTGAAACCACAGCCGCAGGACACTCCTGTACCGGGTTTCGCCAAGGCTGAGAATCGGCAGGGGAAGTCCTGCCCTCTCGTATTCGTGCCGGTCCCGTTCCGTCCTGAGCCAGAAGTGCGGAACCTGCCACAGATAATAGACCGCGTACACGATCAGAATGCCCATGTCGGCCTTGCCGCCACCGGCCGCCAGCCAGCCCATGACCGGAGGCATTGCTCCCGGGATTGCTCCGACGAGCAGTGCAAATCCGGACCGGCGCTTCAAGGGCGTATACAAGCCATTGTAAAGAAGGATAATGGCCCCGGCAAGCCAGGGAAGAACGGGCACCGCAAGTCGCAGGAATCCCCAAAGGGCCCCCAGCGCGCAGGCACCAGCAAGACCGAAGGCCACGGACACGGACACCTCCCCTGCGGGCAACGGCCTGTTGGCGGTACGGCTCAGTCGGGCATCGATGTCACGTTCCTGGATCTGGTTCACGATGGAGCAGGCTCCGGCCAGCAGGAACGTGGACAGGCAGACAAGGCCAAGCCCGGCGTCAGGCATGGGTCGCACCAGCATGTAGCCGAACCCGGCGGAAAGGGTCACCATGGCGGAGACCGGGAGTCGCACAAGCCGGCAGAGGGCGCGCAGCAAAGGCATGATGTCTACTTGTCCTCCGAGAGAGACTGCATGTACTGCAGCATCTGGTCCAGCTGTTCCTCCGTCAGGTGCATGTATGGCGGCATGATGGGATCAAATCCCTTCACAACAGCCTTGCCCGGATCGGTAATGGATTCCAGCAGGTATGCCCTGTCCGAGGGCACGCTTCGTTCCGTTCCGTCCTGCATGACCACGGCCGTGCGCCCCCATATGCCCTTCAGGGTCGGGCCAGCCACCAGACTGCCGTCCGTGGAGTGGCACGAGATGCACCCTTCGGCCATCATCAGTTCACGTCCGGCGTCGATCGAGACCTCGTTGCCGTGCATGAACCATTGAATCATCACGTTCATGTCATCCTCGTTCACGACATCCTTGTAGGACATCATGGCGGGGCTGAAACCTTCGGGAATGGCCGCATCTGGCTCGATGATCGCCTGACGCAGATAGGGCTCGTCCACGATGATTTCCCTGGTGGAACCATCCTTCAGGGTAACCTGTTGCTTCTTCCCGTACAGGTTCTTGAGGCTCGGCCCCACATTGGGGGAACCGTCCGTGGTGTGGCAGCCGATGCACCCGTATCCCTCGAACAGTGCAAGAGCCCTTCCTGCCCCCTGTGAGGCACTCTTGTCTTCGAGCCAGCGGGTGAAGTCATCCGGCGGCATGACCTCCACTGTGGTGATCATGTTGGCGTGCTTGAGGCCGCAGTATTCGGCGCAGAACACATCGTAGGACCCCAGGGTGTCGGGATTGAACCAGGCATAGGTCTCCATGCGCGGCACGGTATCCATCTTGATGCGGTAAGCCGGGACGTACAGGCTGTGTATAACGTCATCCGAGGTCATGATCAGTTTGACGGGCTTGTCCTTGGGAACATACAGCACACTGCTGCGCTTGCCGTTTTCGTATTCGAAGACCCACGACCACATGCGTGCCGTCACCTTCACGGTCATGGCATTGTCCGGAACAGTGCGCAGCGCCTTGTACCCGACCCATCCGTAGTAGAACAGGGCCATCACGATAAGGGTGGGCAGCAGTATCCAGATGACCTCGGCCCACAGGTTGCCGGAGATATCCTCGGGATTGGGGTTGCGGGTGTGGTGATAGCGGTAGACGAACCAGATCGTCGTGAGGGTGATGCCCACAAGCAGAAGGATGGATATGCCGAAGATGATGTAAAAGGCGAAATCCACCTGTTGCACGGGATTGAGTGATTGCGGAATCATGCGCCCCTCCTCAGTTCCTGTAGGCCAGGTCAAAGAACGTGAAGCCGATGGCAATGGCCAGCAGCAGGAAGGTGATGAAGACGATGATCTTGAACAGCGGCTTCTCATACTTCAGGTGCATGAAAAAGAGGATGACCAGTCCTGCCTTGGTGGTGGCAATGGTCATGGCGACAACCACGTTCAGGAAACCGAAGTCGAACTGGGCAGCTGCCACGGTTATGGCAGTCAGCACCAGCAGCAATCCCCAGATGATGGAGTTGAGCTTGTAGGTAACCGTATGATGCTCTTCATGATGTTCGGTCATGGCTCTCCCCTAGGCGATCAGGTAAAAAAGCGGGAACAGGTATATCCACACAAGGTCCACAAGGTGCCAGTACAGGCCGGCATTCTCGAGAAAGACAAAATCTTGCGGGGTAACCCTGCCCTTGAGAATAAGCACATAGGCGTAGGTGATGACGCCGCCTCCGAGGATGACATGCAGGCCATGCAGCCCGGTCATGAGATAATAGAGACCGAAGAACATCACCTCGCCTGCCGGGCGTGCCAGCAGTTCGGGCGAATCCGGGTAGATGCCGTGGTGTATCTTGGCGGACCACTCGAAGTACTTGATGACGAGAAACATGCCGGCACAGGCCAGCGTGCCCAGCAGAAGCTTCTTGCTCTGCTCCACCCTGCCCTGCTGCAACGCGCTGATGGACAGTGCCATCAGCCATGAACTGCTGATGAGCACCACGGTATTGGTTGCGCCAAGCACAACGTTCAGCTCCTTGCCCGCCAGATGAAAGTCTGCAGGGTACCTGTGCAGGTACGCCGCATACAGCAGGAAGAGTCCGCCGAAGAGCAGGATTTCCGTGAACAGGAACAGCCACATGCCCAGTTTGGCGCCGGTGTAGTCCTTAACGACAGTCATCTCGTTCCACCCCCCTGAAGTCATAGGGTCCACGGTCCACCACGGGGTCGGTCACAAAATTATGGTGTGGCGGAGGAGAAGGAATCTGCCATTCGAGGGAGGCACCTCCCCATGGATTCCCGCTGCACTTCCTGCCCCGCAGGGAGCCTTGCAACAGGTTCCAGAACATGAGCAGGAGTCCGGCCACAAGAATCCATGACCCCACGGTCGAGACTTGATGGCCGAAGGTGTACTGCGGCAGATAGTCGTAGTACCGACGGGGCATGCCCTGCAGCCCCATGATGAGCATGGGGAAATAGAGAATGTTGAATCCGGTGAAGATGATCACGCAGGCGATCTTGGCGGTACGCATGTTGTACATTCGCCCGAAAATCTTGGGGAACCAGTAGTGCATGGCCGAGAACAGTCCGAAGCCCAGGCCGCCGAAGATCACGTAGTGGAAATGCCCGACCACGAAATAGGTATCGTGCACGTGGATGTCCGTGCCTGCGGAACCGAGGATGAGGCCGGTGAGTCCCCCGATGGAGAACAGGAATATGAACGCCAGCGCGAACCACAGGGGCGGATCCGTGTAGATGGAGCCCTTGTAGAGCGTGGAAACCCAGTTGAAGATCTTGATGGCCGAGGGAATGGCCACGACAAAGGTCAGGAAGGAGAATACCAGAACCGCCGTATCGCTCATGCCGCTGGTAAACATGTGGTGCGCCCAGACCAGCGAACCTGCAAAGGCGATCATTACGCTGGAAAAGGCGATCATCTTGTAGCCGAAAATGTCCCTGCGGGCGAAGACGGGGAGCACGTCGGAAATGACCCCCATGGCCGGCAGAATCATGATGTACACGGCCGGGTGCGAATAGATCCAGAAAAGGTGCTGATAGAGGATGGGGTCTCCCCCCTTGGCCGGGTCAAACAGCCCCACGCCAAGCATCCGCTCGGCAAAGATGAGCAGTACCGTGATGCCCAGCACCGGAGTGGCAAGAATCTGAATCCATCCCGTGGCGTACAGGGACCAGCAGAACAGCGGCATGCGCGTCCAGGTCATGCCCGGTGCCCGCAAGCGATGCAGCGTTGTTACGAAATTGAGCCCGGTAAGGATGGAGGAGAAGCCGAGGATGAAGACCGCCATGACCGCCACGTCCACATTGGTGGTGGTTACGTTGCTGCTGAAAGGCACGTAGAAGGTCCACCCGGTGTCCGGCGGGCCGTTCCCCGTGAACAGGGAAACAAGGGCCAGCGAGGCGCCAGCCACATACAGCCACCAGGAAAAATTGTTGAGCCGGGGAAACGATACGTCCTCTGCCCCGATCTGGATGGGCAGGAAGATGTTACCGAATGCCGCGGGAATGCTGGGAATGACCACCAGAAAGATCATGATGACCCCATGCAGGGTGAACATGACGTTGTAGGTCTGCTGGTCCATGATGTCCCTGCCGGGCGCGATCAGCTCCATGCGGATGAGAAAGCCGAGCAGCATGCCCACGATGAAGAACCCCATGATTCCCCACAGGTACATGATACCGATGCGTTTGTGGTCCGTGGAAAATATCCACGAGGTAATGCCTCCACGTGTCCCGGGTTGTGTCTCGAAAAAACTGACGGCTGAATGATCCGACGCCATGGCGACCTCACAATACTCTGGGTTAACGACTGCGGCGAAGAGCGCGCCTGCACCGGAAAGGCTACTTGCGTGACTTGCGCGGACCTCGGGTCAGAATCAGGAACAGGACGGCTACGCCGAAGAGCACCACGAATCCGGCGATGCGCATGACGTCGAGCACGTAGCGTTTGCCCTGCGGGTCATATGCGAAACAGTAGGAAACAATGCGCTTGAGCGAGAGGCCCACCTTGCCCTGTGCTGCCTCGGTGAGGGCCATGGCCGTATCAAAGGGGAGAAAGTCGTTGCCGTACAGGTAGCGGACGATCTTGCCCTCAGGCGAGGCGATGACAACCACAATGGGATGGACAAAGTCCTTTCCGGTCCGCGTGAAATGATACCCGATGCTCCCCATGAACAGGTCCACGCTTTCCTTGCTGCCGGTCAGGAACCGCCAGCCCTCCGGAGGAAAATCGTTGTGCATGGCGCTCAGGTAGTTGTTCTTGCGACGCGCGGCGAGTTCCGGTGTGTCGGTCTCGTCAAAGCTGACGGAAAGAACGCGGTATTCCTTGATGGGGGTCATGGACATCTGCGGCAGGATGCGGGCCACGGAGCTCTGCAGGATATTGCAGACGCTGGGGCACGTGAAATAGACGGGGGCAATCAGTGTGGGCCTGTCCATGAGGGAGCGGATATCCACCATGTTTCCCGATTCATCCCGGAACATGATGCCTTCGGGAATGATCTCGCCGAGTTTCTCATCCACCGAGGCGACCGGTGAATCCTTGGCCGGTTCCTTATGGACGTGGCCGCTCAGGTCCGGGGCAGACCCGTCAGGAACCATGGCGGGCATGGTGTCATGCCCCTGAGGCGCGTTGTGGTCCCCATGCTGCGGCATGCCCTGCTCCATGGCATGTTCCATGGTCTGGTTCAGGGCTGCGTCATGGGAGCCATGCTGCATGGCCAATGCCGGGCACGACAGAACAAGAGCACACAACACGTACAGCAACAGGATGCGCATGACAGCTCTACTCCTTTGCACTCAATAGGGATGCGGCCATTCCGAAGAATCAGAGGTGGTACGCATGAGAAGGCATGGGCTGCCCTGTTGCGGGCAGCCCATGCCATAGATGAACTAGAACTTGGCGATGTGGTCGGCGAGCATGACGATCTGCTCATCCGAGAAGCGCTTGAGAAGGTTGACCATGATGGCCTTCTTGCTCTCGCCGTAGGTTCCATCCTTGTATCCGTGCATCTTCTTGGTAAGATCTTCTGCACTCTGTCCCTTCAGGGGCAGACTTACGCCCATGGCGGGTCGCTCTCCCTGAGCACCGTGACAGCCCTGACATGCCTTGTACAGCGATGCGCCGTCTTCGGAGAATGCGTAGAGAGAGGTACCAAGAAGGAGTGCGCCGGTGATGGAAAGCGCTACCAGAATCCGTTTCATAACTATCCTCCAATAAAGTTCTATTTTTGTGGCCAAGACGCCAATATCCTATACTAGCATGCCTCGGCAAAAAGAAGCAACTCGGCTGGGCGTGAATACGGCTATTATCCACTGCTGAGGTGATGGGCATAAAAAGAGGCCGCCCGGAAAGGACGGCCTTCGACATATTTGTTTTTGATTTAGGCTACTTGCCAAGCCAGAGCTTGACCATGTCCGGGTTTTCACGCAGGAAGCGCTTGGCGTTTTCGTACGGATCCGCACCGGGTTCCTGGTTCCAGGCCATGACCATCTGCATCTGGTTGGGATTCTTCCAGGCAAAACGATCGAGGAAGGCGTAGACTTCCGGCATATCTTTCTTGAGGCCCTTGCGTACAACCGTATTGATGGTTTCGGATCCGCCCAGAGTGCCCTTGGGGTCCTTCAAGTACTTGAGATCCCAGCGTCCGAACATCCAGTGCGGGGACCACCCCGTCACGACAACCCACTTCTTGTTCTTTACCGCATCAGCCAGAGCTGCGGTCATTGTGGCGCCGCTCCCTTCTACCAGTTCGAAATCGTCAAGTCCGTATGCCTGCATGGTGTCTTCGGACATCTTCATGAGACCGGCGCCGGGGTCGATGCCAATGATCTTGTTTTCGAACTTGTCGGCATTGGCCTTCATTTCCTCGATGGAATCGATGGAGACGTAGGACGGGACAACCCAGCCCACCTTGGCGTCGGTAGTAATGGGGCCGAGGTCCTCGACGGAGTCAGCCACCTTTTTCAGATAGTCGCCATGGGTGACGGGAAGCCAAGCGGTGACCATGCCATCCACATCACCGGATCCCACGGCCTGCCACATGGCTGCTGCGGCAACGGGCAGGATTTCCACCTCATACCCCATTTCCTGTTCCAGAACGGCCTTGACCATGTTGGTGGATGTGGTGGCGCAATCCCACTCCACGTAGGCAAGACGCACGGGATCTTTGGCAAAAGCGTTTACGGTGCCGACAGCGATGAAGGCAAGGACCATGCACAGTGTTACGATGCGTTTCATGTCTTCTCCTTATGGGTTGTTATTTTGTTTGCCAGCCTTCTGCAGTACCCGGTCGAGAATGATGGCGACAATGACGATGCCAATGCCTGCCTCAAACCCACGTCCCATCTGCAAACGCTGAATGGCTTTCCACACTTCGCCCCCAAGGCCCTTGGCGCCAATCATGGCGGCTATGACCACCATGGACAGGGCCAGCATGACGGTCTGGTTGACCCCGGCAAGGATGGTGGAACGGGCCAGGGGCAGTTCCAGCTTGACCAGCCGCTGCCAGCGGCTGGTGCCGAAGGCCTCGGCGCATTCAACCAGATCCTCGGGCACCTGCTTGATGCCAAGACAGGTCAGGCGGATAGCTGGCGGCATGGAGAAAATGACGGTGGAAAAAATGGCCGCCATCTTTCCGAGACCGAAGAAGGGAATGGCCGGAATGAGATAGACGAATGCCGGCATGGTCTGCATCACGTCGAGGGTGGGCATGATGATCCGGTACGCCATGCGGTTTACCGCCGTGAAGATGCCGATGGGCACCCCAAGCATGATGGCAAAAAGCGTGGCCACAAGCACAAGGGCCACAGTGCTCATGGTCGCCTTCCACAGGCCCATGTTCCAGATCAGCGCAAGGCCGAGAACGGCAAAGAGACCGAGGCGTCTGTCCTTGGAAAGACGCCAGACCAGCGCTCCGGCTACCAGAATGAAGAGGGGTTCGGGAATGGCCACCATGCCCTTTTCGAGCAGGCGGAGCGAACTCTCAACCACCACGGAACAGGCCTTGGTTGCAAAGGACAGATGGTCCACCAGAAATTCGATAATCTCTTCAATGACATGGCCCACAGGCAATCTATACATCTCGCTGTCCCCCCTTTCGTTCAGACAGAGCGCCCAGCAACGTGCCGCGCACGATGACTCCCTTGAGCTTGTTGGCCGTATCCACCACCGCCAGCGGGTAGGCGAGATCGTGCATGATACCGAAGAGATCCTGTGCCGGTGTTTCGGGGAGCACGGTCTTGAGGTCCGTACAGATGATCTGGGAAAGATCGGATTCGCCGGCGTTGATGAGATGGACCGCCTGCTCCGCGGATACGACCCCCACCAGCGTGTGCTGCTTGTCCAGCACGAACAGCGAGGAAATGCCGTGATTCTTCATCTTGCGCAGTGCGGCTCTGGGGCCGTCCGTTCCAAGATGGGCAACGGCCACAACCTTCTGCATGATCGAGTCCGCCGTGAGCACGCGGGAGATATCCACCTCGGAAACGAACCGTTCGACATAGTCGTCCGCCGGTTCCGTGAGGATTTCCTCGGGCGTGCCGATCTGCACGATCTTGCCATCCTTCATCAGCACAATGCGATCCCCCAGCTTGAGGGCTTCATCGAGGTCATGGCTGATGAACACGATGGTTTTATGCATCTTCTCCTGCAGGTTGATGAGTTCGTCCTGCATGTCCCTGCGGATGAGCGGATCAAGAGCGCTGAACGCCTCGTCCATGAGCAGGATGTCAGGGTCGAGCGCCAATGCGCGTGCAAGGCCCACGCGTTGCTGCATGCCGCCGGAGAGTTGAGCCGGCAGCACATCTTCCCATCCTTTCAGGCCCACAAGCTCAAGTGCCTCATGCGCCTTGGCGAGTCTGGTCTCTTTGTCCACACCCTTGATCTCAAGGCCGTATGCGGCATTCTCTGCAACCGTGCGGTGGGGAAAAAGTGCAAAATTCTGAAACACCATCCCCATCTTGGACTGGCGCACCTCGCGCAACTGCTCGGAGGAAAGCTCCATGATATCCTGGCCGTCAATCAGCACCCGTCCGGCAGACGGGGTGATGAGACGATTAAGGCAGCGTACGAGTGTGGATTTGCCGCTTCCCGACAGCCCCATGATGACGATGATTTCCCCCTCTTCCACTGCAAAACTGGCATTGTTGACGCCGACGCCGTGACGGATCGATTCCATGATCTCGTTCTTGGACCTGCCTTCCTTGAGCATGGCAAGGGCCTTGTCCGGTGTCGGGCCAAATACCTTGTAGAGTCCCTCTACGACGATCTTTGACATGTATTCTCCTGTAAAAACCCACAGCCCTGGCAACAACCGCTTCGGCCACAGAAAAGCATTCCGGGTACTTGGCGCAACCCGGGGCATTTTGAATAAAATGAAGGAAGCGGCTGACTTGCCGAGTGTGTATATTAGGCGAGTTGCCCAGTCTGCCCATCTTTACAGAGAGGGCATACTACCTCAAGGGGGGTTTTGGGGTAGCAATCGGGTATTCGGGTATACCCGATCGGGAAGGAGAATCAGGTACGCGGAAGTGAGGATTGTTGCTGGAGGTAGACATACAGGGATACCCGTTGTCCGGTCAGGTCCAGCTTGCGGCGAATGTTTTTCCGGTGGGTCTGCAGCGTTTCAAAGGAGAGCTGCAGCAGGTCGCAGATTTCCCGGGTCTTGCGGCCCAAGGCGATGAGACGGCAAATCTCGACTTCCCTTGGGGTAAGGCGGAGCATGATGCCTTCAAGCGGGTCCGAGGATGCGCCGTCGGCCATGTCCACGAGCTGGTCCTCGATGACGGACTTGTAGCTCTGGCGCATGTCGGAGCTGTCCTCGTCGGCAATGCGCTCCAGCGTGGGCATGACCTGTTCCTTGACCTGCTGGACCAGTTCATCCTTCATTTCCCGTCGTTCTTCGTGCACGGACTTGATCACATGGCGCAGGGCAAGGTTCATGCCCTCCACCACGGCCTCAGTGCGCTGCAGGTCCTGTTCAAGGCCTACCCGAACGCTCATGTCCCGGATAACGATTTGCAGGAGTGAATCGCCTGCAACGCACACCTTGTGGACCGACAGATCCACCGGCACTTCGCCGTCCGCCGGGGTCGCAATGGTGGAGACGCCCTGCCACAGGGTGTCATCTTCCAGATTGACCAGCACGTCGGCCATGAAGGCGGCCTCTTCCGGACCGAATACACGACGGCAATCGCGTCCGAGGAGATCGGTCTCCTCTTCGCAGAACAGGGATACGGCCTGTTGGTTGACCGCAAGAATGTTGCATTCCGAATCAGCCAAAATCAGGGCGTCGGGTATGGCTTCGAACAACGCCCTGTAGAGCTTCATGGCGTCGTGACGGGTCCATGCGGCGGCTTCGACGACGCCAGTCACACCGAGCAAGGAATCGTATTCGGTATCCCGATCGTCGCGTCCCTCGTCCGGAAAAGCTGTTTGAGCGTTGGTATGCATGCGTTGAAGGCTACCCTATTTCGTATCTGATGGCAAAATTGCCCGTGCATAAAAAAAGGTGCCCCGTTTCCGGGGCACCTTACGGTTCGTCCGTATGGCGTTGCTAGACCACACCGTGCTCATTGCGTGAAGCAGGCTTGGCCGGCTTCTTTTCCTGCGCGGGAATCTCTTCCGGGCTCAACGCGAGCAGCACGGGGCTGGCCACGAAGATGGAGGAATAGGTACCCACGCCGATGCCGATGAGCATGGCCAGAGCAAAGTCATGGATCACGCTGCCACCGAGGAAGTACAGCGAGCAGACCACCAGCAACGTCGTGCCGGAGGTCAGCAGGGTACGGCTCAGTGTCTGGTTTACGGCTGCGTTCACGACACCGGCATACGTGGGAGCCACGCGGCCGTTGATGTTTTCGCGGATGCGGTCGAAGACGATGATGGTATCGTTCAGCGAGTAGCCGACAATGGTCAGCAGCGCAGCCACGATGGTCAGGTCGAACTCCTTGTCGAGAATGGAGAAAACCCCGACCGTGATGAGCACGTCATGGATAAGGGCGACAATGGCCCCCAACGCATAGTTCAGCCGCAATTTCCAGCATAGTCCCAACGTCACGAGCATGGCCGCCACAACCAGGTACTGTCTGGGCACGCCGACATACCCGAGGGCGTACAGCGTGCAGGCAAGAGCCGCCGCCATGATGGCCGCGACAACCCAGCGCTGTTCGAAACGGCCGGAGATGTAGATGGCGATGAGCAGCACTGCGTAGTACAGGGCTTCAAGGGCTGCCGTGCGCAGATCGTTCCCCACCTTGGGGCCGACCATTTCCAGACGGCGGATCTCGAAGTTGCTGCCCTTGAGGTTGGCTTTCAGTGCATCGCGCACAAGGCCGCGCATGGCTTCAGGGTTGGCTTCGGTGATGGAGGCGCGGATAAGGAATTCACCCTCGTCCTCCAGGCCGATACGCTGGACCATGAGGCCGGGAAGCTCGACATCCTTCAGGCATTCCTTGATGGTGTCGGGCTGGACGTTGCCGTCGAACTTCACCTGCACCATGACGCCGCCGGAGAAGTCAATGCCGTAGCGGGGGCCGCCCTTCATGAGGAGCGAGCCGATACCGGCAATGACCAGCAGCAGCGAAAGGATGAGCGTAATCTTGCGCAGACCGACGAAGTCGATAGTGCTGTTCGGTTTGATGATGGTCAGACCCATAAATCAACTCCTTAGATACTGAGCTTGGTACGCTGCTTTCCGAATGTCCACAGATCGAAGAGGATGCGTGAACAGAAGATGGCAGTGAACATGGACGCGATGATACCCAGACTCAGAGTGACGGCAAATCCGCGGATGGGTCCGGTGCCGAACTGGTACAGGATGACTGCGGCAATAAGCGTGGTGACGTTGGCGTCAAGGATGGTCAGGGTTGCCCTGTTGTAGCCTTCCGTGATGGCCGCAATGGGGGTGAGCCCCCTGCGCAGTTCTTCGCGGATACGCTCGAAGATGAGCACGTTGGCGTCAACGGACATGCCCAGCGTCAGGATGATGCCTGCGATACCCGGCAGGGTCAGCGTGGCACCAAAGGCGGCAAGGCCGGCCATGATGAGCACGATGTTCAGCACGAGCACGAGGTCCGCAACCAGACCGCCGAAACCGTAGTAGACAATCATGAAGGCCATGACCAGCGCACCGCCGATGAGGGCAGCGGTAACGCCCTGATCGATGGATTCCTGACCGAGGGAGGGACCGACGGAGCGTTCCTCGAGGATGTTGACGGGAGCAGGCAGCGAACCGGCTCGCAGCACGATGGCAAGGTCATGCGCCTCTGCCTGGCTGAAATGGCCGGTGATGGACGCGCGGCCGCCACGAATTTTTTCCTGGATCGTAGGTGCGGAGTGAATCTTGCCATCCAGTACAATGGCCATGCGCCGTCCGGAGTATTCTCCGGTGAGCTGTTCAAACCGGCGGGCTCCGCTGTTGTTGAACGTAATGCCGACGTAGGACTGGTTGAACTGGTCAAAGTTCACGTAGGCGTCCTGGATGTATTCCCCGGTCAGGGAGGCATCCTTGTCCACGACCATCACGCTTTCCGTGTAGGTTCCGTCCTCGTTGCGCCGCATGTAGGGCAGCGCCTCGTAGCCAGGAGGCACGATGCCCCGCTTGGCGTTTTCGAGGTTCGCGTCATCCTTCACGATGCGGAATTCGAGGTGTGCGGTCTTGCCGATGATCTGGACGGCCCGTTCCGGGTCGCTCAGGCCGGGAAGCTGCACCTGAATGCGAAAATCCTGCTGCTTGCGGATATCGGGTTCGGACACGCCGAACTGGTCGATACGGTTGCGGATGGTCTTCACTGCCTGGTCGAGGGTAAGATTCTTGAGGCGGCTCCGCTCTTCCTTGGTGTAGGACAGCGTAAAACGCACCTGCCCGTCGCCCAGATCCTCCGGCCCCTCGTTGGTGAGATTGCGGAACTTCTCGGAGAGCAGCTTGATCAGCGCATCCTTCTGGTCCGCCTTGCGCAGCACCAGTTCCAGCTTTTCACCGGGGGTTACCCGGGGGCGCAATACGGAGAGCTTCTCCTCGCGGGCAACGGTAAGGAGATCCTGTCCGGTCTGAACAAGGGAGTTCTCCACAGCCTTGTCGACATCGACACCAAGGGTCAGGTATATACCACCCATCAGGTCGAGACCGAGGCTGACCTTTTCTTCGGGAAGAATCTTCTGAAGAAGAGGAGACGTTGCAACAACAGGAATGCTCGGCAGCGCATAGGCAAGGCCCAATACGGTCACCAGCAGGGCGACCAGCATTCGCCAACGCAGACCTTCTTTCATTATAACTCCTAAATACTGATGCTATCCATGGACAAACAGCAAAGCCCTAAGCGGTACAACACCACCCGGGGCCGTTCTTGCAAACGCACGGGTACTGGACCCGTCTGCTGAAGGGGGATGCCCGGCACGGTTCTACCCTGCCCCGGCATCACCACCAACGCCATGGAGGAGACTACTTCTCTTCCTTGGCCTTCTTCTTTTCCTTGGGGGCAGCGGCAACGGCAAGGCCGGAAACGAACTGGCGGCCAACCTTGACGGTGGTGGTGCCGAGATCCACGGTCAGAATCTCACCCTTCGTTTCAACGACGGTGCCGTAGAGGCCACCTGCGGTGATGATGGAATCGCCCTTCTTCAGGCCGTCCAGCAGCGCCTTGTGTTCCTTGGCCTTCTTCTGCTGGGGACGGATGAGCAGGAAGTAGAAGATACCGAACATGAGTACGAGCGGAGCAAAAGCGGCGATGCCTCCGCCCTGGCCACCGGCCTGGCCACCTGCGGCGCCCATGGCCCAAGCAGTGTTGATAAACGACATGACATTCTCCTTATGGGGTAATCATGAAATGGTAACAGTGTTGAAAACCTGAAAGAAGTACCTTTAAGGCTGAAAACATGCAACCGTTTTCGGCCAGTCTCCTCGGCACAGCCCTGCTCTGCAGGCGTAACGCACCAAAGTATGAATGGATTATGCGCACATGCGCAGGCTGAGCAAAAGCAGGCAAAAGAAAGGGCCTCCCGTGCGGGAGGCCCTGAAGTGCTAGTTGGTGCCTACGTACATGTTGCCGTAGGGACGCTTGGAGAAGGGTTTGACCTTGCGGAAGGTGCCCTTCATGGCTTCTTCGGCGTCCTTGCCGAAGGCCTTGGCCCAGGCTTCCACATGCGTGCGGATGAAGGCCATGTCCTCCTCTTCCAGCGGGTGGAAGCTGAGGCCGGGGCCGAGCTGGTATTCCGGCACTTCGCCGCGGATATACATCACGCCGCCGTGCATGCCCGTACCCAGACTGCGCCCGGTGATGGGCGCGTTCTCCGGCATGGTGGAATCCATGCCCAGCAGGATGATGGCGCCACCGGCCATGTACTCGCCGAGGAAGTCCCCGGCCTTGCCACCTGCCACGATGATGGGAGCCTTGTCCATGTAGGCCTTCATGTGGATGCCCACGCGGTACCCCACATCCTGCTTTACGAGGATGCGGCCGCCGCGCATGGCGTATCCGAGCACGTCACCGGCCATGCCGTTGATCTCGATTTCGCCGTCGTCCATGGTGTTGCCCACGCCATCCTGCGCATTGCCTTCCACACGGATGAAGGCTCCGCGCATGAAGGCGGCCATGTCCTGGCCGGGAACGCCGTGAACAAGGAACTTAACGGGCTTGTCGATGGCGTTGCCGATATAGCGCTGGCCGCGGACATTGAGCAGTTCGATTTCTTCGGCGCCGTTACGGATCGCATCGCGGATCTGCTCATTGAGCTGCTTGTAGTAGACGCCGTCGGCGTCCAGAGTGACCTTCTTGCCCATGGTTACGCCTCCACTTTCACGATAACGGGTTCACCGGCCTTGGGCGCCCATACGCGGTCCAGTTCGGGACAGACTTCGCGGATGGAGCTTTCTTCGCTGGACATGAAGACCATGCTGTCCTTCTCTGCAATAACCAGAGGACGGAGCTTGGCCCGGTCGTTGAGGCCCATCATGGTGTTGGGGTCGGTCACGAGAATGGCGAAGGGGCCGTTCAGGCAGCCGGAGCCGTATACCATACGCAGCGCTTCATAGACCTTGCGGTCCTCTGCGCCCATGCGGTCGATCTCGTCCCAGAAAGGCGGTGCAAAGACCTTGCTCGCCATTTCGTAGGAAAGACCGTGCTTGCGGATCAGAAGGTCGAGCAGGTACGCCACAACCTCGGTATCCGTCATCATGGTGCACAGGTAGTCGTGCTGGCAAAGGTACCGGCGGTTGATGCCGTAGGACGAGATTTCACCGTTGTGGACGATGGCCCAGTCCAGAATGGTGAAGGGATGCGCCCCGCCCCACCAGCCGGGAGTGTTGGTGGGGAACCGGTTGTGCCCCGTCCAGATGTAGGCGCTGTATTCGTCAAGACGGAAGAAGTCCGCGATGTCCTCGGGGAAGCCCACGCCCTTGAATGCCCCCATGTTCTTGCCGCTGGAGAAGACAAAGGCTCCTCCATTCTGGTTGATGAGCATGATGACACTGACAATGTAGTCCTGTTCACTCAGCTCTTCCCATTTGGGACGGCGTTCCTTGGGGGTGACGAAGAAGCGCCACATGAGGGGCGGGTTCTTCACGCTCAGCACCTTGCGGGTGGGAATGGGTTCGGACACCGAAATCTCAAAGTATTCCTTGATGGTGTTCTCTGCCCTGTCCAGAGCCGCCTGATCGTCGCACATCAGGTGGAAGGCGTACTCGTCGGCCCGGTCGGGGTAAATGCCGTAGGCAGCGAATCCGCCGCCAAGGCCGTTGCCGCGATCGTGCATGGTACACATGGCATTGATAGGCATGGTACCGTTGATGAGGTTCTTCTGCTTGTCGATGACGCCGAAGACACCGCACCCGGAGATGTCCTTCTCAAAATTCCAGAAATTGCTGGGAGCCTTCATATATCTTCTCCGATGATGGGGACCCCTATTCGCATTCGGGGGTCCACCTCGTCTCGAAATCGTGTTCTGGCCAGAGCAGCGCGGAGGGCTGTCCGTCCTTGAGGTCCTGTTTGACTTCATCGGTAAGCGGCAGCTGGAACCGGACGAACCCGGTGTACAGACCTGCAAAGTCGATGTCACCAACCAGCACATAGCCGATGAGCTTGTCATTGCGGAAAACAAGCTTGCGATAGGCCTGCCGTTCCTCGTCCACGTAGGTGAACACGTCGCAGCCGTCTTCAGGGGCGGGATTGACCAGACCGAGGGACGCAGTGGCCATGCCGTAGAAGGCAATGGCATTCATGGCGAGACCGCCGGGATGCTTTTCCTTCTTCTTTTCGGTCATGTTCATGCCGGCGTAGTAGCCCTGGCTGTATGCGTTGGGCCAGATGGGGGTTACCCGGGCGTCGTCCATGATCATGTCGTAGGCTTCGGCCGCGTCGCCGGCGGCATAGACATCGGCAGCACTGGTCTGCAGATAGTCGTCCACCTTGATGCCGCGACGGATGTTCAGTCCGGCTTCCTTGGCGGGACACAGGCTCGGCACAACCCCGATGGCCACAACGACAGCCTCGCATTCGAGGACATCGCCGTTGGTCAGGCGAACGCCGACAACGTCACCATTGTCGCCACGCAGCACCTCTTCCACGGTGTTGCCGCAACGGATGTGCAGCCCCTCGTTTTCAAGACGGTTGGACACCAGCTTGCCTGCGACGTCGTCAAAGGCGGCGGAGAGTACGCGAGGCGCCAGTTCGACGATGGTCACGGAAAGCCCGTTGTCGAAAAGGCCTTCAGCGGCCTTGAGGCCGATAAGCCCGCCGCCGATAACCACAACCTTGCGGATGGCCTGCGAAAGCTGGATCAGCGTCTCGGCATGGGCCAGCGTGGTGAAGTTGTAGATGCCCGAACCTTCCAGCCCCTTGATGGGGGGCATGAAGGGAATGCCGCCAGTGGCGAGCAGCAGCTTGTCGTAGCCCAGGCTCTCACCGCTTGCCAGCGTGATGGTCTTCTTGCCCGGGTCGAGCGCGGTAACGCGGGAGCCGAGCTTGAGTTCGATATTGTTCTTCTCGTAGTAGTCGTCGGGTCGCAGACTCATGCGGTCCAGACCAATCTTGCCCGCAAGGAAGTAGGAGATGAGGGGACGACCATACGTGGGCGTGTTTTCCTCGCTCACCACGATGATGCGGCCCTCTTTGTCCAGCTTCCGGATGCCTTCTATAGCACCTACGGATGCGACACCGTTACCGACGATGACATATGTCATGGTTTCACACTCCCCGGATGCTTGTGCTAGCGGTCTTCGTAGCTCAGTGCGGCGTTGGGACAGGCCTGCACGCAGGCGGGCATGTCTCTTCCTTCACAGAGATCACACTTGATGATCTTCCCCTTGGACGGATTGCGGCGGATGGCACCGAAGGGACAGGCCATCAGGCAGGACCAGCAGCCGACGCACTTGGACTCGTCGTACTTTGTCTTGCCGGTCTCCTCGTCCTTGTACAGGGCGCCGGAGATGCACGCGGTGACACAAGTGGGGTTCTCACAGTGCCGACAGCTCAGCGAGACACATACGGGACCCTTTTCATACACGGCCTTGCAAGGACGCAGGCCCGAAGCCTGCTCCTCGCGTACGGCGATGATAAGATCCTTGCTCTCGGAGTGAGCGGTAAGACAGGCCAGCTCACAGATGTGGCAGCCGATGCAAAAATCCTTGTTGGGATAGACTCGACGCATTGCCTACCTCCCGGCGTGTTTGACACCAAGGATGTCAAGTTCCACTTCGTTAAGGCCGATGCCGCGCAGCTTGTCGCGGTTGCCGCGCAGGCTCTCGATGGAGTTGAGGCCCATGCCGCCAAGCATTTCCTGAATTTCGTGGCCCCATGCCTTGACCAGGTTGGTCAGACGCTTGGCTGCGATTTCAGGGTTCTGGCGCTTCTTGAGGCGCGCTTCGTTGGTCGCGATGCCCCACGGGCACTTGCCGGTGTAGCAGCGGCCGCAGAGCGTACAGCCCACGGCGACGAGCGCGGAGGTGGCGATGTACACGGCGTCCGCACCGAGTGCGATGGCCTTGATGACATCAGCGGAACAACGGGTGCCGCCGGCAACAACCAGCGAGGCCCAGTTGCGGATGCCTTCGTCGCGCAGGCGGTTGTCCACCTGTGCAAGGGCCAGTTCCACGGGGATGCCCACGTTGTCGCGGATCATGGTGGGGGCAGCGCCCGTACCACCGCGGAAGCCGTCAAGCACGACAATGTCGGCACCGGCGCGCACGATGCCGGAGGCAATGGCGGGCGCGTTGTGCACGGCTGCGATCTTGACGGAGACAGGCACGCGATATTCGGTGGCTTCCTTCAGCGCGTAGATGAGCTGCAGGAGGTCTTCGATGGAATAGATGTCATGGTGCGGCGCGGGAGAGATGGCGTCGGATCCGACCGGAACCATACGGGTCTTGGAGACTTCCTCGTCGATCTTCTCGCCGGGGAGATGGCCGCCGATGCCGGGCTTGGCGCCCTGCCCGACCTTGATCTCGATGGCTGCGCCAGCGTTCAGGTAGTCCTTGTGGACGCCGAAACGACCGGAGGCAACCTGCACGATGGTGTTGGCCCCGTACTTGTACAGGGTGGGATGCAGACCGCCCTCACCCGTGTTGTACACGATGCCGAGTTCGGTCGCCGCCATGGCCATGGCCTTGTGCAGGTTGAAGTTGATGGAGCCGAAGGACATGGCCGAGAACATCATGGGATATTCCAGCTTGATCTGGGGACCGATCTTGGTCTTCAGACGCGGACCTTCAGGGGTCTCCTCAACCTCCACCTTGTCGGGCTTGGAACCGAGGTAGGTCCGCAGCTCCATGGGCTCACGCAGGGGGTCGATGGACGGGTTGGTCACCTGGCTGGCGTCCAGCTGCAGGTTGTCCCAGTAAATGGGCTTGGCGCTGGGGCTGCCCATGCCGGAAAGAAGGATGCCGCCCGTATCGCCCTGCTTGTATATGTGTTTCATATACGTGGGGGTCCACAGGGCGTTGTCGCGGAAGTCCGCAGGGTTCTTCTTGATGGTAAGGCACCCGGTGGGACACAGGGCTTCACACCTGTGACAACCGACGCACTTGGTGTTGTCGTGCATGACGCACTGCCGGGCGTCGTCCCAGAAATGAGCCTCGTAGGAACACTGGCGCACGCACACTTCACAGTTGATGCACCGTTCCTTGTCCCGGTCTATGACAAAATCGTTGAAGTTTTGGCTGATCGGTTTGAAAAGCAAGACAGTCTCCTCGCTTAGCACAGATTAGCAGGTGGTCGGTTCCCCTCTCCCGTTCAACCGGACCTGCTAACAAATTTGATAAAAAAAGCGAAAAAACGCTACGAGGGCACTTCTCATTGAACGGGAGTTGGAATTACCGTAAAAATACAAAAATTGTCAATATACGTATTCTTCACAATTGAATCAGACCTCGAAAAACCGACGTATCGTCATTTAATTCAGCCTTTTGCGAATGAAATTAACAATTTTGTTACCAGATACAGTTTTGATAACCCTTAACAATTTTGTCTAAATAGATGTCAATTCTCGGACAAAACCACAGGCAAGTGCCTGAACACGTTCACGAGTTTCCATATGAGTGGTCAGCATATGGTGGGCCGTGACCTGCTCCCGGATGGGGATAAGCTCCATCCGGCGAATGTCGGATGACACGCCACGCAGGATGGTCCAGGCGTTTTCGGCCGGTGACGTCCTGTCTGTCGGGCAATGCATGACCAGAAGTGGTGCAGTGACCTTGTGCAGGGTCCTGCCAACCGACCGTGCGCCAGACATCAGACTGCAGAGCTGCGGCAGACTGGTGGCGCCGCTGTACCCCTCCCACGGGGCTATCACCTGCGCCTCTGCTCTGCGCGGAGCACCGGGCCATACCGGCCGCAGATGCTGCAACAGGGGAATAAGCGGAAGCCGCCAATCCTTCATGCGGGGGGGGAACAGCGTGTAGACATGAATGGGGGCGGCCATGGACACCACTCCCAGCACAGGGTAGCGCGTGGCAAGGTGCAACGCGAGGGTTCCGCCCATGGACAGTCCCATGACCACTACTCTGTCCACATCCCGGGACAGGGCTTCGTACGCCTCTTCCGCGCCCCGCTTCCAGTCCTCGAACCAGGTGGTTCGAAAATCATCAAAACTGGTCCCGTGTCCGGGCAAGGTCACCAACCGAGGGGCGCACCCAAGAGCGCGAAGGGGCTCGACCAGCGGCTCCATCTCGAAGGGGGCGCCGGTCCATCCGTGAATAAGCAGACAGCCTGTTCTCATCATCTCTCCTGTGTCCATGAACATTCTCCGGTCATGCCGCCCCATTGCGCTTGCAGTTCTGATGCTCTATCGTGCATGCTTCCAAAAAACGCGCGTGGCAGCGTCAGGCACCCTATTGCAAGGAGACATTTGGCATGACTCTGGTTTGCGACCTTCTTATACAGGCCGACACGATACTCACACAAGACCCGGACCGGACCGTGATCGAACGGGGCGGTATCGCCATTACCGGTGACACCATCACGGACATTGGCACCTGGGACTCCATACGCCCGCGCTATCACGCTGCAAAGACACTCGATCTCGGCCGTTCCCTGGTCATGCCCGGCCTTGTCAATGCGCATACACACGCCGCCATGACGTTGCTGCGCGGCGTGGCTGACGATCTGCCGCTGATGGAGTGGCTGACCAAGCACATCTTTCCCGTGGAGCAGCATCTCACCTCAGAGATCGTGGAGCTGGGCGCCCTGCTCGCCTGTGCGGAAATGACCCGGTTCGGCACCACGGCCTTCTGCGACATGTATCTGCTGGAGGACGCCACCTACCGCGCCGTGGACCGGGCCGGATTGCGCGCCCTTGGTGGCGAGGGCATTTTCATGTTCCCGTCCCCCGCCTACCCCGACACCAACCGGGGCTTCGAGATCGTCCGGGAACTCCACGAAAAGTGGAAGGCCCATCCGCGCATCCGGCAATCAGTCATGCCGCACGCCATCTATACAACCACTCCGGAGATCCTGACCCGCTGCCGGGACATCGCGGAGGAACTGACCCTGCCCCTGCATATCCATCTTGCCGAAACAGCGTCTGAGACCCGGCAATGTCTTGAAACGCACGGCAAGCGCCCTCTCCAGTACATACACGAGCTGGGGCTGCTGACTCCGCAGACGACACTGGCGCACTGCGTGGACCTGACGGACGATGAAATCGCTCTGATCGCCGAAACCGGCGCTGTGGTCGCACACAACCCCGAAAGCAATATGAAGCTCGCCTCCGGCATTGCCGATGTACCCGGCATGCTGCGCCATGGCGTGCGCGTCAGCCTTGGAACCGACGGGGCCGCCTCCAACAACGCCCTGAACATGTTCACGGAGATGACCTCCTGCGCCCTGCTGCACAAGGTGCATGGCATGGATCCAACCAGCGCCCCGGCGCAGGTCGTGCTGGACATGGCCACCCTTGGCGGTGCAGGCGCCCTGCATCTGAACAGCGTAGGGGCTCTGATGCCCGGCATGCAGGCGGATATCATTGCGCTGGACCTTGACGCCCCCAATCTTCTGCCCCTGCACAACCCCGTATCCCATGCGGTGTATGCTGCGACCGGAGCAGAAGTGTGCATGACCATGGTTGCCGGCGAAGTATTATATAATGATGGTGCTTACCAGAAGATCGACTACCCCGCGCTTGTGGACGAAGTACGCTCCCTGCGCGACTGGGTGCGCAGCCATCTTGCCTGATTTCAGCGATTCGGGATACTTTTTGAGGGCGAACCGGAATATGGGGTTGACTTTTCCTTGAATCTATATAATTCAACCCTGCTTTCAAGAACAATATTCGCGCGCAGCCCGCGCGATCCAGGAGGACGATACAATGAGTGCAGTATTTGAAGGTGCAGTCATGACCGCAGAAGGCATGCTTTACAACGGCGTGGTCTGCCAGCCCGTAGACGAGAAGTGCGAGGGCTGCGACCGTAGCAAGGAATTCGAAGGCCAGAAGTTCTGCGGCAGCTATGCTCAGCCGCAGGCCAAGTGGGCTCTCGGCGCCTGTAACTTTGCCACCCACGTCAAGGCTACCGTTGACAAGCAGGGCAAGGTCAAGATCAACCCCCTCAAGGCTTCCAAGCGCGCTGCCAAGGGCCGCTAGGCTCCCTTTTTTCAGCTGTCAAACGGGAAGGTACGCCTCGGCACGCCTTCCCGTTTTTCTTTTTGGTCACATCGGGCTCAGGGCCACGCCTCGGACATGCACGCCATGCATGTCGCCACCATCGTGACTGCGCGGCTTACGCCCGGCAACAGTTCTATCGGAGCACACTGATGCTGGAAAAACTCTTCGACTTCATTGATCGTCAACGCGACCTCGTCATTGAACTGCAGACGGAAATGACGGCCCGCCCCGCACTGTGCCCCTCTGCGGGCGGTGTCGGAGAAATCGACAAGGCCGCGTACCTGCATGACTGGCTCGTGGCAAACGGCATAACCGATATCGAGGAAGTCCGCGCGCCTGATCCCCGAGTCCCCTGCGGCTATCGCCCTACCCTCATTGCCCGTATCCCCGGGAAATCCGCTCAGACGGTCTGGCTGCTGGCCCACACCGACGTTGTCCCTACCGGCGACCCCGACCTGTGGAGCGGCGATCCCTGGGCCGTGCGTGTTGATGGTGACGTACTCTGCGGACGTGGGGTTGAAGACAACCAGCAGGGCATCGTGTCCGCGCTGCTCACGGCCAAGGCCCTTGTGGAGACCGGAACCGAACCGGAACGTACCCTCGGTATCGTCCTGGTAGCCGACGAGGAAACCGGCAGCAAGTTCGGCCTTGATTACCTGATGCAGGTCAAACCCGAGCTCTTTGGCAAGGAAGATCTGATTCTGGTGCCGGACGTGGGGAATGCGGAGAGCACCATGATCGAAGTGGCCGAAAAGTCCATTCTCTGGATCAAGGTGACCGTTCGCGGCAAGCAGTGCCATGCCTCGCGCCCCGCATTGGGCGTCAACTCCCTGGAGGCCGCCGCAGACCTCATCCTGCGTGTGCGCAGCCTACATGATACGTTCAACCGGGTGGACGATCTGTTCGAACCGCCCATTTCCACGTTCACTCCGACCAAGAAGGAATTGAACGTCGAGAACGTGAACACCGTGCCGGGGCTGGACGTCTTTTACATCGACTGCCGCGTCCTGCCCGGATATGACCTTGCCGACGTACGTGCATCCCTCCGGTCTCTTGCGGACGAGGTGGAACGCGAACGCGGTGTTACCATCACCTTTGCCGACGTGCAGGCCAACCAGTCCACCGTGTCCACCTCGCCCGACTGCGAAGTGGTGACCCGTCTGGCGCAGGGCATCAGGGAAGTATACGCCGTGGAACCCCGCCCCATGGGCATCGGTGGTGGCACCGTTGCCGCCCACATGCGCGTGCACGGCCTTGATGTGGTCTGCTGGAGCACCCTGAGCGGCAATGCGCATCAGCCTGATGAGAAGTGCCTGATTTCTTCCAATATCAATGACGCCAAGGTCATGACCCACCTGCTTTTCGGCAGGTAGGATCGTGGTGTCTGGGCGCACTGGTTCCGTTTTTGATCCGGAGCCCGGTAACGACTATGCTTAAGCCTCTGCCCCCCGAGATATTTGACGTTATCGTCGTGGGTGCCGGCCATGCCGGTTGCGAAGCCGCCATGGCGGCTTCCAACCTTGGCCTGCAGACCATGCTCATGACCATCAACGCCGACCATATCGGCGCGCTCTCCTGCAACCCCGCCATCGGCGGGCTTGCCAAGGGGCACATGGTCCGTGAGATCGACGCCCTCGGCGGCATGATGGGGCTGTGGGCCGACCAGGCCGGCATACAGTTCCGCACCCTGAACACCAGCAAAGGTCCCGCCGTCCACGCAACACGCGCCCAGATAGACCGCGAGGCCTACATGCGCGTGGTCAAGCGTGATATCTACGCGCAGGACCATCTGTGGGTCTGGCAGGACACGGCGGAATCCCTTCTGGTGGAAGACGGGCGATGCGTGGGCGTGCGTACGAGGCTGCAACAGGTCTTTCAGGCCCGCACGGTCATCATCACGGCCGGAACGTTCATGCGCGGCCTCATCCATGTGGGGCTCACCAACTTTTCGGGGGGACGCCTCGGAGATCCTGCGGCCATGAACCTCTCGGCCTCGCTTGAAGCCGCAGGCCTCACGCTGGGCAGGCTCAAGACCGGAACAACGCCCCGACTCCTGAAAAGCAGCATAGACTTTTCCGTCATGGAAGAGCAGGCTGGAGACGCTCCGGCCCCTCTCTTCAGCTTTCGTTCCACGCAGCCCTGCCTGCCACAGCTGCCCTGCCACATCACCTGGACCAACGAGGCCACGCATGCGGCCATCCGCTCCGGGTTCGACCGTTCGCCCATGTTCACCGGGGTCATCGAAGGAACCGGAGCGCGGTACTGCCCCTCCATCGAGGACAAGGTTGCCCGCTTCCCGGAAAAGGAGCGACATCAGATCTTCGTGGAACCGGAAGGGGCCACCAGTCCCGAGTGCTATCCCAACGGCATTCCCACAAGCCTGCCGCTGGATGTTCAGCGGGCCATGATCGCCTCCATTCCGGGGCTTGAACGGGCTCAGATCGTCCGCCCCGGCTATGCCATCGAGTACGATTACGCCAACCCCACCCAACTGCATCCCACCCTGGAAACCAAGTGTTTGCCCGGCCTGTATCTTGCCGGTCAGGTAAACGGCACCTCCGGGTACGAGGAAGCCGCCGCCCAGGGACTCTGGGCCGCCCTGAACGCGTTCTGCGCCCTTTCGGGCCGCCCTCCGTTCATTCCGGGTCGGGACCAGGCCTACATGGCGGTTCTGGTGGACGATCTGGTCACCAAGGGCACCAGGGAGCCCTACCGCATGTTCACCTCCCGCGCGGAACACCGCCTGCTGCTGCGCGAAAGCAATGCAGACAGACGCCTGACGCCGATGGGGCGCGAACTCGGACTGGTCAAAGATGCCCAGTGGGCGCTGTATACGGCCAAACATGCTGCTCTGGATACTCTGCTCGATCAGCTCGAAGGACAACGGGTAAAGCCTGATGCCGAAACCCGTGCCCTGCTGGAAGCGATGAACGAGGCGGTTCCCAGCAAGGCCATCTCGCTGGGAGACCTGCTGCGCAGGCCGGAACTGCGTATCGCCGACCTGGCCCCTTTCTGGCCCGGGATTACGGATTTTCCGGAAGACGCGCTGCGCGAGGCCGAAACCATCACCAAGTACGCCGGTTACCTGCGCCGTCAGGAAGAACTGGTGGAACGGTCTGCACGTTCCGAAGCAACCGTGCTGCCGGACGATATGGCGTATGATGAAGTGTCGGGTCTGACCCGCGAAGCCGTGGAAAAGCTCTCGACCATTCGTCCGAGGACGCTCGGTCAGGCGGCACGCATTTCCGGAATCACGCCTGCAGCCATCTCCTGTCTGGAAGTGCACCTCAAGAAGCTGGAGCGTCGTCGGTAGACAGGCACCTTCTCCCTCCCGGAAAATCGTTTTTTCGTTTTTTTCTCTATGCAGTGACGCCGCTTTGATCTATAGTTCTTCATGGTGCAGTGCATGCCGCACGCTTGTGGGCTCCGCTTCTGAAAGACACACTCAAAACCTTCGTACCGAACTGCTCTGTCCCTTCCGGTATATGCGCAGTCCTGCCACACGATGGTTGCTCTTTTCGACATGCCCCGCGTGTTCTGGAATGAACATTCAAAGATGTTTCCGCGCCGCATGCATGCTTGCTTTTTCCGCATAAACACCAGTACTATACCCCAGACGAACATGCTGCACCTGCATGGAAGATGAGGAGAATTCCTCTGTCCGTGCGTTGTGCCGTAAGGTACCGCACAGCACTTCCGGTAGTGCGCCATCCATCCCGTGTGCCTCATGTGCACCGGATGGGACTGCATGTTTTTCCTTGATTCCGGGCCGGAAGCCACCTCCGCTGTACGGTTGAGAACGCTGTTGGCGCGTGTGTCAGGGCCGGGAGGGTTCCAGTAACGACAATGCATGAACCGGAGCAATACGAAGCCGTGCAATTCCACAATTTTATGGCGGTGGACAAGACCACCGACTATTTCTCCGAGATCAGCCGCAGTTTCATGCACTCTCCACGGGATCAGATGTCCATGCAGGTCATCCTGATTCTGATGGGGGTTGTTGCATTGCTCTGCGCGATCATTGCGTTCATGTGGTGGCGCGCCCGCAGAGCATCCGTCTATGTGCCGCACGGATGGCTGCTGACGCCGCAGGAAATCGAAGCCATTCTTGTTACCGCGCGGGACCAGCGCAGCAAGGTCGAGATCCAGTTTCATTCCGAGGAGACCAAGCGTCGCTCGGCCTATTGTTCCATCTATGATGTGGTCAACGGTGCGATCACCCTCGAATGTGCCGGGCTGCAGAACATCTCCCGCTCATGGATGGGCCGTATCGTGGACTGCTACTTCCGCATTCAGGATGAGGAGCGCAAGGACCGCTATTACATGTTCTCTTCCTCCATCTCGGGCATCCGGCCTGTCGGAAAGGACATCAGCCATCTGAGCCTGGACATTCCCACCAAGCTGGAATTGAAGCAGAAACGCGCCTGTCTGCGGGTGGACCCGCCGGAACAGTATATCCTGGGCATAGCGGTCTGGCGGGAAAAACTGCTGGGCGATGGCAACCATGATCTGAATGTCAAACATTGGGGGCCGTCCGTACTCAGCTTCATTCCCGGCAAGCGGGCTCAGATTCGGCTGGAGAACATCTCTGCCGGGGGCATTAAGCTGCACGTCAAACGGGACTTCGCCAAACAGTCCGGGCTTGAGTTCAATATCGGCGACCATCTGTTCGTTCTCCTGGACCTTTGGGAACCGGAAAACGGCCAGCGGCAACGTTTCTGGTTGCTATGCCGCATCCAGATGCCATTCATCGACTTCGAAACACGGGATGTTGATTTGGGCCTTCAGTTTCTGAAGCGGGCGGAAACCGTGGAGAATTCCACGACTGAACTGCGCTGGATGCCCTCCTTGAGAAACAACGAAGTGGACGAGGTGGGCAACTGGGCCATGAAGCGCCACCTTGAACTCTACAGGGACAAGGGGCTGGAATAGGTTTGCTTTTCCCCGAATTCCGCTTGCGTCACCGAAGTGACATGGATATTGTTGCATCATCGTGAAGCTGATAGTGTTGCATGCTTGTGCCCGTTAACATGAACAAGGAGAGACGTTTTGGACGGAGGCTCGGACAGTCGACTCTGGTCGCTGATCAGTAAAATTTTTAACAGCAAAACTGGGGACACCGTTGAAAAGGCCATTCTCGAAGCACGCGAGGACGGCGAGCTTGAGGCAACCGAAGGCTCGATGCTGCTGAATGTGCTCAGCCTGGACGAGACCCAGGTTGACGAGATCATGGTCACCCGCACTGACATCCATTGCCTGGATATCAACGCAACCACCAAGGATGCTGTAGAGCTCATCATCGAATCCGGCCATTCCCGCATTCCGATCTATGAAGGCAACCGGGACAACATTGTCGGTGTTGCCTATGCCAAGGATCTGCTGCGCTACCTCTACACCCCGGATCTGCAAGCAACCCCCCTGCGCGCCATCATGCGCAAGCCCTTCTTTGTTCCCGAAACCAAGATGGTCAGTGACCTGCTGCAGGAATTCCGTTCCCGCAAGATGCACTTTGCCATCGCCGTAGACGAGTACGGCGGTACCTCCGGCGTCGTCACCATCGAGGACATCCTTGAAATCATCGTTGGCGATATCGACGATGAGTATGACACCCCCAAGGAAGACGACATCCAGCCGCTGGATGACAGCAGCTACCTCCTGTCCGGACGAGCCCTGCTGGAAGAGATAGAGCCGCTGCTCAAGATCACGCTGCTCTCGGATCAGGTGGAGACCATCGGAGGGTATCTCAGCGAGCTGGCCGGGCATGTGCCACAGGCTGGCGAGTCCTTCATGCTTGAGGGCTACCGCTTCAGCGTCAAGGAAGCCAATGCAAAACTCATCCGCTCCATTCTTGTGGAACGTTTGGATTAGTTTCGGGGCCCGCACGTCGGGCCTTTCCTCTTATGGCGTAATTGCGTCTTGACCTTTTCGAAAAAACGCCGTTTCCTCTCTCCATCATGCCAATATTGCTCCCACTTGTCGTTGCCGTCTCCCTGTGCCTGGGGATGGCGAACCCCTGGCTGCAGTGTCCCGTGCTCGCCCTGCTGCACCCCGCTCTCTTCTACTGGATGGGCAGGCAGGCCACATCACGTTGGTCGGCATTCAGGCTTTCCCTGCTGGGAGGCTGCGCCGGCTTCACTGCCTGCCTTTACTGGGTTGCCGTTCCCCTGATGGACCAGGCCGGCATGCACTGGGCGCTGGCCGCACCGGCCCCGCTCTTGCTCGCCACCTACCTTGCCCTGTACGGCAGCGTCTTCACCCTTGGTGTGAACGCCTTGCGCGATCGTCTTTCCCCTGTCCTGCTGGCTGTTTTTGCCGGACTGTTCTGGGGAGCTCTCGAGTACCTGCGGGGCACGCTCTTTACCGGCTTCCCGTGGGCCACGACAGCCGCCGCCTTTGTTCCCTGGCCCGTCGTTCTGCAGCCCCTGTCCGTGCTGGGGGCTTACGGTTACGCAGCCGTGCTGGTCATGACGGCCTGCCTGCTGACAGAAGGGCTCGTCCGACGCCGGATGCGTCCCTGTCTTGTTGCCGCCGTGCTCGTCGCCGCATGCGCGGCATGGTCATGGCAGGCATGGACACGCCCCATTGAGACGACCGGGCCCGTGCGCAGTCTGCTCGTGCAGGGCAATATCGATCAGGGACAGAAATGGGTCCCGTATTACCAGAACGGCACTGTCCACCGATACGTCGACATGACGCAGGGAGCGTTGGATCGCCATCCTGCCGATATCGTGGTCTGGCCCGAAACATCCATGCCGTTCTACCTGCAGGAAAAGCGCGAGTATCTTGACCTTATCCGCTCCATGGTCACAGAAGGGCATGCCCCCCTGCTGGTGGGGACCCCCGCCTATCGCAAGGGCACCGAGGGACGCAAGTGGGACACCCTGAACAGGGCCTACCTCGTTTCCACGGACGGCCTGCTCAGCGGGTGGTACGACAAGGAGCATCTGGTTCCGTTCGGGGAGTATCTTCCCCTTGGCCAATACCTTCCCTTTCTGGACGTATTCTTCGAAGGGACGGGCGAATTTCAGACCAGTGATGCGACACAGCCCGTTCCGGTCGGCAATCTTGCCTTGGGCGTACTGATCTGTTATGAAACAATCTTTCCTGAACTGGCACAGCAGCGCGTCGAAGATGGGGCGAATATCCTCGTCAATATCAGTAATGACGCGTGGTTCGGCAATACGGCAGCCCCGGAACAACACCTTCATCTTGCGGTGCTCAGGGCGATAGAACAGGGACGGTACCTGATCCGGTCAACCAATACAGGCATTTCGGCCATTGTTGACCCGCACGGTGTTCTCATTGCCCGCAGTGCCCTGTTCCGGGCCGAAGCAGTGTATGGCACGGCAGCTACAGTCGAACGCACCACCCCGTTCCACGTCCTTTCCCCCTTCATTCCTCCTTTCCTGCTTGCCGCCAGCGGATTATTTCTGGCCTTTGGCCTGTTTTGCTCCAACCCTTCAACCAACAAGCGCTAATCAAATATATGTTACACCTTGCTGACATCCGTACCAAGAGTCTTGGCCTTATCGAGCAATTTTCCACACTGTGGAGGCGTCTTTGACCTCGAGGCTTCGCAGTCGCGCCTTGATGAGATAGAAAAGCAGCTCTCCAGCCCCGGAGCCTGGGACAAGCCGGAAAAGCTTACCCCTGTTCTGCAGGAAAAAAGCGGACTTGAAGAGGAAATCAACAGGCTCAGCACCCTCAAGCAGTGCCGGGAAGACCTTGAGGAGTGGCTCCAGCTGGCGGAGGATGACCAGAGCGCAGAGATACTTGAAACCCTGCATGCGCAGGTGGAGCAACTTGAGGAGCTACTGCAGATTACGGAAATGAACATGCTGCTTTCCGCTCCCGAAGATTCCAAGGACGCCATTCTGGAAATCCATCCCGGGGCCGGAGGCACCGAGGCGCAGGACTGGGCCCAGATGCTTCTGCGCATGTATGTGCGCTGGGCGGACACGCAGGGCTTCAAGGCGGAGTACCTTGATTTTCTCGACGGGGATGAAGCGGGGATCAAGAGCGTTACCCTGCGCATTCGCGGTACGAACACTTACGGTCTGCTCAAGGGCGAACGTGGCATCCATCGCCTCATCCGCATCTCTCCCTTTGACTCCTCGGGACGACGCCATACGTCCTTTGCTTCCGTGGATGTCATCCCCGACGCCGGAGAGGACATCGTGGTGGACGTGAAGGAAGCGGATCTGCGCATAGATTTCTTCCGATCCAGCGGTCCCGGCGGTCAGAGCGTGAACACCACGAGCTCCGCCGTCCGCATCACGCATATTCCCACAGGAACCGTGGCGCAGTGCCAGAATGAAAAGTCGCAGCACGCAAACCGCGATTCCGCCATGCAGATATTGAAAGCCAGACTGTACGATCTGGAATTGCGCAAAAGGCAGGACGAACGGCAGGCCGAATACGCCAGCAAGATGGATATCAGCTTCGGAAGCCAGATTCGGACCTATACCCTTCAGCCATACCGGCTGGTCAAGGATCACCGGACAAACTCGGAAGTCGGGGATGTCGAGGCCGTGCTCAACGGCCGCATAGACGTATTCCTCAGAGACTTCCTCCTGTATCTCCATGCGGAAAACTAACGACGACACTACGGCGGAAGCCACTTCCGACCAGCGGACAGCAATTCCCGAAGACATGCGAGACCTCACGGTCGAGCTTGAGGCGCTGCAGCAGCTCCTGCTGCAGCATTCAGCCGCCCAGTCTGACAACAACGCGGGGGGCAGCTCCGCGCCTGCAGGGCTTGTGGCCATTACCCGGCTCTTTCCGGGCATGAGCATCGAGCAGTGGCGTGCGCTTGCGGAATCCCACGGCCTGCATGAATGGCTGGCACTTTCGCTGGACAAGTCCTCTTTCCTCAACCTCCGCCATCTGCAGCGGGCGCTTGAGGAACTTGCCCACCAGTCGGAGCATGACCCGCTTACCGGCCTTGTGAACCGTCGGGCTTTTGAACGCAGGTTGCACATGGAGGCCGAACGGGTTGAGCGCAGCAACGGCAACGTCTGTCTGGCCGTGCTCGACATAGACAATTTCAAGCAGGTCAACGACACCTATGGCCATCCCTGCGGGGATGAGGTGCTCTGCGGGCTAAGCGGGGTGCTGGAAGAGACCAAGCGCGCGTATGACGTGGCGGCCCGCCTGGGCGGAGAGGAATTTGCCCTTCTCCTTCCCGGGGCAACCCCTCTGCGCGCCAAGTCCATGGTGGAACGTGTATTGCACGCTTTTGGACAGCACCACTTTGCCTGTGAGGGGCATGCACCCTTTGCATGCACATTCTCGGGCGGAGTTGCCTGTCTCAGAGGGAACGATTCGCTGGGAATTGCCCAGCTCATGGAGCTTGCCGATCAGGCGCTCTATGAAGCCAAACGTGCCGGAAAAAATCGGATTCACATCGCCCGCCAGCGTCAGGAAATCGAATACGACCGCTCCACGATGGTACACTCCAATGAAAAACAATTCCTTTTTTCCGGAATCGAATAAGGTGACGGTGTAATCATGCAACAGAACAAAACCCTCAGTATTTCCGTTCTCAGTGGCAAGGGCGGTGTCGGCAAATCCAACATCGCGCTCAATCTGGGCTATTGCATGTTTCGGGGAGGATTCCCCCTTCTGCTCATGGACTGCGACCTCGGGCTTGCCAATCTGGATGTCCTGCTTGGCATAGCGCCTGAAAACAATATGCAGAACCTGCTGGACTCCGACATGGATGCCCGGGATATCGCCGTGCACATTGAGCCGGGTGGGTTCGACTTCCTTCCCGCTGCCTCCGGCGTTCCTGAACTGGTCGAGATGGATGCCGAGCTGCGCGCCATGCTCTTCCGCAAACTGACGCCGCTGTTCTCCCGGTACGACTATCTGTTCATGGACCTTGGCGCCGGCATCACTCCCACGGTGCTCGCCTTTGCCGCCATGACCCATGTCCGTCTGGTGGTGGTCACTCCGGAGCCCACCTCTCTGACGGACAGCTACGCACTCATGAAGGTTCTTTCCACGCAGCATGGCGTGAAGGACTTCTACGTGATCGTCAACCAGGCTGAAGACAAGAAGGAAGAGGACATCACCTTCCGCAGACTGGCCGCTGCCTGCGACCGGTTCCTCGGGTTCACGCCCACCCTGCTGGGAGGCATCCGTCTCGACAAGATGGTGCCGGAATCCGTGCGCAGACAGAAGCCGCTCCTCAAGCTTGCGCCCACCTCTCCGGCAGCGCAGGATCTCTTCGCCCTTGCCGTGAAGCTCCAGCGTCTGCACGGCACCATGGGGCAACGCATTGCCGCCGGCCCTTTTTTGACGGATGTGGCGGGTAATTTTGAATAACCTCTTGAATATCAGGTTAATTTAATACATACTTCACATGCCCGAGCGAAGTTAGTGTACTCTTTTTGACTCATAACCACAGCGCATGCCTCCATGCCCGCATCTGTCCGGAGTAGGCGATGAACAAAAGCGAACTCATCAAGACCCTGTCCGATGAAAACAACATCTCCATCGAAGAGGCGACCACGGTCGTGAATATCTTCGTGGACAGCATGAAGACAGCCTTGACCAACGGAGACCGCGTAGAAATCCGCGGTTTCGGCAGCTTCAAGCTCAAGGATTACGGCGGGTACACCGGCCGCAATCCCAAAACCGGCGAAGTCGTGAAGGTGAAACCCAAACAGCTTCCCTTCTTCAGGGCCGGCAAGGAGCTCAAAGAATTTCTCAATGAGTAGCACAAGGCGCCGTAACGGCGCTGGCTGCCCAGCCATCCTGGCCACCCTGATGAGTCTGCTGATACTGCTCACGGGGTTGACGGCTTCAGCACACGACGCGCAGAACTCCCCCGTTCTGCGCATTGTGTTTTTTGCAAACTCGTACGGAACGTTGCTCCCCTGCCCCACATGAGGCAGCCGAACTCTCGGTGGTCTGGCCCGGCGGGCTGGCAAGATCAAGGCGTTCAGGATACTGGGTACGACGCTGGCCATAGGCGGGTGCAATGAATTCACCTCGGAGGTGGGGGTAGCCGGATCGGATATTTCCGTGGACCGCCTGCTCGACCTCTACGGCATTCTGGATGTGAATGTCGGCTGGCTTAGCGGTGAAGAAGCGGACTGGTTCTCTTTGAACGGAAGAACGACTCCTGCAGGCTACAGGCGTGTTG
>QKEJ01000196.1 GCA_003252375.1 Halodesulfovibrio sp.
CTGCAGCAGACGCAGGGTATTGGCGACTGCCGAGCGGCTCTTGCTCAGCTTTTGCGAAAGATCCTCCTGCGAAAGGCCGAACTTTTCCTTCAGTTCCTGCATGCCGAGCGCCTCTTCCATGGGATTGAGGTCTTCGCGCTGCAGGTTTTCAATAAGGCCCACGGCCAGGGTTTCAAGATCCGTCATCTCGCGGATGATGACCGGAACTTCGCGCAGTCCGGCCATTCGGCTGGCCCGCCAGCGCCGCTCACCGGCAACGATCTCGTACGCGTTTCCCTCGTCGCCCTCTATGGGGCGTACAAGCAGGGGCTGCAGGATTCCCTGCGCCTTGATGGATGCCGCCAGTTCATCCAGCGCCTCTTCTGCAAAGGCCTTGCGGGGCTGGTTGGGGTTAGGCCGCAGTGCCCGCAACGGAAGCGTGCGCGGGGGTTCCTTGCTGGTTGCCGTATCATCATTCGCCTTGAACAGGGCATCCAATCCCCTGCCGAGCCCTCGTGGTGCTCCTGCCATGTATAACTCCTTGACATTCAGTCCGTTCGCCCTAAGTCTACACCACCTACAGCAATCAAAGCCGATGCGGCGATACCGGAGGCAATCATGTCCGAAAAAGATTCACATCTCGTCCCGCTCTACAGCAAGGACGGTTCCATGTACGGCGTTCTCATCAGCCCCGAACTCTGGGACCGGGTAAGCCGCAAGGTCGCTCCCATTCTCGAACAGGCGCTGGATGTCATGTACCCCGCACTTGCCAACCAGAAGCCGGAACCCCTGGATGACTGGAACCTGTTCAAGGATTACTGGGATTTCAAATACCCCTTCACTGCCGAAGTGGAATGCAAGATCTGCGGTGCCAGCACCCCCGACTGGGAGCACGATCCCGAAAAACCCTTCCACCTCAAGAGCGCCAGCGTCAGCGGTCTGTGCGTATTTCACTGCAAGGCCTGCCGCGCCACCGTTCGCAAAAAGCATTTCAAGGATCACATCTGCTTTGAGGCAACCCCCACCCAGTCCGATGTGACGGTGGGAGAGTGCGCCACCCTGCCGGAATAATCCCTTCCCTGCATGCGCGTCCTATTGGCGCGGGGGCCTTCTCAGCACCACCTCTTTGGCCAGTGCAAGATAGGACTCCGCGCCTTTTGATTTTACATCATAATGAATGATGGACTTGCCGAAGCTGGGCGCTTCGGACAGGCGCACATTCCGCGGCACCACGGTTTCAAACAGATGATCCGGGAAGCACTTGCGCACCTCGTTCTTGACCTGCCGGGACAGCCTGTTGCGCACGTCAAACATGGTCAGCACCACACCCAGCAGGTTCAGCCCCGGATTAAGGCGCTTTCTGACCTGTTCAAAGGTCTGCAGCAATTTGACCACCCCTTCCAGAGCAAAAAATTCGCACTGCAGCGGCACAAGTAATTCCTTGGCTGCACACAGGGCATTCAGGGTAATCAGCCCCAGGGACGGCGGGCAGTCCAGAATGATGTAATCAAACCTGGGCTCCAGTGCCGTGAGCACATCCTGCAGATAGTATTCCCGCCCCATCTTATCCACCAGCTCAAGCTCAATGGCCACAAGATCAGTGGTTGAAGGCAATATCGAGAGATATGGTGTATTGGTCTCATACACGGCTTCCAGCGCCTCTTCCGGCTGAAAGAACGTTGTGTAGAGATTGTTGGGCATGGATTCATGGTCCAGCCCGAGCCCGCTGGAGCAGTTTGCCTGCGGGTCGCAATCCACTACCAAGACACGCTTTTCCATGACGGCGAGAGAGGCTGCCAGATTGATTGAGGTAGTGGTTTTACCCACTCCCCCCTTCTGGTTGGCCACAGCGATAATCCTAGCCACGTCGACCTCGTTGTCAGTTTGGTTGTGTGGTGTGTTTCATGTGAAACATCAGGTATCGTCCGAAAGAGTACGAGCACATCTACTTGCTAGAAAATACCACACCAAGTGTCAACACACCCAAAACGGTCTCTCGTCTCCTCTTGCTTCTGTAACCAGCGCCCCCCAACGGATTGCAGCCAATGAGCTTGGAAACATTTATTTGAAGGAATTTCACTCTTTCCCGTAAATCGCGACACATGTTTCACGTGAAACAAATAAACTGTTAAAGTGAAGTTAAAGCGTATTACGATTTGGCGCGCAGGACACATGCAGAAGCAGTGTCCGTGAAGAAAAATGAGGGGAAGAAACCACCCTGACCGCTCAGAAGGCCAAGAACGTCAGCCATAAAAAAAGGCCCGCCGAAGCGGGCCATGAAGGCAGAGGACAATGGGCTTCTACACCTTGTAGTAGTCACGGTACCAGTCAACAAAGTTGCTGATGCCCTCTTCCACCGTGGTGGACGGTTTGAACCCCGTATCGGCAATAAGGTCATCCACATTGGCATAGGTAGCGGCCACATCACCCGGCTGCATGGGCATGAGGTTCTTCTGGGCCTTCATGCCCAGCTTGTCTTCCAGTACCTCGATGAAACGGCCGAGTTCAACGGTATTGTTGTTCCCGATATTATAGATGCGGTAGGGAGCCGGGCTGGTGCACGGGTCGGGTGCGGCACCGGTCCAGTCGGGGTTGGGAACGGGCGTACGCTTGGTGACACGGACGACCCCTTCGACAATGTCGTCGATGTAGGTGAAGTCACGACGCATCTTACCCTCGTTGAAGACGTTGATGGGCTTGCCCTCCAGAATGGCCTTGGTGAAGAGGAAGAGCGCCATGTCCGGCCTGCCCCAGGGGCCGTAGACCGTAAAGAAACGCAGGCCCGTGGTGGGAAGCCGGTACAGGTGGCTGTATGTGTGGGCCATGAGCTCGTTGGCCTTCTTGCTGGCGGCGTACAGGCTGATGGGATGATCCACGTTGTCATGCACGCTGAACGGCATGTTGGTATTCAATCCGTAGACAGAGCTGGAAGAGGCGTAGACGAGATGCTCGACCTTATTGTGACGGCACCCTTCCAACACGTTGCAGAAGCCGACAAGATTGGAGTCCACGTACGAATGGGGATTTTCAATGGAATAGCGCACACCGGCCTGAGCGGCCAGGTTAACGACATGGGTGAACTTCTCTTCGGCAAAGAGACGCGCCATGGCGTCTCTGTCAGCCAGATCGATATGGGCATGACGGAAGCGGGAATCCTCGAGAAGAACGGCAAGGCGAGCCTTCTTGAGCTCGACACTGTAATAGTCATTCAGAATGTCGAGGCCGACAACGGTATGGCCTTCAGCAAGGAACCTGCGCGAAAGCTGAGAGCCGATGAAGCCGGCAGCTCCGGTAACAAGAATATGCATCATCTGTCCTTATCTTGGTCTGTGCGGAATAAAAATGAAGATGCGCCATAGCCAAGCATGACGCCCTCAGTCGTCTAGCATCATCCGCCTTCATTTGCCAGCAGATTGCTCCCGTGAGATTTCGCAAAGCCATGCACAGAAAAAATAGACCTCTCCCCTGCCCCGAATGGAACGGAAGGACCCCATGGAGAGATCAGAAACCACGCTTTTCCATGAATTGCCTGATTTCTCCACAAAAATGGCCATTTGCGACCTGCAGGCAGACAACGCAAGGGCTACCCCGGAAAATCCATTTTAAGGGCGGAAAACAAAGGCAGGGAGAGGCTGAAAATGGCCTCCACGTGTCCGAAAGGAACCGCAACGAGAGTAGCGGGAGAGCTATCGGGGTTCCGGCAGATCGGAATGAACAGAGCAGGACGCTGCAGGATCGAACACAGGGATCACGGGAGAGGCAGCAAGCGGTTCGGGGGGATGCTTCAGGAAGAGCCGCAAGGCACGCTCAATAAGCTCCTCGCTCACAAGCGTATCAAGGCAGGGACCATTGGGACGTTCATTGAGCACCCCGTACACGGGAAGCGGATAGGTATCCTGAATGCCCGAGGTCAGGTCGCGTTCGCAGGCAACGGCAATGATCATGCGCGGGCGCTTCTGCACCACGATACGCCGGGCAATGGTGCCCCCGGTTGCGATGGCAAACTGCACACCGTAATGGTCGCGCAACCGCAACAGCATGCTCACCGGACAATTGCCGCAGCGACGGCAATGGTCCACATCGTACGAAAGGCGGATGGCGCATCGGCTGGACTGCAGACAGTGCGGCGTGAGGATGAGAATTTCGTGCGGCGCAAAGGTATCATTCTCGGAGCGCACCAGCTCGTTATTCACCTTGATGAAGGAATGGCGGACCTTCTCCTTGGAGATGCCGAGGAAACGCGCAAGGAGCACCATGAGGGGCAGAAACAGCTTGATGGTCAGGCCGCGGATACGCTGCGTTCCCAGCACGGGCCGCCCCTTGAGAATGTGCAGCACCAGCCCCAGCGAGGCCCATACAATGACAAGTATGAGAGCAACAAGGAACAATCCGCTCACATACGGAAGAACGGGATGGATGTTGGATAGACCGATATACGGGATGATCCAGAACAGGGAAAGGAGCGTGCAGACAAGGACGGATGTCCCGGTGATCAGGCCGATAAACAGACGCTTACGCGAACCGTAATACTGCTCCGGGCCGGGCGCCGCAGAGTGTACCGGCCTTTTCGCTTCCTGAAGACCGGACGCGCCGGATTTGAGTGCGGACGGATCGGGCATGGTCACTCTCGGATCACGCTGGGAGTATACATGCTACGGCACTGTGCCGTGCAGGCCGAAAAAAACCGCAACAGTCTCAGCAAAGTCCCTCGCCGGAACAGGTGGCGTCGTCGCAGCCATTAAGATACCCGCAGAAAAAGGCGCTGGCGGACATGGCCTTCTTGTTGGCCGGACGGAGCATAGAAAGATAATAGACCCGGTCCGCAGTGGCGATGGCCAACCGGTCATCCACAAGTCCCATGACGGTTCCGGGAGCTGGCAGCGGCTCGGCGCCAGATTCGGGCTGCGGTCCGATTTCACCGGGCTCAACCGCAATGCGAAGATCCTTCTGCCCTGCCCTGTGCATGACAAAGAAGGCGCCAGGCCAGGGGTGTACGCCACGGATACGGGCATGCACTACCTTCGCAGGCTGGTTCCAGTCCACAATCCCTTCGGTCTTTTCAAGCTTGGCGGCGTGGGTGGAAAGCGCATCATCCTGCGGCTTGGCATGAAGGCCGTTCTTGGGAAGCAGCTCAAGCGCCTCTACAAGAAGGCGTCCGCCAAGCACGGAAAGCTGGTCATGCATGGTGCCCGCAGTGTCGGCAATGCCGATGGCCATGGCCCGCTGCATGAGAATGGGACCGGTATCCAGTCCCCGTTCCATCTGCATGATGGTTACCCCTGTCACGGGGTCGCCATTCATGATGGCGCGCTGAATGGGCGCAGCGCCACGGTACTTTGGCAGCAGCGAGGCATGCACATTGATGGCCCCGCTGGTGGGGATATCCAGCACCTTCTGCGGCAGAATGAGCCCGTAGGCGGCAACGAGGAGCACATCGGGACGCAGGGACCGCAAGGTCTCCACATCCTCCTCATTGCGGAAATTCAGGGGCTGGTACACGGGAATATCCAGTTCAAGGGCCAGAGTCTTTACTTCTGAAAAGCGGCAGACCTGACCACGACCGCAGGGACGGTCAGGCTGGGTATACACCGCAACCAGTTCGCATCCGCCCCACTCTGCAACATGCCGGAGTATTGTTGCCGCAAACTCCGGAGTACCCATGAAAACTGCGCGCATCATACTATTTCTTCAACCATTTCTTGACTTTATTGTCGTACATGGTCCGCTTGAGACGGCTGATCTTGTCAATGAACAGGGTACCGTCAAGGTGGTCGATCTCATGCTGAAGACAGATGGAAAGCAGGCCCTCGGCATCAATGCAGACATCATTACCGTCGAGGTCCTTGGCAACCAGACGGACCTTTTCGGCACGTCGCACCTTGGAACGGTAGTTCAACACGGAGAGGCAGCCCTCTTCGGACTCCACGTCACCTTCGGGATTCTCAAGCCGCGGATTGACCAGCTTCATGAGATCCGTACGCTCCTCGGGACCGGAAACATCAACCACAATAAGGCGGCAGTGTTCACCAACCTGAGGCGCAGCCAAACCAATACCCTCTTCCTTGTACATGGTTTCAGCCATGTCCTCGGCAAGCTGGCGAATATCGTCCGTGATCTCGTCAATGTCATTGCACTCAATGGCAAGACGCGGATCAGGATAGTGCAGAACTTCTCTAATCATACTCAAATCTCATTGAAATCATGGGCAATATTGCCAACAAGCAAAGGGGCAAGAAAAAGGGAGCTCATACTCCCTTGCCGTGTTGCGTGAAGATAAGCCCTATAGGGGCATATGAAAAGAGGCAAGGGGAAATTGTTCCCTAGCCATCGGAGGCCAGGGCCACTCCCGTGGCAACAAGAACCCCGCCGGCAACGCGATGAAGACCGGTCCGGGCACGTGCAGAACTGACCAGGCGGCGCGTTCTGAGCGCAAGAAAGACATAGCCTGCAAGCACGAACATGGAAACCCCGAAAGCGGTAACGCAAATCAGGGCCACATCAACATGGGACAAATGCCGCAGATCCACGAAGGTGGGCAGAAAACCAAGGTAGAAAAAAATCACCTTCGGGTTGCCGAGGGTAACGGAAAAGCCCATGGCAAGGCTGGAAAAACAGGAACGGGGTGTCATGGAAACGCCGGACGCCACGGGGATAGCAGCAATCCCCTCCCCTTCCCGGGCACGGGCAAACAGCATGGAAAGCCCCATCCAGACCAGATAGGCACTGCCTGCATAGCGGATAATGAGAAAGAGCTCATGCAGATTCACGGCAACCACATTCAGGCCGTAACAGGCAAGCATGATGAAGAATATATCCCCGAGCAGAATGCCTGTGGCCATGACCATGGCATTGACGAAGCCGCAGGAAAGGCCACGGGCGGTCACGGCAAGCACCCCCGGACCGGGAGTAATGGCCAACACGAACATGGCTGCGGCAAAGGAAAGGAGGGATAGCAGATCCACGGGCGCCTCCCCTGCTATTGGGCTCGCTGCCTGAGATATTCAAGCCGTTTTTCTATGGCCATGGGGTTTGGATAGCTGTCCAGAATGCCCTGCAACAGGGTGATGGATTTTTCCGAATGGCCCAGCTGGTCATAGACATCAGAGAGAATAAGGATGGTCAGGTCATACAGATCAGAGGAAATACCCTTCGTATCCAAGACCTTGAGAAGCGTCTTTTCGGCAGATTCATAGTTTTCAAGGTAGAACTGGGTCTGTGCCAGATCATACAGGCACAGGGCATGATCCACCGGATCCACGGGTATCTGCACACAGGAACGGAAGGCGTCAATGGCCAGATCATAGTCACCGGTGGCAATATAGGCCTCACCAATGCTCCGATAGGCATTTGCCTGATCTATGGCCTGACTTTCCGGGAGGTTGAGTAGCCGCTGCCAGACCTCGATAGCCTTGTCCATGTTCCGGGACTGCATGGCAAGGTCACCAAGCCGGTACAGGATATCCTTGGCCCGGTCATGCTGATCGCCATATTCCAGATACATGGCTTCCAGAAGCTCCATCCCCTCGTGCACGTTATTGCGCACACTGTAGGCAATTTCGAAAAGCCTGTTCCAAACCTCCCAGCGCTCCTTCCCCTGCTGATGCACCTTGAGATAGCGCTCGTAGAGACGCTCTGCCTCGAGATACTGCCGTTCCACATAGGCCTTGCGGGCAGCAACAAGGTCATCCTCAACCTCCGGCTGCGAATTGCAACCGGAGGCGAGGATGATGCATGCAAGAAACGCGAGAAGTATGGTTCTCATCTAATCCTGATCTTCGGGTACATCGTCCCGTTCCTGAACGCAGTCGAAACCGACCACAAGGCCGCCTTCGTTCAGGGACACAAGGCGGACTCCCTGTGTGGCGCGGCCGACACTCCGAACTTCCTTGATACCCATACGGATGATCTTGTTGTCCGAGGTAAGCAGAATGAGTTCGTCTTCGAGCTGCACCGGAATGGCGCCGAGCACGGGGCCGGTCTTGGGCGTTACCTTGAAGTTGATAATCCCCTTCCCGCCGCGGGTCTGCGTCCGGTAGAGCTCAAGGCGTGTACGCTTGCCGTACCCATGTTCGGAGACCGTCATGATTTCCGAGGTGCTCTCCGGAGACAGGGTCACGCAGGCCACCACTTCGTCCTTGCCACGCAGGGCCATGCCCTTGACGCCCGTGGCGCCGCGGCCCATGGGCCGTACATCGTTGCAGTTGAAGCGGATGGCAATGCCTTCCTGCGAGGTCAGGACCACGTCGCACTGGTCATTGACCTCGCGCACCATGATCAGTTCGTCGTCCTCACGCAGACCAACAGCGATAAGGCCGGTACGACGGCACTTGCCGTAGAGATCGGCGCTGGAGCGCTTGACCATGCCGCGCTTGGTGGAGAAGAGGAAGAACTTGTTCTCGTCAAAATCGCGAACGGTCAGCGCAGTGGTCACGAACTCGCTCTCTTCCAGAGGCAGCAGGTTGGCGATATGCACGCCCTTGGCCGTACGGCTGCCTTCCGGCACCTGGTAGACCTTGAGCTGGAACATGCGGCCCCTGTTGGTGAAGAGCAGCAGGAACTGATGGTTCGTCGTGGTCAGGAAGTCCTGCACAAAGTCGCCATCGCCTGTCTGCACACCGGCAACCCCCTTGCCGCCGCGCTTCTGGGCGCGATACGATTCAAGAGTGGTCCGCTTGATGTAGCCACGACGGGAAAGGGTGATCACCACATCCTCGTCGGCAATGAGATCCTCAATGTCGATGCCTTCCAGTTCCGCCTCGATAATGGTGCGACGCGGGGTGGCGAAGCTTTCCTTGAGCGAGGTCAGTTCGTCACGGATGACGCCCTGGAGCACTTCACGATTTTCGAGGATGGACTTGAACCACTCAATCTGCTTGAGCAGTTCGGTGTATTCCTCGATCAGCTTTTCATGCTCAAGGTTGGTCAGGCGCTGCAGTCGCATATCCAGAATGGCCTGAGCCTGCACCTCGGAAAGACCAAAACGGTCCATGAGGCCGGTCTTGGCATCCAGGGGCGTCTTGGAGGCCCGGATGATGCGCACCACTTCGTCGATATTGTCGAGGGCGATACGCAGGCCTTCCAGAATATGAGCCCGTGCTTCGGCCTTGCGCAGGTCATACCGGGTGCGCCGGATAATCACTTCGCGGCGGTGCTCAAGGAAGTGCGCCAGGGCGGACTTGAGATTGAGCGTTTGCGGTCTGTTGCCCACAACCGCAAGCATATTGATGCCGAAGGAGGTCTCCAGCGGCGTATACTTGTACAGGGCGTTGATCACGATATCCGGGATGCTGCCGCGCTTCAGGTCGATGACGACGCGGATGCCCTTGCGGTCGGATTCGTCACGCAGGTCGGTTATGCCCTCAATCTTGCGGTCATTGACCAGCGCGGCGATCTTCTCCACCAGGCTGGACTTGTTCAGGGCAAAGGGAATTTCGCGGATAACGATGGACTGGAAGCCCTTCTTGCGCTCCTCAACCTCGAGCTTGCCGCGGATTTTCACGGTGCCGCGGCCCGTGGTATAGGCGTCGCGCAGTCCCTGTCCGGCGTAGCAGAAGCCGCCGGTGGGGAAGTCCGGTCCCTTCACGTACTGCATGAGCTCCTCAATGGAGCAGTCACGATTGTCCAGCAGCACGAGCAGCGCATCAATGAGTTCGCCGAGGTTATGGGGCGGAATATTGGTGGCCATGCCGACCGCAATCCCGGAGGAGCCGTTCAGCAGCAGGTTGGGCACCTTGGTGGGCAGCACCGCGGGTTCAAGCAGGGTGTTATCGTAGTTGGGCTTGAATTCAACGGTTTCCTTGTCGATGTCGGCGAGGAATTCGCCGGCAAGACGGGACATGCGCACTTCCGTGTAACGCATGGCTGCAGCGGAGTCGCCGTCGATGGAACCGAAGTTGCCCTGCCCGTCAACGAGCATGTCGCGCATGGAAAACGGCTGGGCCATGCGCACAAGGGCATCATACACGGCCGAATCGCCGTGAGGATGGTACTTACCGATGACGTCACCGACAACACGGGCCGATTTCTTGGGAGCACGGTTCCATCCATTGCCCAGTTCATGCTGCGCAAACATGATGCGCCGGTGCACGGGCTTGAGTCCGTCACGCACGTCCGGAATGGCTCGGCCTATGATAACACTCAGAGAATACTCAAGATAGGACTTCTTAAGCTCTTGTTCTATGGTTATTTGATTCGACACGTTCAGGCCTCGTTTTAAATATCCAATTCGTGGACGCTCAGGGCGTTGCGTTCAATGAACTCGCGGCGGGGTTCCACCCGGTCACCCATAAGCTGTTCGAAGATATCGCTGGCATCTTCGGCATCTTCAACAGTCACCTGCAGCAGGACGCGATTGTCGGGATTCATGGTGGTCACCCAGAGCTGTTCCGGGTTCATTTCACCAAGACCCTTGTACCGCTGAATGCTGATCCCCTTGCGGGCTTCCTGCAGCACGTATTCGTGCACGGCGAAAACATCGCTCAGTTCGGTTCTGCTGTCCTTTCGTACCGCATTGAAGGTCAGGCCCCCAAACATCTTCCGGATGTCATCCAGGGCAATGTAGGGCTGCTTGTAGAGCTTGGAGTTGAAGAACTCGTTGCCGATGCGGGTACGGTGTCCGTTCTGGTCCTCAAATATCAACCAGATGCGGCGTTCAATCTCATCCTCCTCCACCTCTGTGGTCACGGTGTATCCACGTTCGGTAAGGAAGGCGCCGAAGCCGTTCTGGCTTTCGTGCTCGAAATTGTCCGGGAAGAGCCGAACAGGGTATTCGAGGAAGGTCAGGAAGAGATTTTCGGAGATGTTGATGTTCTCCACTTCCTTGATCTTCTTCTGAATTCCCTCAATGGCCAGGAGCAGCGACTTGAGATCATCACCGGAGGAGCTGACCCCGCTGGGACCTTCAAGCTGGATGTCGTCCACAATGCGGTTCAGCAGGTAGACGTTAAGCTCCGGATCATCCTTGATGAACTTCTCGAACTTGGAGGAATGCGCCCGGTAGAGCGGCGGCTGGGCAATATACAGATATCCCTTGTCGATCAGTCCGGGATACTGGCGGAAGAAGAAGGTGAGCAGCAGCGTACGGATATGCGCACCATCCACGTCGGCGTCAGTCATGATGACGATCTTGTGGTAGCGCAGCTTTTCGTAATCGATATCCTCTTCGCCGATACCGGCCCCCATGGCCGTGATGAGCGCCTTGACTTCCTTGTTGGCCAGCATCTTGTCGAAGCGGGTCTTCTCCACGTTCAGGATCTTGCCGCGCAGGGGCAGGATGGCCTGGGTGCCGGGGTTTCTGCCCTGCTTGGCAGAACCGCCTGCGGAGTCACCTTCCACGATGAACAGTTCGGATTCCGCAGGATCCTTGGACTGGCAGTCGGCCAGCTTGCCCGGCAGCGAGTTGTCGCCCAGGGCGCCCTTGCGGCGAACCAGATCCTTGGCCTTCCGGGCGGCATCACGGGCCCGGGCGGCATCCACGGCCTTTTCGATGACCATCTTGGCATCCTTCGGATTCTCGCCGAAGAAGGTCATGAGGTTGTCGTAGCACAACCCGGCCACAAGGCCGGCCACTTCACTGTTCCCCAGCTTGGTCTTGGTCTGGCCTTCGAACTGGGGCTGCGGAATCTTCACGCTGATGACCCCGGTGAGACCTTCGCGTACATCATCGCCCGAAAGCTTGATCTTCAGCTTCTTGGGCAGGTCGGATCCCTGGATATAGGTGTTGATGGCACGGGTCAGCGCAGTCTTGAAGCCCTGGAGGTGCGTGCCGCCTTCCTTGGTCCGGATGTTGTTGGCAAAGGTAAGGAAATTTTCCTTGTACCCGGCGTTGTACTGGATGGCGTATTCCACAAAGATGTTTTCCTGATCCCCGGTACCGTTGCCGGAACCGTAGATGATGGAATGGATGCCACCCTCGCCGGAGTTCAGGTCCTTGACGAACTGCTTGATGCCGCCTTCGGCAAAGAAGACGTCGTTGTCGCCGCTGCGTTCATCCATGAACTCGATGGTCAGGCCGGAGTTCAGGTAGGAAAGCTCCTCGAAACGCTTCTTGAGCACGTCGTAGACGAACTGGTTGGTTTCAAAGATTTCCTCGTCCGGACGGAACCGGACAGTGGTGCCGCGGCGATCGCTTTCGCCCATCTTTTCCACGCCCTTCACGGGCACGCCGCGCTCGTACCGCTGATTGTAGCGGTAGCCGTCACGGTCAATGGTCACTTCAAGGTATTCGGAAAGCGCGTTCACGCAGGAAACGCCGACGCCGTGCAGGCCACCGGACACCTTGTAGGTGTCGCTGTCGAACTTGCCACCCGCGTGCAGCACGGTCATGACCACTTCCACGGCGGGACGCCCTTCCTTGGGATGCATGTCCACGGGAATGCCGCGGCCGTTGTCACGGACGGTCACGCTGTTATCAAGGTGAATCTTGACGGTGATCCGGTCGCAGAAACCTGCCATGGCTTCGTCAATGGAGTTGTCCACGACTTCGTAGACAAGGTGGTGCAAGCCGCGCACGTCGGTGCTGCCGATATACATGGCAGGGCGCTTGCGAACGGCGGAAAGCCCCTCGAGAACGGTAATGCTATCCGCGTTGTATTGCTGTTTGCTTCCAGCGCTGGTCATTAAACTTCTTCCTCGCTGTAGTACGTCTCTTCCACTATCTTCATGGGCATGATGATGACCGTGTATTCGGGATCGTCATTGCCCTGAAGGCCGCAGGGGCCTTCAGCACCCGTCAGAAGGAACTTCAGCGTCTCCGACTGATAGTGGTTGAGAATTTCAATGAGGTTACGGGTGGGGAACGCTATGCGCTTGATGTCGCCCGAGTACTGGGCTTCTATGGCTTCGTTGGCTGTTCCCACTTCCTGTCCCTGAGAGGTCAGTTCCACTTCTCCCCCGTTGAAGGTGAAGTAGGTGCAACGGTTGTTTTCAGTGTTGAAGATGAGCAGACGGTCGAGGGCCTCGATGATCTCCCGGCGATCCACTTCCAGAGTCGCCACTTCGGGCGAATGCAGCTTGGAAAGGAAGTTGTTGTAATCCGGATACTGGTAGTAGGACAACGGCAGCGAGAAGGTCTCACGCTTGTCTCCGCGCCGGAAGAACAGCCGCTTGTTGTCGATGTTCAGTTCGATCTCGTCTCCGCCGAGCCACTTCTTGAGCTCACCGAGGTACTTCTTCTGCACCAGCACCCCGTCGGCAGGGAACATGGCGTGCAATTCGTCGTTCATGAAGCGCTGCATGGCGAACTGGTGTCCGTTCAGACCGCAGGCCTCAATGGTGCCGTTCTGCATGGGCTTGAGGCTCATGCAGGCAATGGCTTCCATGGTGTCCTCGTCCGAGATGCAGTAGGTGAGCTTGTCGATGAGCTCCTGCACGAAATCGCCGGACCAGTATACGGAGTTTTCCTCCGGGAAGTCGGAGAAGTTCTGGAACCAGGTGGCGTCGTTTACGGGAAGCTTGTACTTGCGCCTTCCCTGCTCGATCTGCAGGCTTCCGGATTCGCTGTCCAGCCGCAGGGTGATTTCGCCTGCAGGAAGCTTCTTGAGAAGATCAACGAACGCGCGACCCTGAACGCCGGCAAGCCCTTCTTCCATTACATCCCCGGTGTACTGCCCGCGGAACTCGATATTGGAATCGGTGGAGAGCACATGCAAGGCGCCTGCTTCGGCCTTCAGCCAGATGGACCGAAGATAGGCTGCACCCGTTTTTGCCGGAATGATGTTTGCGGCCTTCTGGAGTCCGTCAATGACGTCTTCTTTAAATACTCTTAAATGCATTATGATCTCCTTGTAATAGTAGTAGAGGGTGTGCCTATGTTCCTACTAGAACTATCTATGCGATTTCTTTGAAAAATATCGGTAACACCACTGGAAACAATGAACGAACCGTCATTGCGTAACGTGTGCGTTATCTTCTAGCTGTCCTGCGTTAGACACTTTTTCTTCAGCTCAGTCACCAAATGTTTCGTATCTTTGTTACTATCTTGAAGTTCTTTAATCTTTTTAACAGCATACATGGCTGTTGAATGGTCCTTTCCGCCGAAGATCCGGCCCAGCGAAGGGTAGGAACTCCCCAGCAGCTGGCGGCAGATGAACATGGCCAGCTGGCGGGCCTGCACGATCTTCTGGTGCCGCTTGGTGCCGGTGATGTCCTTGCCCACAAGGCCGAAATGGTCCGCGATAACGGCAATGACCGTTTCCGGGGTTATGGAACTGCCCTGCCGGTCATCGGTATGGGCCAGAATCTGCTCGAAATCCTTGTCCGTCACTTCCCTGCTCATCAGGTCGCGGTAGGCGGCCAGTTTTGTGAGAATGCCCTGCAGGTTCCGGAAATCGGGGAACCGCTGGCACAGCAGGAAGGTCTGTTCCTTGGAAAGGCGCAGTCTGTCATGTTTGAGGCGCATCTGGACGAAGCGGACCCGGATATCAAGATCCTGCGGCTTGATCTGGGCAATAAGCCCCCATTCCAGCCTTGATTTGAGCTTCGGATCCAGAAAATCGTAGCTTGAAACGGTTCCCGTGGAACTGAACACCATCTGGCGGTTCGAGTCATGGAACATGTTGAAGAGGAAGACCATTTCCTCCTGCAACATGGGAAAATCGCGAAACCGCTGCACATCATCGAGAAGAAAATAGACGTACCGGCCAAGATGACGCCGCGCCGCGTACATGTCTCCCTCATGGGTTTCCTCGTACAGCGAAGCCAGATCCTCCACACTGCCCAGGAAAATGAGCTGCGGATCCGTATGGTGCGCTATCTCGTTGGCCATGGCGCGCAGCAGGTGCGTCTTGCCGGAACCGCTGTTCCCGCACAGGACAAAGGGATTGTATTTCGGGGTATCCCCCTGCTTGACCACCTCGCGGGCGCTGGCAATGGGAAATTCGTTCTTCTTGTTATGCAGGAAGGTCTCAAACGTGAACTGTCTGCCAAAGGGAATATCCAGGTTCTTCACTGCAGCGGCAAGGGGTGTGGAAAACCCGCGCGCCGTGGCGCGTCCGGCATTGGGCATGGAATAATCCAGCTTGTAGCCCTCGCCCAGATATTCGCGGAGGGCGTCCTCAAAGGCGCCCTGGGCGTTCTGCTGAAACCAGTTGGCAAAAAAGGCATGCGGAAACAGCACGGAAAGCCGTTTTTCCGTCTTGCTCATCACAATGGTCAGCGGATCGTACCACTGGCGCAGAGCCTGATCGGAATGCTTGGAGGAAAGGTGTTCTCTGAGGGCTTTCTTGAGCACGTGAAATTCTTTTATGCCAGCAGGGTTAGAGAGAAAATGCATCCTCAAATGGGGTTGTGGAAAAGAGGCGGGAAAACGCACCTGATCCAGCACACAGTAACCCGTAATGCATAGCAGAAAAGCACTTCCAAGCCAAGCAGATTGGTACGCCATCCAACCACCGCAAAGGATTGTCTTTTTAGAGAGTGAGGTAAATTTTATGTAAAAATCTAGACTTTAGTTAGACTATAAACTAAGCTCCCGGTACAAGCATTAACAGCATTTGCACAGCCCCTGTTCACTTTGTAGGTGGATATGAAAAATAGATAAGCTATTTTATGCTGTTATCTGCTTGCACAACTGTGGAAATCCGTAAGGATCCGGTATGTCCGGGCCGACATGCTGCACGCCACGGCCCGATTTCAGTCAGTCTGACCCTCGTACGTTGTGCGTTTACTCCTGATATGCATAAAAAAAATACGTTCAAGAAATCCCGATCCGGTACGCGCCTCTACGGCATCGTTGCCTGTTGCAGCGTAGCTATTGCAGCGTTGTTCCTTGGTTATTTCTCTCTGTCCGATTCACCCTCGGATACTTCACCCCGGGTTGGCGCCGTCCTTGAGGAGATGGCGGAGAGCCAATCAGCCCCGGCAGTGCCCAGCGGACCCGTATTAGCCGTGCACCCCGGCGTCATCGGGAGCGGGGATACTGCCTCTTCCATCCTTGCCCAATGGATATCTCCTGCAGATCTTCATGCGCTGGCCCAGTTATGCAAACCCGTATTCAATCTCCGTCAGATACGTCTGGGCCAGCCATACCGAATTTACACAGAGGACGGCCAGCTGAGCCGTCTTGAATACGAGATGGATGACGATCAGTACCTTGTCGTCATCCCGCAGAAGAGCGAAGCGCAGGCGTGTGATCCCTTCAGCGTGGAAGTGCATGA
>QKEJ01000121.1 GCA_003252375.1 Halodesulfovibrio sp.
ATCAATGCAATTTTCAACATGCCCGACAGGCACTACCCCAATGAAGCGGCAACCCCGCTCCCTCTGGAACGCGAAATACGCATCGAGAATCTCAATTTCCAGTACAACGAAGCCCCCCAGCGTGCCCTCGCAGACATCACCATGACCATCCCGTCGGGCTCCACCGTGGGCCTGGTCGGCCGGTCAGGCTCGGGCAAGAGTACCCTGGCCGACATTATCATCGGCCTGCTCTCCCAGACGTCCGGCACCATCACCATTGACGGCCAAAACCTCTCCCCCGAAAACAAAGAGAACTGGATTGCGAGCATCGGCTACGTGGGCCAGTCTCCCTTCTTCACCGACGGCAGCATTCTGGAGAACGTGGCCTTCGGTCTTGATGAGAGCATGGTGGACAGGGAAAAGCTTCTCAACTGCTGTCACATGGCCGCACTGGACACGCTTATTGACCAGCTCCCGGGCGGCATTGATCGCCCCCTCGGTGAACGCGCCGAAAAGCTTTCCGGCGGCCAGCGCCAGCGTGTCGCCATTGCCAGAGCCCTTTATCGCTCTCCCCAGCTGCTCATTCTGGACGAGGCGACCAGCGCCCTGGACCAGCAGAGTGAAAACACCATCAAGACGACCGTCAAGCGCCTTGCCGGTTCACTGACCATGCTCATCATCGCCCATCGCCTTTCCACGGTGGAGCACTGCGACAAGATTATATGGCTGGAACACGGTAAAATCGTCATGGAGGGCTCTCCGGAGGACGTACTTCCCCACTACCGCGCCAGCCTGAATGAAAAAACCAACAATGTCTGCGAGGCCTTCTAATGTCTCAGTACATATCTATCCATTCCCTGCGCAAGCGACTGTTTTCCCGCTTCAAGAACACGTTCTTGCAGGCTCCATGGCTGTGGAACCTGGTCATCAACCCAGAATCCTTTGCCACGCAACATTCAACGCGGCTGAACCGGCTCTTCCTCAAGCTTGCATGGTTCTGGCCACGCCTTGCGGATGCCGAACAGTGGCGCGATGCCACGTCAGACAATCACAGAGATCCGGGTCTCTTCGTTAAAATAGACACGGTCGGCAAACTGTTCGTTGATGAAGTCTGTGCGGTCACGCCGGACACCACCAGTCCGGTCGTTGACATATGCTGCAACTGCGGTCGGTTCCTTAACCAACTGCGCGAGCGTGGCTATACCAATCTGCACGGAGTGGACATCTCACGCGCCGCCTATGAGCACATGGGCACGGTGTTTCCCGAACTCGCCGCAATGGTCCGGTTTGATGTCGGCACCCTGCAGGAATATCTCGAAAAGCAGCCCGACTACGCCTTTTCCACGACCATGTCCCATGGTGCCACCTTGGAAATCATTCATCCATCCTTCCCCCTCATCCGACACATCTGTCGGGTAACCCGGGACAATGTGGTTCTCATCCTCCATGAAGCCGGGCACTCGTACCCGCGGTTCTGGGAATGGGAATTCAACAAATATGGATTCTACTTAAGCAAGGCGCAACGCCCCGCAGCCCCTGATACTCCTAACTCCCTGCTCGTTTTCAAGAGACAGTAAAGAATACCATGCACTCGAGCGACATGATCATACGGGCCATCCGCTCCGTCATCGGCGATCAGGACGTCAGCCTGCACGACCCGACTTTCGCCGGCAACGAATGGACCTACGTCAAGGAAGCCATTGACACCGGATGGGTTTCCACTGCGGGCAAGTTTGTCAACGAATTCGAAGTCCGCCTGCAGGAATTCACGGGAGCCACTCGCGCCATTGCCGTAGCCAATGGCACAGCAGCCCTCCACGTGGCCCTGATGCTGGCCGGCGTTGAGCGGGACACGGAAGTGATCATGCCTGCGCTCTCCTTTGCAGCCACGGCGGCTGCGGCAGCCTATATCGGCGCCATCCCCCATTTTGCCGACAGCGAACACGCCACCCTCGGCATGGACCCGGACAAGCTGGGCGAACACCTGACCAACGTGGCGGAACGCAGGGAAGGGGGCACCTACAACCGGCTGACGGGACGGCGCATTGCCGCTGTCGTGCCCATGCACACCTTCGGGCACCCGGTCCGCATGGACGAACTGTGCGCCGTCTGCGACGCGTGGGACCTTGTCATTGTCGAGGATTCCGCGGAATCACTCGGCTCCTACTACAAGGGAACCCACACGGGACGCTTCGGCAAACTGGGCGTACTCAGCTTCAACGGCAACAAGACCATCACCACGGGTGGAGGCGGCGCCATCCTCACCGACGACGAAACGCTCGGCAATCTGGCAAAGCATATCACCACCACGGCAAAGCAGCCGCACCGATGGGAATATTTTCACGACAGAGTCGGCTACAACTACCGCATGCCCAATCTGAACGCGGCACTGGGCTGCGCCCAGATGGAACAATTGCCCGGCCTGTTGCAGAAGAAACGCTCCCTTGCCTCCCGGTACATAGAGGCCTTTGCCGAGATGCCGGATATCCGTTTCGCCACCGAACCGGAGAACTGCGAAAGCAACTACTGGCTCAACGCCATCCTTCTGGACCGCGCAGACTCGTCCATGCGAGAAACCGTGCTGGAACAGACCAACGCAGCCGGCGTGATGACCCGTCCGGTATGGACGCTCATGAGTCGTCTCCCCATGTACGCCGATGCGCCGAGGATGGACCTGACGGTGGCCACCGACATCGAGGCGCGCCTCATCAATATTCCGAGCGGAGCCGGACTGGCACAATGATCAGGGTGTTGAAGGGAAGAGTACGCCCCTGCGCAACCATGCACGGGTGCAAACACGCGGAAGCCGTCTCACGGCTGAAGGACATTGCCTAATATGCGAACCGTCTGCGTCTTCACCGGAACCAGAGCCGAATACGGCCTGCTCAGGCCGCTGCTTGCGCGGCTGCAACAGGACCCGACCGTCTCTCTGCAGATCATTGCCAGCGGCATGCACATGTCACCCGAGTTCGGCCTCACGTACAGGGAAATCGAAAAAGACGGTTTTGTTCTCGATGAAAAGATCGAGATGCTCATGAGCTCCGACTCATCCATTGGCATCAGCAAATCCATCGCCAACGGCATTGCAAGCTTTTCCGAGGCCCTGGACCGACTCGCCCCGGACATCATCGTCATTCTCGGCGACCGGTTCGAAGCCCTTGCCATGGCTATTGCCGCCACCATTGCCCGCATCCCCATCGCCCATCTCCACGGGGGGGAGGCCTCGTTCGGCGTCATAGACGAACCCATCCGCCACTCCATCACCAAGATGAGCCACCTGCATTTCACCAGCACCGAGGAATACCGCAGACGCGTCATCCAGCTGGGTGAGGCACCGCATACCGTCTTCAACTGCGGCGCACTCGGCATTGAGAACATCCGCACCATGACCCTGCTCTCCCGCGATGCGCTGGCCGGGGAAATCAACTTCGATCTTGCCGCCCCCTATTTCATGGTCACCTTCCACCCCGTGACCCTGGAGGATGATTCCGCACGCCGGCAGACGCAGGAACTTCTCGACGCCCTGGCGCAGTGCCCGCAGCGGGTCATCTTCACCTACGCCAACGCCGACACCCGGGGGCGCATCATCAACCAGCTCATTGACGGCTATGTCGCCGCCCATCCGGAGACCAGCATCGCGTTCCGGTCCATGGGGTTGCTGCGCTACCTGTCGGGCATGCAGCACTGCGCAGCCGTGATCGGCAACTCCTCAAGCGGCATCCTGGAAGCTCCGGCGCTCGGGAGGCCCACCATCAACATCGGCGATCGCCAGCAGGGCAGAGTCAAGCCGGCCAGCGTCCTGGACTGCGCCCCTGAAACGCCGGCCATTCTTGACGCCATCACCCGGGCAACCTCTGAGGCTTTCCTTCGCCAGCTCGCTGACCTGCGCAGCCCGTATGAAGGGGACGCGCCATCCGAAACCATCGCAACGATACTGACCACCCGCGATCTGACGGACATCCTGAAGAAACGTTTCACTGATTTTCCCATCGGGGAGTTCGCATGAAGCCATCCGCGTATATCATTGCCGAGGCCGGAGTGAACCACAACGGCTCGCTCGACCTGGCCAAGCAGCTCATAGACGTCGCCCACGCCGCCGGAGCGGATGCGGTCAAGTTTCAGACCTTCAAGGCAACCAGCATTGCGTCCGCCACGGCATCCAAGGCCGCCTACCAGCAGGCCAGCACAGACGCCTCGGAATCACAGCTCGACATGCTGAAGAAGCTGGAGCTGTCCGCCGACGACCACGTTGCCCTACTCGCCCACTGCCGGACCACGGGCATAGAGTTCATGTCCACTCCGTTCGACCTGCAGAGCGT
>QKEJ01000067.1 GCA_003252375.1 Halodesulfovibrio sp.
CGGAAGCTCTCGTGGGTCCCCAAAAATCCCTCGTAGACCCGCTCCGTGGCGAGGGTTGCGGCCAGCGGCAGGTATCCCGCACCGATCCCCTTGGCCAGACAGAGAAAATCGGGCTCCACCTCCTCCTGCGCACAGGCGAACAGGGTGCCTGTCTTGCCGAACCCTACGGCCACCTCGTCGGCCACCAGCAGCACCCCGTACCGGGTGCAGAGCTCGCGCACGTGACGCAGGTATCCGGCCGGATGGACAATGATCCCCGCGGCCCCCTGCACCAGCGGCTCGATGACAAAGGCCGCAAGCGTCTCGCCATGCTCCTCCATCACGGCCTCCACATGATGAAAACAGGCCCGGCTGCAGGATCCGGCGGTCTCTCCGAAGGGACACCGGTAGCAGTAGGGGGTCTCCACCTTGATGCCGTCAAAGAGCATGGCCCGGTAGGTGGCGTGAAAGAGGTCCATGCCGCCCACCGACACGCTGCCGATGGTATCCCCGTGGTAGGCGTTGCGCATGGAGGCGAACCGGGTCCGCTGCGGCGCGCCGTTCTGGAGGCAGAACTGGAAGGCCAGTTTCAGGGCCACCTCCACGGCCGTGGACCCGGAATCCGAATAGAAGACCCGCTGCAGGGCCGGAGGGCTGACGGCCACGAGCCGTTCCGCCAGCTCGATGGCCGGTACGCTGGCCAGCCCCAGCTGGGTGGTATGCGCCACCTTGCCGAGCTGCTCGATCAGCGCGGCGTCCAGCCCGGGATGACAGTGCCCGTGCACGTTGGTCCAGAGCGACGAGACCCCGTCCAGATACCGGTTTCCGTCCGTGTCAAAGAGCCAGTTGCCCTCGCCGCGTTCGATGATGAGCGGATCGGTCCGCGTCCAGTCCTGCTGCTGGGTGAAGGGATGCCAGAGACAGGCCTTGTCCTGCGCCTGCAGGCGCGCCGTGCGTTCGGCCGTCCGGAGGGACGTCGGGATAGGAGAGTCCATCAGGCCTTCCCTCCGGCAGGACGCAGACCCAGTTCGCGCAGCATGGCCGCGTCATCCGCCACATCGCGCCCGGAGGTCGTCAGGTAGTTGCCGATCATCACGCCATTGGCTCCGGCCATGAACAGCCAGGACTGGTACTCGCCCAGCGTGGCCTCGCGGCCGCCCGCCACAAGGATGTCGGCGGCGGGCAGGATGAACCGATAGCAGGCCAGCGCGCGCAGCGCGGCCATGGCAGCAAGGGGAGCGAGAGAGGCCTGGGCCAGCTGGTCGGCAAGGCGTGTTCCCGCAATGGGAGTAAGGAAATTCACGGGTACGGAATGCACGCCCAGCTCGCGCAGGGTCAGGGCCAGCTCCACACGCTGCGCAGGACTCTCGCCCAGGCCGAGAATGCCCCCGGAGCAAACCCGGAACCCGGCCGCAAGCGCGTGCCGCACGGTGTCCACATCGTCCGCGTAGGCGTGGGTGGTGCAGATGGCGTGGAAATGACTTTCCGCAGTTTCCAGGTTGTGATGGTAGCTGGAGAATCCGGCCTGCCGGAGTCGCTGCGCCCGCTCCGGTGTCAGCTGCCCCAGCGAGGCACAGAGCTTGAGCGAGGTCCGGGACGCAATGCGCGACGCCGCCTCGCACAGCCGGTCCATCTCCCGTTCGTTCACGGTATTGCCGCTTGTGACGATGCCGTACCGGTCCGCACCCGCATCCGCCAGCGCCAACGCCCTGTCCACAAGCGCGTCGGCCTCCAGCAGCGGGTAGACCGCCACCCCGGTGTCGTGATGCCGGGACTGGGCGCAGAAGGCGCAGTCCTCGGAGCAACGTCCGGACTTGCCGTTTACAATGCCGCATGTAAAAGTGTCCTCCGCCGTACAGGCGGACGCGATGCGCCGCGATGCGGCCAGCAGGTCCATGGAGGCCTCGTCCGGCAGGGTGATAAGCGCCAGTGCCTCGGCGGGCGTGACCCCGTCATGAGCAGGGTCTGCGACGATCCGCGAGGCCAGCTCGTAGGCGAACTCGCCAGTCAATGGACTTGCCGGTGTGCGGGAAGCCTTTACAGACTCAGGGGCTGCCGGGGAAAAATGTGCCGTGTGCGTTGTCATGGATCCATCCTTTTTCCGTGCGCGGAATGGAATGGGCCTAGTCAACGGACGCCGTATTGTCAACCTTGTTTAATTTTTTGGTTTACAATAATCCGGAGATACATCCCACCATGCAGACGGGATCACACGATATCCGCGCGGTCATTCTGGACATGCTGCGCGCCGCCGACGGCGAATGGATTTCCGGCGAGGAACTCAGCCGACGGCTGGGCATTTCCCGCGCGGCCATCTCCAAGCACATGCGCGTGCTGCGCGACCAGGGTCACGGCATGGAGGCCGTCACCCGCAAGGGATACCGGCTTGTGGGCGAACCGGATTCGCTGAGCCCGGACATCGTCCGGGCCGGTCTCGGCACCGGCGTCTTCGGACGCAGGGAATTCCTGCACCTTGCCTCAACGCCCTCCACCAACATGGAGGCCATGTCCCTCGCGCTGCACGGCGCGCCGGAAGGCAGCATGGTGGTGGCCGACGCCCAGACACAGGGCCGTGGCCGCAAGGGACGCTCATGGCAGTCGCCTCCCGGTTGCGGGGTCTATGTATCGCTGGTGCTGCGCCCCCGGCTCGAGCCGGAGGCCGCCCCCGTGGTCACGCTGCTGACCAACGTGGTCATTGCGGAGACCATTGCCGCGCTCACGGGCCTGACCCCGGTCTGCAAATGGCCCAACGATGTGCTCATCAACGGTCGCAAGGTCAGCGGCAACCTGACCGAGGTCTTTCTGGTGGCGGACAGCGTGGGGCACATCGTCACCGGCGCAGGCATCAACGTGCATCCCCTGCCTGCGGACGCAGGCGCCGGACTGCGCACCCCGCCCATTTCGCTGGCCGAGGCCGTCGACGGCCCCGCCCCCTCGCGCCTTGCCGTGCTCCGGGCCTTTCTGGAACAGTATGAACGCTGGTACGCCGTGCTGCAGGAACAGGGCATCCGCCCGGTCATCATCCGCTGGAAACAGCTCACGGACGTGGTCGGCCGCCACCTGCACGTGGAGACAAAGAACGGCCTCGTGGAGGGCACGGTCACCGACGTGACGGACGACGGCATGCTGGTGCTGCGACAGGAGGACGGACAAGAGGTCCGCCTCTTCTCCGGCGACATCGTGGACGGCTGAGCAATACTCCCCCATCCCCGCAAAGAATCCCCCGCAGGCGCGAGCCTGCGGGGGATTTGCACGTCTCCCTGACGGCATGCGCCGCCAGAGTTTCTTACGTATCGATATGCTAGCGCATCTGGGCGGCCACGTGGTCCGCGCCAGCCTGCAACGCATCGGCATTCTTCGGGATCAGATGGCTGTAATGGCTGCTGATGACCGAGGTGAGGGATTTCTTCACCACGTCCAGCGGCACCGCGCCCGTGGCCTGCACATAGGCCCCGAGGGCCACCATGTTGGCCATGCGGGTATTGCCGATACCGTCGGCAATCTCGTTGGCGGGCACGCTGTAGGTGATCACGCGGGGATCGGCAAGAGCGGGATCGACCAGCGAGGAGTTGATGATCTGGATGCCGCCGTCCTGCATGCGGGGCTGGAACTTGTCCATGGAGGGCTGGTTCATCGCGATCAGCGACTTGGGCCGCTGGATGATGGGCGAACCGATGTCCTCGGAGGAGATGACCACGGTGCAGTTGGCGGTACCGCCGCGCATTTCCGGCCCGTACACGGGGATGTAGGTCACTTCCAGACCGGCTTCCATGCCCGCGTAGGCCAGCAGGTTACCGATAAGCATCACGCCCTGTCCGCCGAATCCGGCGATGATGACGTCCTGATAGAGGCTCATTACTTGTCCTCCTTGCTGTCCGTACCATGCTCGGTGCACGCGCAGCCGCCCTCGGCGGTCACGTCCTTGTACACGCCCAGCGGGAAGTAGGGGATCATCTCTTCGGTGATACGCTTGTTGGCGGCCACGGCATCCATGCGCCAGTTGGTGGGACAGCCCGAGAGCAGCTCCACGAACCCGAAGCCGATGCCCTGCTGCTGCACCTCGAAAGCCTTGCGGATGGCCTTCTTGGCGCGGCGGATATTCTTTACGCTGTCCAGGGAGGCGCGTTCGCAGTAGGCGGTGCCGCCGAGGCCACCGATGATCTCGCTCATGCGGATGGGCGCTCCCTCGCGGTCAAGGCAGCGGCCTGCCGGGCAGGTGGTGGTCTTCTGGCCGATCAGCGTGGTGGGGGCCATCTGGCCGCCGGTCATGCCGTACACGGTGTTGTTCACGAAGACCACGGAGATACGCTCGCCACGGTTGGCGGCGTGGACGATCTCGGCCATGCCGATGGAGGCAAGGTCGCCGTCTCCCTGATAGGTAAACACGAACTTGTCCTTGCGGGAGCGCTTCAGGCCCGTGGCCACGGCGGGCGCACGGCCGTGCGGCGCTTCCACGGCGTCCACGTTCAGGTAGTTGTAGATGAACACGGAGCAGCCGATGGAGCCCACGCAGAGCGTGTCATCCACAAGGCCCATTTCCGTAAGCACCTCGCCCACAAGGCGATGCGCAATGCCGTGATGGCAACCGGGGCAGTAATGGGTTGCCCGGTCTATCATGATTTCAGGTGCTTTGAATGCGATCTGTTCTGCAGACATGGCTTACCTCCCCAAACGAGCCAGGATGGGCTGCACGAAGTCGTCCGAACCGGGAAGCTCACCCGGCATGTGCCCGTGGAAGTCGGAATCGGCATACTTGCGGATGGACAGGCGGACATCTTCCACCATCTGGCCGCAGTTGTGCTCGATGGTGAGGAACCGCTTGCCTGCCTTGGCAAGATCTTCCAGCACCGTGGCCGGGAAGGGATAGAGCGTCAGCGGACGCACAAGGCCCACCTTGTGCCCTTCGCTGCGCAGCTTGCGCACCGAGGATTTCACGATACGCCCGATGGAGCCGTAGGCCACCACCACCAGTTCGGCATCGTCGCAGGCATATACGTCTGCGCGTGCCTCTGCCTGCATGGCGGTGTACTTTTCCTGCAGGTGAATGTTCTGCCCGGCAAGGGCCCCTTCCTCAAGGAACAGGGACTTGAGCAGGCGCTTTTCGCGCCCCACGGCGCCGGAAAGACACCAGTCCTCCACACCGTAGTTGGAGATGGATTCGGGCACCCACGGCGTGACCGGTTCCTTCATCTGGCCCACGATGGCATCGCCGAGCACCAGAACGGGATTGCGGTACTTGAAGGCCATGTCAAAGGCCTGGATCATCATGTCGTACCCTTCCTGGCAGGTACCGGGGGCCAGCACCATGGTGCGGTAGTCGCCGTGCCCGCCGCCGCGGGTGGACTGGAAATAGTCGCCCTGCGAGGAGCCGATATCGCCAAGGCCGGGACCGCCACGGCTGATGTTCACGATGACCGCGGGCAGGTCGGACCCGGCCATGTAGGAGATGGCCTCCTGCATGAGGGAGATACCCGGGGAGGAGGACGTGGTCATGGCGCGTGCGCCGCCTGCGGCAGCACCGAGCAGCATGTTGGCCGAGGCCACCTCGGATTCGGCCTGCACGAATTCGCCGCCGACGGCGGGCAGTTCGGCGGACAGGAATTCCGGAATGTCGTTCTGGGGGGTAATGGGGTAGCCGAAGTAGCAGGTCAGCCCGGCAGCAAGCGCGCCGCGGGCGATGGCCTCGTTCCCCTTAATGAAAATTCTCTTGTTGTCGGACATGGCTATTTCCCCTCCTTCTTCTCGCGGTACACTGTAATCGCAAGATCAGGGCATATGAGAGCACAGGACGCGCAGCCCGTGCATTTGTCCATGTCGTCTTCCTTGACCTCCGCCACCTTGTAGCCCTGCTTGTTGAAGCGGGCCGACTGGCAGATGATCTCCTTGGGGCATACGGTCGTACAGAGAAGGCAGCCCTTGCACCTCTCATCGCGAAATTCTACCCGTGCCATTATAACACCTCTGGGTTAAGGATGTTGCCTTGCCCTGCAGGTGGGCGATACCGCAGGTTACGGTATCCTCAAGGCCGACCTGATGCATACACCAGAAGCTGGCCTTGTTCAAATCTTCAAAACGTCCCCCACATACAGCGCATCACACAAAACAAGGGAAAGAAATTGCACATCTTCTGCAATTGCCTCTCCGGACACCCCGGCAGCCGCCCCTGCTGGCACCACACCATCAGCCGGCTGCCACGACACTGTCCGGAGAAATTATGCTACAGAAGAAGCATGGAATCGCCGTAGCTGAAGACGCGAAACCCGAGGCGGAGTGCCTCTGCATACGCTTCCAGTACCCGTTCCCTCCCCGCGAACGCACTTATCATCATCAGGAGTGAGGACTCCGGAAGATGAAAGTTCGTAATCACATGGTCAGCCACCTTAAACGCAAAGCCGGGATAAATAAAGATGTCGGTCCACCCCCGAAATGCCTCGATGGTTCCGGTCTGGGCAAAGGCCCCTTCCAGCACGCGGGTGGAGGTGGTGCCCACGGTGACCACGGGGCGTCCCTCGGCCTTGGCGGCCCTGACGGCCTCGGCGGTCTCCGGGGAAATCTCTATGAACTCCCGGTGCATGGCATGATCGCGGATATCCGCGCAGCGCACCGGGCTGAAGGTTCCGTAGCCCACATAGAGGGTGACCTCGGCCCAGCCGAAGCCCTTGTCCGCCAGCCCCGCACGCTGGGCATCGGTAAAGTGCAGCCCTGCCGTGGGAGCGGCGACCGACCCGAGCTGCTCATCGCGGGCGTAGACGGTCTGGTAGCGGTCGGCATCCGCCGCATCGTCCTCGCGCTTGATGTAGGGCGGCAGCGGCAGGTGCCCCTGAGAAAGAAAATGGGCCTTCAGGTCGCCACGCCAGTAGAGGCGCACCAGACACTTGCCGAATTCGCCCGGCACCAGCACCTCCAGCCGGAAGTCGTCATTGAAGACCACTTCACCGCCCGGCTTGACGCGCTTGGACATGCGCAGCAGCCCTTCCGCCTCGGCCATGTGCCAGCCGCCACCGTCTCCGGGCAACGGTTCGATAAGAGGCAGGGGAGTGAGCATGAGAAATTCCACCCTGCCGCCCGAAGGACGGGAGCCAAAGATACGCGCAGGCAGCACCTTGGAATTGTTGGCCACCAGCAGAGCGCCCTCGGGCAGAAAACGGTCCAGCTCCGCAAAGTGGGCGGCCCGGTTCTCGCCGGACGCACGGTCGACCACAAACAGCCGGGACGCACCGCGCCTGTCGGCCGGATGCTGGGCTATCTGGTCCTCGGGCAAATCATAGGTATAGGAGGCCAGCGCGTATTCCGCAGGAACGGACGCGTCCACGGTGCGTGTCTCACCAGTGTGCATGGAGCATTTCTTCATGATTCTAAATTGTTGCAATCAAGCAGGAAAAATTGCAGTTTGCATCGCAATCCGGTATTGGATGGAAAGCGATGATGCTGTACCATCGGCAAGGCCGTGCGTACACCTGATTTGCGCAAGACTCAATCAGAAAGGAGAGACGAATGCGAAGCAGACTTATTGCCCTGCTGCTGGCACTGGGCGTTGCCGTGGGCGGCCTCACCGGCTGCACCGGACTGAGTTCCTCCGGCAGCGGCGGTGCCGATCCCGTGGAGGGCACCCGCGCTCCTTCCCCGCAGTTCCGCTACGTCGACTACGACGACATCTTCATACCCAACGACATGGACTACAACGCCGAAGATTCCTTCTTCATCGGCACCGGGTCCGACAAGCTGGGCCTCATGTCCTTCTCCGGACGTGTGGAATTCCGCTCCCTTGCCGAAGCCCTCATGGCCAACATGAGCAACGACGGCTGGACGCGCAACTTCAACTTCGTTTCCTCGCCGCGCAGCGTGCTCATCTTCAGCAAGGCCACCCGGTTCTGCGTCATGAAGATCTATGACGGCACCACCAAGACCGAACTGACGGTGGACGTATACCCCATCAACGGTCAGGAGCGCACCATGCGCCCCGTGGCTGTTCCGGCCATGGGCAACGGCAAGGACGCTGCTCCCTCCTCCACCATCAAGGAAGAAGGACTAAGCCAGTAGTGCTTACCCATCTCGCTTTCAAGGGCTTTCTCGGAAGACGCCTGCACCTTGGCATATGCGGCTCCATTGCCGCCTACAAGGCGCTTGATCTGGTACGCATGTTCCGCGACACAGGCGCGGACGTGGGCGCCACGCTGACCGATTCCGCCCGGCAATTCGTGACCCCCCTGAGCTTCGAGGCTCTGGGGGCGTCACCCGTTTTCACCGCCATGTACCCCGTGGGTGACGATGTCTTTGGCCATCTCACCCCGGGCGAGGCGGCACACGCCATGCTCATTGCCCCGGCAACGGCCACCACGCTGGCCCGCCTGGCCAACGGACTTGGCGACGACATGCTCAGCTGCCAGGCGCTGGCCTTTCCCGCCCCGCTGGTCATTGCCCCGGCCATGAATCCGCGCATGTGGCACAATGCGGCCACGCAGGAAAACTGGGCCCGCCTCAAGACGCGGGGGCATGTCTGCATCGAGCCCGGCTGCGGGCGCACCGCCTGCATGGAAGAAGGACAGGGACGCCTTGCCGACCTGAACGAGATTTACCTGCACGGGCTGCGCGCCCTTACGCCGCAGGACCTTGCCGGACAGACCGTGATGGTCACCCTGGGCCCCACCCGCGAGCAGTGGGACGGAGTACGCTTCTGGTCCAACCCCTCTTCCGGCACCATGGGAGCCTGCTTTGCCGTGGCCGCATGGCTGCGCGGCGCAACCGTGCATGCCGTTAGCGGCCCGGGCACGCCGTGGCTGCCCGGCATGATCACCCGTCACGCCGTCCGCACCGCCAGGGAAATGTTCGAAGCCGCCGAGGGCTTGTGGCCGTCCATGGACATCGGGGTCTTCACGGCCGCCGTGGCCGACTATGCGCCCGTGCCCTACGGCAGCGAAAAGTTCAAGAAGGGGGCGGACGACGGCCTGACCGTACAGTTCACCCCCACCACCGATATCCTGAAGACGCTGGGCGCGACCAAAAAGGACGGCCAGCGCATTGTGGGCTTTGCCGCCGAAACCAGCGCCGTGCAGGAAAACGCCCTGAAGAAGCTGCGCGCCAAGAACGCGGACATGGTTGTGGGCAATATCGTGGGACGCCCGGATTCGGGCTTCCAGTCGCCCACCAACGAGGTGTTCGTCACCGACCGCAACGGCCGCCAGGAAGAATGGCCTGTACAGCCCAAAACAGAAGTGGCGTGGAGAGTGCTCGATTGGCTCCTGCAACTGTAACGCTTTGCGAATCGCTGCGCCCGTGGCGCAATGCGGGGCTCGAGTTCGTCTTTGACGAACACGGGCTTTTTGCCGCTGCGCAGGCGGAAGCCGCACAGGAATCCGTGCCCCAGCAGGGGCATGCCCAGCAATACGCCCAGCCGCAGTTCCACCCCCAAGCGCAGCCACAGGCACAACAGCAGCCCCAACATCAGGCGCAGCGGTCACACGCACAGCCTTCCCATGCTACGGCCTATGCCGAACGGCAACGGGCCGCACGCACGGCCCCCGCAGCAAGCGGCGCCAAGGGAGCAGGCGGCCAGCAGACCGCAGCCCCGCAGCGTCCCTCGGCCGCAGCCGGACTGGCCGTGCACCCCACGCCCCAGCCGCCGGAAGAGTGGCCGGCCCGCTGGCAGGCTATCTGGGCCAAGGTACGCCAGCCAAGCCCCGTTGTCTGGACCTACTGGAGTCTCGGAGATGACCTGAGCGGCCGGGCCAACGCCGAACGCGGCGCGTTGCTGCGCCAGATCATCGGCTCGCTGCAGCTCCCTGCCGGGTCCAGCTCCTTCTGGCCCGTGGCCCTGCCGGAAGAGGCGCAGGATGCAGGCTCGGAACTCATCGCCGCGCCGGAAATCTTTCTTGCGGGTCTGCGCCGCGTGCGCCCGAGATACTGCATCACCTTCGGGTCCAAGGCGCTGAAAACCTTTGCCCCGGACGCACGGCTCATGCCCTACACCTTTACCCAGTTTCTGGGCCACCGTCTCATTGCCCTGCCGGACATCGACAACCTGCTCACCAGCCAGGGCACGGTGCCTGCCGTCATCGCCTTCCTGCGCACGGCTGTCACCCTGCGCGGCTAATCCAACACCTTTCCCGCTGCATCCAGCAGTTCCTGCTGGACCGCCTGCGGCTCGGGAGCAAGCGCATCCTCCGGTTCCGCACGCCGGATACTGCCCGCGCAGACCTCGCCCTCTTCCACGCCCGTAACCCACAGCCCTATCTGCGCGATGCGCGCCTGCATCATCTGCAATGCGGCCTGACTGACGCAGAAGCCGCGGATGCTGCCCCACTGGGAAGGATCTCCGGGATACAGGGCCTCCAGCTGGGCATCCCGATACCGTTCCCATGCCTGCTGCGACCGGTCAAAGGCCTGCAGAAACACGGCATCTTCCGCATACAGAACGTGCACCCGCGCGACCAGCGCCTCCATGGCCTCCACTGCCTGCGCATGGTCGGCATAGGCTGTGGTAATCATCTCGCGGTAGGCGTCCTGTGCGACAGCGGGAACAACGGGAACAGCGAAAACCGCGGCACCAAAGGACACGCCGAGCAGGGCAGCGGCAAGGAACAGGGACGACAGGGTGGGCGAAGAAGGACGGCAACGGGCGGACATATGGGGGATACTCCTTTTCAAGCATGCATGAACACCCTGCTGCATACCCGCCCATTCCGCATTCACGCAACACCGGATGTCAGCGGAGAGAACATGAGGGGCATCATAGCATTGTGAGCGCTCACGCCATGTTCGGCTTGCATCGTGCCCACCCCCGCCTGTATAGCTGTCTGTGCTGCAACAATGGGGGCAGCAGCAACCGTAATTCAGCCTTCGCCACAGGAGATTGTCATGGCCAGTGAACTGAAAAAGAGCGCACAGCGGGTACAGCAGGCGCTGGACGCCTTCGGATTCGCCCTGCAGGTACGGGAATTTTCGGCCTCCACCCGCACGTCGCAGGAAGCGGCGGACGCCATCGGCTGCACCATCGGGCAGATTGCCAAGTCACTCATTTTCAAGGGCAAGGATTCCCAGTCGCCCATACTGGTCATTGCCAGCGGGGCCAACAGGGTAAACGAAAAGGCCGTGCGGAACCATCTGGGCGAAAAGCTGGAAAAGGCCGACGCCGCCTTCGTGCTGGAGCATACAGGCTACGCCATCGGCGGCATTCCGCCGGTGGGGCATGCTTCGAACATGGTCACCATCGTGGATGAAGACCTGTTGCAATACGAGGAAATCTGGGCCGCCGCCGGCACCCCCAACGCGGTATTCCGGCTCACCCCGCAGATATTGGTGGATATGACCAAGGGCGCCGTGCTGGAAGTGAAGAAATAGCCCGCTCCCCACTCCGGATAGCAAAAACGGCAGCCATGGGCTGCCGTTTCTTTCTAGTCCACAATAAACAGCTTCGCGCCCCGCTCCGTGTAGGACTGATGCGCCTCCGCATTGTCGGCCACCTGATAACTGGTGCCCGGTGTCAGGGTAAACACGCGGCCGTCTTCCAGCGTTGTCTCCAGCTCGCCCTCCAGACAGAGCAGGATATGCCCCTTGCTGCACCAATGGTCGGCACGGTAGCCCGCCGAATACTCCACCATCCGCACCCGCATCCTGTTGTCGTCCGGCCCGAAGAAGCAGGTCCGCCACAGGGCGACGCCCGTCTCCCCCTTGTGTTCCGTGGGCTCTATCGTACTCCAGTCCGTCACCCCGAAGGGGATATTCTGCATCTGCATGGCTGTCTCCCGGTCCACTGGGACCAATGAACACGTTCCTGGTTGTCTGTTCGCCGCGCGCTCCGCACTAGAGCGGAGCCGTCTCCAGCGCCCACCCTGCAGCACACCGCCGGGCCAGCACCAGCGCCTCTCCGGAATCCGACGCGCACAGATGACGACCGTCCGGGAGCCAGATGCCGCTTCTGCCCGCAGGGTCCCAGCCGCCGGTGGGGACGCAGTGGTTCGCCATAAGCGTGAGCATGGCGTGCTGCCGGGCATAGCCTGCAAACAGGGCGGCGTCCGCAGCATAGCCTCCTTTCGAAATCATCACTCCCGCCGCGTACACGCCGGCCCCCTTGTCCGCATAGTATTGCGGATGCGCGGGCGCACAGGTATCCGCGCAGATGGCCAGTCCCACGGTCTCTCCGGACACCGGCAGCACCATGGGCTCGGAACCAGCGGCAAAGACGTCCTGCTCCTTTCCGTGCAGGTGCATCTTGGCGTAGTAGCGCACCGATCCGTCCGGCAGGGCGATGATGCTGCCAAGGCAGGGTCGCCGCATGCTGGCGGAGTCCTTCCCGGCGTCCCTCCCTTCCTGCACGATGCAGGAGGCATGCAGAGGGCCGCCCGCCACCAGGACCATGCCGCAGTCCACGGCAGCGTCCCGTAACGGGCCAAGGCGGACATCGTCCGGCACAAAGGCCAGTTCCGTGGCGCAATCATGCTCGTACCCTGTCAGCGAAAGCTCGGGAAACACCAGAAGCTGCACGCCGAGCCCGGCGGCAGTGCGCACGGCACGCAGATGCGTGACCATGTTCGCCGCAACGTCATTGCGGACAGAGGCTGTCTGGGCAGCGGCAAGAACGCAGGTCGTTTGCGGTGTCATCGCTTCCTCCGAAAAAACCTAGCTGCGTATCCAGCGCTGCAGTTCCACGATGTTCCCTTCCGGGTCCGCCATGTACTGCGCCTCAAGCACAAGCCCGCCGGGTCGGGCGTCACGGATGAACTGCCCCACCACGGAACCGCCGTTCGCCAGAAACGCCTGCGCCGCGGCAGGGACGTCATCCACCTCAAAGGCCAGATGCGCCGGGCCAGGGGAATTGATGGCCGGATGCGGGGTATTGGCCGAAATATTGTACTGGAATATTTCCAGCGTGGGCCCGGCATCGCCCCAGCCTGGCAGGCGCAGGTGCATGCCGGTAATATGTGCGCCCGGCACGCCGGTCAGGGCGTCCACCACGGGTCCCTGCATGTCGCGCTCCGGCGGCACGGGGATGCACCCCAGCACCTTCTGATAGAATGCGGCAAGCGCCTTCCAGTCCCTGGCCACGATGTTCGTATGTGCGTACCGCATTGCGTTCCTCTCTGCCGTTCCCCGGCATTGTTCCGCGTTGTTCCGCGTTGTTCTGCGCTGTTCTGCGTTGTTCTGCATTGTTCCGTGCAGCCCTGACATTTCCATCCGCCCATGAACGCCGGTCTGGTCACTGCAACGCTGCTCTCCTCCTGTACGAAAGGCAGGCCCGGAAGGCAACAATCTCGCATGGGGCATGGCCTCTCCGGGGGCCGCCGCCCACCTGCTCCCATTGGAAAGGACCGGCAAAAAGCACTGCACCGTCACGCAGTTACAAAGAAACTGCGACGCAACCGCTATACTGAGGAAACGCTATCTCCACAAAGAGCCGTTACCTATGACGGCTTCAGTATACTTCTTACCTTCAACTGTGAGGACAGCATGAAAAAGGCCTTTTCCAGACGCTCGTTCCTGAAGACCGGGGGCATTGTTGCTGCAGCCGGTGCTGCCCAGCTGCTTTCCGGCTCCCGCTCGTTTGCGGCATCTGCACCCACGAATTTCGGGAAGGTCCGCTTTGCCGTGATCTCCGACCCGCATATGGACATCAAGGGCACCAACGGCATGAAGATGAGCGCAATCAGCGTGGAATGCGTCTCCAAAACCGTTGCGGCCATCAATCAGGCTGACGACATCTCCTTTGTCATGGTCTGCGGCGACCTGCTGCTGGACGGCGAATGGGAAAATGCCCGGGCCATCAAGAAGGAACTCGACGCCCTCAAGGCTCCCTATTTTGTCGTTGCCGGCAACCATGATTTCAAGCCTGCGGATACCAAGAAGCATCGCGAAGGGTTCACCTATCTTTCCATGGAAGAGTTCGTGCAATTCTTCCAGGGACACGGGTACACGAACTCCGGCAATCGCTACTACGCCCACGAAATCGTTCCGGGCCTGCGCATCATCGGCCTTGACGCCAACATGCCGCTGGAAATGAAGAAATGGGGCGGCGTCATCCCCAAGGAACAGCTGGCATGGCTGGACAAGGAGCTGCGCACCCATCAGGACGCCATGCACATCGTGTTCATCCACCACAACCTCATCAGCTGGACCACGGATGAGCTGCCCGGCGGCCCCAAGCAGTGGTTCACGGTGGACAATGCCGACGAAGTCCGCGCCGTACTGGAAAAGCACGCAACAACCGCTCCGGTGGTCATTTCCGGCCATCGCCACATTGCGCTGAACCTCAGGGAATTGAACGGCGTGCACTACCTCGCCTCCCCTTCGGTGAACACCCACCCCATGCGTTACGCCATTTACGATGCCGACAACACAGGCATCTCCTGGCAGACGCCGTCCGTGCCCGTGGATACCGAAATGCATCTCGCCGCCAGAGAAAACCTGCTCAACGCCACCTGGTGGCGCCCCACGGAGTTTGCCAAGCGCGACGCCTTTGCAGACATGGAAGTTCTGGCACTGTACGAAAACAACGGCATGCGCATGGGCCACAAGGTGCTCAAGGGCTAATCTGCCTCTCTCCCGACCAGCAACAAAGGCTTGGAAGCATATGCTTCCAAGCCTTTTCATTTGTTTCATGCAAGCCGGGCGCTACCCTCGCAGATACTCCAGCAGTGCCCGGGCTTCCGCCGTCGGCGCCTGTTCAAGACGCGTGTACGCGCGCCCGTCCGCGGTTCTGTTCACAAGCCCCTGATCCACAAGCTCCCGCCGCAGCAGCGCGTAATCACCGAACAGATGCTGCGCCTCCAGCCAGTCGTTCATGTCCCGCTCATGCCACGACGTCCGGGCAGGAATGCGTGACCAGAGAACCCACAGGCAGAGAATGCGTTGCGAGAATTTTTTGGGCCAGCGAATAAGCCGCCCCTGACCATCAAAATAGCGAACAAGCCTTCTGATCCGGGAATAATCGACTTCAACGGGCAAACACGCTACGACGGGGCAGGCCGAATCAAGTGCTGCACGTGCCCCGGCCTGCGCACGGTATTGCTGAAAATTGCGATGCCCTGCCGCCTTGGCGAGCAGGTTCAGCATTTCAAGATGGCTGGGAAGAGTCTCGCGCTCCGCAAGCTGCTTGCGCAGGGAACGGGCAAAACCGGAGATATCGCCCACGGAAAGGGGCAGTAGGTCTTTGGACATGACGTATCCTCGCTCGCGCGCCTACCAGAAATCAGGATTGTCAGTGGTCGCCGTCTTCCGACCCGGCACGGGCAAAGACTGTCGGTTGAAATGAGATATGGCAGGTTTAGCTCCCCGTACGGGGCGGCGACGCCTGGGTGAACTGCCGACCTGAGGTACCCATACAGAATCATGCCCGGACATGCAACCACACCTTCTCCCCCCTGTTCCGGGGACCGTCCGCAACGCGCCATGCGGCATGTTCCGCACAAGCCCCTTGCCAGACATCGCAACACATGGCATAAATATAGGCAAGTCTATATTTATGCTCACGCTCATTGTGGGCAGGCACCTTTTGCCGAAACAGGAGCCCCATGCGCATTCTCATCTGCACCAAATACGACCTTGCCGGCAACCTCGCCCTGAACAGGCTGGTGCGGGCCCTTGCTCCGCGCCATGACCTGCACGTCATCCTGTCCGATTACGTGCTCAAGGAAGAACGAAGCAACCGGATGGCCGCCTGTCTGCTCAGGCATGAACGGGACCTGATGCACGAAACCGTGTTCCCCTTTCTGAACGACAGCTTTGCTCCGGAACACGCACGGCAGGACAGCCACTTCCTGACCTTCGAGGCTCTGTCCGCCGCCTATGGCATCCCCGTAACGCTGAGAGGACGCATCGCACTGCCGGAATCCGCGGAGT
>QKEJ01000161.1 GCA_003252375.1 Halodesulfovibrio sp.
GACGTTGCACTCGCCGCGCAGCGCGTTGACGCCGCCGCCCGCGATGCCGATGTTGCCCAGCATGAGCTGGATCATGGCCATGGCGCGGATGTTCTGCACGCCCACGGAGTGCTGGGTCCAGCCCATGGCGTACATGATGGTGCCAGCCTTCTTGGCGGTGCCGGTGGCGGAGTACAGATCATAGAGCTCGGTCAGGTCTTCATGGGAAATACCCGACATCCTGGAAACGTTATCCAGGTTGTACCGCTCGTAGTGCTTCTTCACGATCTGGAAGACGCAGCGGGGGTGCTCCAGGGTCTTGTCCATCTTGGGGACACCGGCCTCGTCGTACTCGAAGGCCCACTTCGAATTGTCGTAGGAGGCCGTCTTGGGATCGAAGCCGGAAAAGAGACCGTCCTCGAACTTGTAGTCCTCACCAACGATGAAAGAGGCGTTGGTGTAGTCACGCATGTAGTCGAGGAAGTAGCGCTTGTTGTCGATGATGTACTTGATCATGCCGCCGAGGACGGCGATGTCGCTGCCGGAACGAAGCGCAATATACTTGTCCGAGCGCGCGGAAGTACGGGTGTAGCGCGGGTCGACGTGAATGACCTTCGCGCCCTTGGCCTGCGCCTTGAGCACCCACTTGAAGGAAATGGGATGGTTTTCGGCAGCATTGCTGCCCATTATCAGGATACAATCACTGTTCTGAAGATCATTCCAGTGGTTGGTCATCGCACCGCGTCCGAACGACTCTCCCAGAGCCGCAACAGTGGCGCTGTGTCAGATACGGGCCTGATGTTCGAGATAGACGATGCCCTGCGCGCGCATGAACGCATGCATCGCGTAGCATTCTTCGTTGTCCAGCGCGGCGGAACCGAGGGAGGCCACGCCCATGTTGCGGTTGACGACCTGGCCCTTCTCGTTCTTCACCTGGAAGGATTTGTCGCGGGAGTCCTTGGCCAGGCGGGCGATGCGCTTCTTGCACCAGTCCCAGCTCTTTTCTTCCCACTGGGCGGAGTAGGGGGCGCGGTACAGGCACTTGCCGTTGCGCAGCTCGTTTTCGGTCATCTGGATGGAGCTCGCGCCCTTGGCGCAGAGGGAGCCCTCGTTGATCGGGTGGTCGGGGTTGCCTTCCACGTTGATGGCCCGCTTGGTCTGCAGGGAGGTGGTGACGACCAGCCCGCAGCCCACGGAACAGTAGGCGCAGACGGAGGTGGTCTCCTTGCTCCAATCCGGTTTCATCTGGGCGATCTTTGCCACACCCGTCTTGGTGCACGCCGCACCCAGGCCCGCAAACGCGACGCCAAGGGCGGTGGCCGAAGACAGCCGGACAAAGTCACGACGATTCAGTTTCATTCCGTAATCCTTGATTTGTTGTTATCGTCCACGAATCTCACAGCCGAGCACTGTAAGAAGCCTGTAGCCGGAGAGCGCCGCAGGAGGCTCATGCAGAGCATTGCCGATGCAAAACGGTGCCGGAGCCCAAGTAATGACTTGAACGTGCAGCGTTTCGGCATACTCCTCACATGCTTCAAGAGACACCCCAAGCCCGCCAAAGGGGATATAAGCGGTGCTCTGCGCTGTTATAGGTTTTCCGGTACGCACAAAAATGCACCTCAATAGTTTTGCTTTGGTACTGCATGTACCAAAGAACACCGACAGCTACGGAGAATCGAAACAAGCGGCAAAAAAAGGTTTCATTCCCATGGTTATGCACAACGCTATATTATGCCTAATTAGACACAATAGAAGTTGCATCGGAAGATGCTGTGCAGGTCGGGGGGAATTGTGTGCGGTAAAGCCGTCTGGCAGTGTGGCCTCGTGTCTTGGGACCAGTGGCGCCGGACGCTCCCGTCGATGGGAGCGGGGCTCGGTGAGAATCGAGGCGGCTGTGGAGCGGATTCGGCCAAGCACGAAGCCGGTGGTGCCGTCACAAGCAGAGTTGGTTGGCCGTATGGCGCTGGGCAACGACGTCCACACGCTCTCTTGGCCAATGGGCCAACCCTGGCGAGAAACAGGTGTTGACAGAAATGACACATGTTATATCCACGATTCAGGAGGGTCTTAAGTCGCTCGTCATATATCCACAAACTACGGTGAACTTCACGGCAGGAGCCGCCGACAGCCGTCTTAAACGTGCCGGACACGAATGGCGCGAGGTTCTTGACCGTGTGGATGAGCCCGATCACAAGGACGAACGTCATTGTTTTGCTCACATTCCGGATTTCACCCCATTGGCTCACAAGCAGTGGGGAGACGAAGGCGTTGTGGAGTACGTCAATCACATCCGTGAGGGCATGGACAAGGCGTTCGCCCAGCTTGCCGGGGGATATGAAGAACAGCCGGCCGGTGCCCATGACTGCTTCGGGATCAGGGGAGGAAATGCCAATGAATGATTATCGGATAGAACAACGCGACCTGGACCTGCTCCGCAAACAGGGCATGAACGAGGAAGACCTGTTGCATTCCACCCAGGTGGCGGAAAAGGCTCTTGATATAGCCCGTCGAACAGGAGCGGATCTTGACATGGAACTTGTGGGCCGGGGAGCATTGTTCCACGACTTGGGGAAAATCATCACGCACGAGATAGGGCACGGTCTGCTGGGCTCGGAGATGGGCGCCAGCATCGGCCTGCCCCCCGACGTCTGCATCATCATGGAGAAACACATCCGTGGCGGGCTCACCGAACACGAAGCCAGGGAGTTCGGTTTGCCGGTCAAGGATTATACCCTTCACCGGCTGGAGGAGCGCATCATCATCTATGCAGATCGGATAACGGACATCGTCCACGAGGGCGTCGTGGAACTGGCGGATGAACTGGAAGCGGAAACCCGTTTCAAGGATATCCTCACGGAGTTCATCAAGTATGGAAAGAACGACATCACGCGAGAGCGCTATTTCAACTATCACGACGAAATACAGGGTTTGATCGCGAAGGCGAACAGCGCGAAATAACATGGGCGCGTCTCCTTTCAAAATCCTGTGCGGGGTGGGGCTGCTGGCAATCTTCAGCTCCACCATTTCCAAGAACCCGTCGTTGCCGCTTTTGGTCGACAGCCTGGGCGGCAATCAGGCTGCCATCGGTCTGGTGGCTGGTGTGTCCGCCTTTACGGGCATCCTGTTCAGCCTGCCTGCCGGGTTCCTGTCCGACAGGCTCGGCAGGCGGCGCATGCTGTTGCTGTCCGGTGCGGTATTTGCCACGGCCCCGTTCGCCTACCTCCTTGTCTCCGGCATCTGGCAACTCGGTGTGATCCGCTTCTATCACGGTCTGGCCACAGCCGTTTTCGGACCGGTGGCCATGGCCCTCGTGGCCGATTTGTATGAGCAGAGCCGGGGGGCCAAATTGGGATGGTTTTCGTCAGCGACATTGCTCGGACGATTCATTGCCCCCGCCGCCGGAGGTGCCATCCTCTCCTTCAGCCTGACAGGAGGCGTATATGATTTTGCCCCGGTTTACCTGGTTTGCGGTGTTGCGGGTGTGATGGCCTTCGGAGGTATGCTGGCGCTTCCCAGGGAACGGACCAGTGAGGCTGCGGATGCGCACGAAGGCGGCGGCTCCGTCGCCGCGGCCTGGCGGGACGCACTGGGGGCATTGCTGAACAACCGCGCCATCCTGGCCACCTGCGGGGTTGAGGCGGCCATTCTGTTCAGCTTTGGCATCTTCGAAACGTTCCTGCCCATCCGGGGGCTTGCTCTCGGTCTTTCAGCCTGGCAGATCGGCCTGTGCATTTCATCGCAGGTGATCACCATTGCCATGTCCAAGCCTGCCCTGGGCCATTTCTCCGACATCCATGGCCGGCCGCCGCAGATTTTCGGCGGAGCGATGTTTGGTGCGGCCTGCATGGTGCTCCTTGCCCATGCCGACTCGTTTTGGATGATGATGGCGGCCTCGATTCTTCTCGGACTGGCCATTTCCTTCGTCACTTCGGCCAGCGTCGCCCATCTAGCGGATCTGAGCGAAAAGGGCTGCCATGGTTCCGTCATGGGAGCGCTCGGTTCGATCATGGACATCGGCCATACCACCGGCCCGATTATCGGCGGCATGCTCGCGGTCTCGTTCGGGTTGGGGGTGTCGTTCTACTTCGGCGGGGGCGTTCTTGTTGCCAGTGCCGCGTATTTCCTGCTGCGCACCCGGCCTGACGATAAGGCCGGACAATGCTGATGCCGACAAGGTGCTGTGCGCGCTGTTGAGTCCCCCATCTTCGGGGCAGTCGGGAGTAGAGACTTTCCACCGATTCCTGATGTGGCCCGAGGCCAGGATGAGCCGGATGGTGAGGGGAGGCGCGTTCTTATTGCCCTCG
>QKEJ01000107.1 GCA_003252375.1 Halodesulfovibrio sp.
AATTCTCGGCCGCCAATCGACTCATTGATATCGACTGGCGGCCGTGTTATTTTTCATAAAACACTGATGGGGTGATTATGAAAATAATATTTTTCTTGTTTGCATTGCTAACAATTTCGACATCCAACGCTATGGCTGAAGACGCACTGGTTACAACCTGCTCAGATATTACAGGATATGAATACTTCATACCATCCATAATGAACACAAAAGAGACAGGATGGGGGAATGGACGCATCAATGGACACACACTACTTTTCATAGATGAAGAGAACAAGAGCTACGACATCAAATACATAGACGCATCACAAAAACTCAAAAGCATTCGTGACCAAGGGGGAACCATCACCCCTCTAACATTCCGCAAATCTGACAACACCATAGAACTCATATTGCTAGCAAATTACAACGACAACAACACCATCGAGCTATACCATTTTAGATTCAATACAAAAAACATGGATGGCCACCTTTCTACCACTCTGATGCGCGGCGGCGACATGATCCCAAAAGCCCACTTGTTTACGGCCACTTGCAAATAAGCAGAGGCCCACACCTTCCGGCGCGGGCCTCTTCATTTCTTCATTCTTCTCTAAACCAGTCAGGCACTACCGCCCCTTGTACACGAACCGCACCCCCCTATCAGGCTTGCTGTCCTGCCCGGGCGTCACGTCAATGCAGTGCGTGGAACACGAGATACACGGATCATACGCCCGCACCAGCATGGAGGTGACAAGCTCTATCTCCGCTTCGCTCTTGTCCGCAATGGTGGGCACCAGCGCCTCCAGATCGTGCTGGATATTGGCGTGGTTCATGTTGGTGGGGATTACGCAATCCGCCTCCACCATACGGCCCTTGGCGTCGTATTCGTAGCTGTGGAAGAGGATGCCGCGCGGCACTTCCACCGCCCCCACCCCGCGCCCGGCACGAGGCCGGATAACCGGGGCCTTCTCACGCTGCACGCCGTTGGTCAGCAGGTTGTCGATGAGCTCCATGGAATCCTCCACGGAGTGCACGCATTCCACCAACTGGGCGAGATTGTTGTGGAAGGGATTGGTGGTCGCGGGCGTCAGCCCCACGAGGTCGGCAATCTTCCGGGCCGTGGGCTTCAGATGCCCATGGTTCAGCTTGTAGCGGGACAACGCGCCCACCATGAAGGAGCTGCGCTTGTTCCGGGTCCACTTGGCCGTGGACTGGGGCACGCAGTATTCCTGCGTCACGTCCTTGTAGAAGCTGGCCGGCTTGCGGCTGTCATCGGTGGAGCCGACCTCGCCCCGGTACAGGGCGTATTCGGACGGGGAAACCAGCCCGATGTACTCGGTCGGACGACTGAAGTCCGGCAGCTTGCCCGCCACAGAGGCGAACAGCTCCGCCGCGGCGACAAATCCGGGAATACTGTCCCGGAACGCCTCCATAAGCACCAGCAGCTCCGCCTCGGTGGGCAGCTTGGTAAAGCCGCCCGGCACCATGCGCTGCGGATGCGTGGTGCGGCCGCAGATGGTGCGCGAGAACTCGTTGGCCAGCCGCCGCAGGCCGATAAGGCCCACCAGCTGAGGCTTGTGGGTTTCCGCCAGCGGAATGACCGAGTTTACACCCATAAGGTCCGGCAGCACCAGATAGGCAAGATGCAGCAGATGGCTCTGCAGGTTCTCCGCATGGATGGCCAGCTTGCGCAGCGTGACCGTCTGGCTGGAGATGCGGATGTTCATGGCGTCTTCCGTGGCCTGCAGGGACGAGAGCTGGTGCCCTATGGAACAGATGCCGCAGATGCGCGACACGATCTGGTGCACGTCCTTGTAGCTGCGGCCCTGCAGAATGGCCTCGAAGAAGCGCGGCGCTTCCGGCACTTCCCAGCGCACGGACTCCACCACGTTCTTCTCGTCGATGATGACCACGATGTTCCCGTGCCCTTCCACGCGCGTCACGTGGTGCACGTTCACGGTCTTCTTGCCGGCAGCCTCGGCCGCCAGCAGCGGGTCCGTGCAGGAACCGCAGGTGGCGACAGGCTTGGCAGCCGCAGCGACACGTGGCGCTTCGGCCTTGGGGGCCTTTCCGGCGGCCGGAGCCGTCGGTTTCGTTTTCTTGGCGCTCATTCGTATATCCTCCTGCCGCTACAGGGGCGCGGTGGTATGGCTGAGGAAGATGCGCAGCAGATCCTGCACCTCCGTGCGGCTGTATCCGGCGCGTTCCTCCATCACGTAACGGGCGGCATCCAGGTTGGCCATGGGGGCAAGCCCCCGGCATCCCCAGCAATGCGCGCCCTCGGTGATGCAGCATGCGCCGCAGCCCGCACGGGTAACCATGCCCAGACACAACTGGCCCAGATCGTACCGACAGATGTTGCCCGCCTGCTTGCATTCCGCGCACACGGGATAGTCCGGCACGAACGGCCGCTTGCCGATGAGCAGATCCTTGACGATGCGCATGAACTCGTTGCGGTCTATGGGGCAGCCGTGAATCTCGGCATCCACCTTCACCACGGCCGAAAGCGGCCGCGCCGCGTAGGTATCGTAGCAGCGGGCATTGTCGCCGTAGACCTGTCTGCGGTACATGGTCTCGCTCATGAAGTTCTTCATGGCGTTCACGCCGCCGATGGTCGCACAGGCGCCAAAGGCCACCAGAATCTTTGCATTGGCGCGGATGGTCTTCAGCCGTTCCGCGTCCTCGGGACGGGTGATGGAGCCTTCCACCAGTGCAATGTCATAGGTGTCGCTATGGCCCGTCATCACCTCGCGGAAGCTCACCACCTCCACGTGGCCCAGCAGGTCCAGCAGGGATTCCTCCAGATTGGCCACCTGCAGCTGGTCGCCCTCGCATCCGGCAAAGTCAAAGAACGCTATCTTGGGTTTGCGTATCATGACGGCCTCCTACAGAGCTTCCGGGTGGGTCTGGATGTCGTGGTACTTGAACACCGGTCCTTCGATGCAGGCGTTCAGCCCGTTGATCTGGCAATGCCCGCACTTGCCGATGCCGCACTTCATGTGCCGCTCCAGCGAAACATAGATGTTCTCGCGCGAGATGCCTCTGGCCCGGCATTCCTTGATGACGAACCGGTACATGACGGGCGGGCCCACCATGGCCACGTGCGTGATGTCCGGGTCTATCTCCACGTCGGGCAGCAGCGTGGTGATAAGCCCCACGTTGCCGCACCAGTTTTCGTCGCCGCAGTCCACGGTTTCGTAGACCTCCACGTCGTCGCGCTCTTCCAGCTCCTTGATCTGGTCCACGAAGATGCGCTCGGAAGGATTACGACAGCCGATCATGACGATAATGCGGCCAAACTCGTCGCGGTGCCGCAGCTGGTAGTGCAAGAGGCTGCGCAGCGGAATGTAGCCAAGCCCGCCCGCCACGAAGATGGTGTCCTTGCCCACGAAGTCCTGCACGGGAAAGCTGGAGCCGTAGGGGCCGCGGATGCCCACCTTCTGGCCCACCTTCATGGAGTGCATGGCGTTGGTCACGTTGCCGATGCGCCGCACCGCCAGCTCGAAGCTGCTGCCCGTGGCGTTGGGCGGCGAACTGATGGAGAACGGCGCCTCCCCCACCCCGTAGCTGGAAACCATGATGAACTGCCCGGGCTTGTGCATCAGGGCCTTGCCGCTGTCCGGCTGAAAGGTGAACAGGGTAACGAAATCCGAAAGGCGTTCCTTCTTCACCAGCGTGGCCGGCGCGGGAACATACTGAAAGAAGGTATCAGGAGTCATGCTTGTCCGCCTCCCACAGTTCGTTGAACACCGCCTTGGGGTCGGCAATGCCCGAAGTACAGCCGGAAACACACCTGCCGCAGCCCACGCAGCCCAGCTGCCCGGTCTTGTCGTAGATGTACTTGCCCTTGCGGTAATAGCGGTGGCGGAAGCGTTCACGGGTATGCGGCCGGAAGTTGTGGTCCCCCGCCACGCGCGAGAAGCTGTCCATCATGCAGCCGTCCCACTCCCTGAAGCGCTCACCGCCGGTCAGGGTGTTGTCCAGCTCTTCCTTCATGTCGAAACAGTAACAGGTGGGACAGACAAGATTGCACGTGCCGCACGAAAAACAGTGCCGGGCACGATGCTGCCACAGCGTGGAATCCCACGCGCGGCTGAGAATGTCCGAGGTATTGCGCCAGGGGTACTTGAGCCCGTTGCGCAGCGACTCCTTGACGATGCGCCTGTGCGCACGCATGGCCGCTTCCTTGTCCGCGTCCGTGGCAAGATCGAGAGGCCCGCCTGCCAGAAGCAGTTCCTTGCCCCGCCTTGTGGCAACCTCAACATGGAACGAGGCGGAGCTGATGCGGGTCCAGT
>QKEJ01000028.1 GCA_003252375.1 Halodesulfovibrio sp.
CATTGCCGAGGCCGGAGTGAACCACAACGGCTCGCTCGACCTGGCCAAGCAACTCATAGACGTCGCCCACGCCGCAGGAGCGGATGCGGTCAAGTTTCAGACCTTCAAGGCCACCAGCATTGCGTCCGCCAAGGCATCCAAGGCCGCCTACCAGCAGGCCAGCACAGACGCTTCGGAATCACAGCTCGACATGCTGAAGAAACTGGAGCTGTCCGCCGACGACCACGTTGCCCTGCTCGCCCATTGCCGGACAACGGGCATAGAGTTCATGTCCACCCCGTTCGACCTGCAGAGCGTGGATCTGCTCATGGAGCTTGGCGTGCAGCGCATGAAGATTCCGTCCGGCGAACTCACCAACGGACCGCTCCTGCTGAAGGTAGCCCGCACCGGGCTGCCGATCATCCTGTCCACGGGCATGGCCACCCCGGAAGAAATCCGGACGACCCTCGGCGTGCTCGCCTACGGCATGCTCGAACCGACGGCTGCTCCTGTTGCAGGGGCCTTTGAAAATGCCTACACTTCGCCCGAGGGCAAGGAGCTGCTGCGCACACGCGTCACCATTCTGCACTGCACAACCCAGTACCCCACACCGTATGAAGACGTGAACCTGCTGGGCATGGATTCCCTGCGGGCGCTGTTTGATATTCCGGTCGGCTACTCGGACCACACCCCCGGCATTACCATTCCCGTGGCTGCCGTGGCCCTGGGCGCCTGCCTGATTGAAAAGCATTTTACACTGGACAAGAACCTGCCTGGCCCTGACCACAAGGCATCTCTTGAGCCCAGCGAGCTGACCGAAATGGTCCGGGCGATCCGCAATGTCGAGACCGCCCTGGGAGACGGGGAAAAGAAACCACGCCCCAGCGAACTCGGCAATATCAGCGTGGTCCGCAAGAGCATTGTGGCGGCCTGCGACATCGCCGCAGGCGACACTTTCACGGAAGAGAATCTGGCGATCAAGCGGCCGGGCAACGGCATTTCCCCCATGCGCTACTGGGAAATCCTCGGCAAAAAGGCCCCCAGAGACTTCTCCGGAGAAGAACCGATTGAGCTGTAACGCCGGATGGCAGCAGACACGGCCTACATCAGCTATTCAGGATTGATGACATGAAAGACTGGCAAAAAATACTTGTACGCAACACCGCACCGATCATCGATGCCATCGGCATCATCGACAAGGGCGGCCTGCAAATCGCCCTGGTCGTTGACGAAAACAACCGCCTGCTGGGCACGGTGACGGACGGCGACATCCGCAGGGCTCTGCTCAAGCAGATCCAGCTCTCCTCGCCCATCAGCGAGGCCATGTGCACGAACTTCGTGTCTGCCCGCGAGCACGAGGACGTACTGGCCCTGATGCGCCAGCGGGACATCATGCAGATCCCCCTTGTAGATAAAAACGGGGTCATCACCGGCCTGAAAAGCCTCAAGGAAGTAGTCTCAACTCCCGGCCTGGAGAACCCCGTTGTCCTCATGGCTGGAGGGCTGGGCACCCGTCTGCGCCCTCTGACCGACACCTGCCCCAAGCCCATGCTGGCTGTGGGAGGCAAACCCATTCTCGAGACCATTCTCGGGAACTTCATAGCGCACGGATTCCGGAATTTCATCCTGTGCGTGAACTACAAGTCGGAGATCATCAAAGGCTATTTCGGTGACGGCTCACGATGGGGGGCCCGCATCACCTATGTCGAGGAGCATAAGCGCATGGGGACAGCAGGGGCTCTCAGCCTGCTTCCGGAACGCCCCACCATGCCCTTCTTCGTCATGAACGGCGACCTGCTCACCAATACGAACTTTCGCCAACTCCTCGAGTTTCACAAGGCCGGCGGCGGCAAGGCAACCATGTGTGTCCGGGAATACGAATTCCAGGTCCCCTTCGGCGTCGTCACGACCAACGGCAATGCGCTTGTAAGCATTGAGGAAAAACCCAAGCACAACTTCTTCGTCAATGCAGGCATTTACGTGCTGAACCCCGAGGCTCTGGATGTCATTCCGGAGGATACGTTCTACGACATGCCCGACCTGTACCGGACGCTCATGACCCAAAACCACTCGGCCACCTGCTTCCCCATTCGGGAGTACTGGCTCGACATCGGCAGGATGGATGATTTTGAGCGTGCGGAAACGGAGTATGATTCGCACTTCTGTTCAATACAGAACGGGTAATGCCGACAAGACCAGCAGCCTGTGGACGCACGGACCTGAAGCCCCCGGCAGCTGCTCCTGCAACATGACGTTCTCACACAATACGAACACGATACAGGCCATCAGATAAACACATCACTGACGACATCTAATCCAGGCGACTAGTCATATGATCACAAATTCAAAGAAGATTCTCATCACCGGAGCCGATGGCTTCATCGGTTCCCACCTCACGGAAATGCTGGTTGACGCCGGTGCGGATGTACGGGCTCTCTGCCTGTACAACTCCTTCAACGACTGGGGCTGGCTCGAAAGCTCCCCGGCACGGGACAAGGTGGAAATCGTCACGGGCGACGTCCGCGATCCCCACTTCTGCAGAAAAATCACCACCGGGGTGGACATCGTGTTCCATCTGGCCGCGCTGATAGCCATCCCCTATTCGTACATTGCTCCGGACGCCTATGTGGATACCAACGTGAGGGGAACGCTCAACATCTGCCAGGCCGCCATGGATGCTGGATGTTCCCGCATCATCCACACCTCCACCAGCGAAGTGTACGGAACAGCGCTGCAGGTGCCCATTAACGAGGACCATCCGCTGCAGCCCCAGTCCCCCTACAGTGCATCCAAGATCGGGGCTGACGCCATTGCCAAGAGCTTCTACAACTCTTTCGACCTTCCGGTCGTGATAGCCCGCCCCTTCAATACGTTCGGCCCCAGACAATCTGCACGGGCTGTCATTCCGAACATCATTGCGCAGCTTGCCAAGGGCAAAAAGGAAGTCGCTCTTGGCGATATCCGCCCGACCCGTGACTTCAACTACGTGCTCGACACATGCGGCGGACTCGTGGCGCTTGCACAGTGCGATGCGGCTGTGGGCCAGGAAGTGAATGTCGGATCCGGATCGGATATCTCCATCGGGGACCTGTTTGTCCTGATCAACAAGCTCATGCACACCTCGGCGACCATCAAGACAGAGGATGAGCGCATCCGCCCCGCAAAGTCCGAGGTAATGCGTCTGCTGTGCGACAATTCCAAGCTGCGCTCCCTGACGGGGTACACCCACACGTACGGCCTTGAAGCCGGGCTTGAGAAGACCATCGCCTGGTTCACCAACCCGCAGAACCTTGCCCGGTACAAGACCGACATCTACAACGTTTAGGAAGCGGAAGCTGCAATGTCTGTCAAAAAGCTTCATATCTTCTATGCCAACTTCTTCAGTCAGCGGGACTATGATCGATTCGAAATCGATACGCTCCTGTCTGAAGGAGTTGACGTTGCGATATGGGAAATGACTCCATTATTCCTGCAAAGCCAGTTCAAGGCACAGCAACCCAAGCCGCTTGCAGGCAATGTGCAGCCCACGTTCTACCGTACAATCCGTCAGGTGCTCCGAGACCTCGCAACGCTTACGGAGGCAGACCATGTCATCTTCTGTCTGCCTCCGTCTTTCCGCTCCTACTGGATTCTGCGCCGCATGGGGCAGCTGAACATTCACTACTCGACGATATACATGTCCTTGCCCCGCGTCTTTTTCCCCATGGGCAAGGAGAAGATTCTTTTCTACCTCTCGACCATGAACCTCCACAAGGGATTGGAAATTCTGTATAAACTGAGCGGCCTCCAGCAAAGACTTACCAACAGGCCACAGTATTCCCTCATCTGCGGCGGCACGGACACAAAACGACTCGGCCAAAACGCACGCGAGTGCATCATGGCCCACTCGCTGGATTACGAAATATTTCGTACGTGCAAAGGAAACGTCGCTCAGGAAGAAGACATCGCGGTGTTCATTGACGAGGCCATGACCTGCCATCCGGAAAACCTGACATGGCGCATAAACAATGTCTCCGAGGAACTGTACTATCCCCTCATGCGCCGATTCTTTGACTGGGTGGAAGCCACGACTGGCCTCAAGGTTGTTATTTGCGCCCATCCCAGATCCAACTACAGCGACAGGGAGGCACCGTTTGGCGACCGCCAAATCGTCCGCGGAAACACCTGTGAAATCATTGGCCGCAGCAAGCTTACGCTCGCCCACATGTCCACAGCAACCGGCTATGCCGTGCTGTTCAGGAAGCCGATCGCGTTCCTTACCTTCAAGGAAATGAGCGCATATACACAGGCATACATCAGATCGTACGCTGACGAACTGAAACGACCGATTCTGGATTTGCACCAGCCGGCGACCTGGCCTAGCATCCCCTTCATGGATGTGGATGGCTCCGTCTATGAGGGCTACATGGAACGGCACATTAAATTGAAGAACGCCCCTGACAGTAGCCCCTGGACAACATTTCTCAGGCACCTTCGTACAACACAGACACCAAACGCATAACCTTCGCATGGAGCGAGGCTTCGCATGAATATTCTCTGGCTGATTACTGCCCGATCCGGTTCGCAGGGAATCCCCGACAAGAACATCCGCTGCATAGAGAACGTCCCCCTCATTGTCTGGAAGGCCATGGTAGCAAAGGGCATTGGCGGAACAGTCTGGGTGAGCACGGACAGCGAAAAATATGCTGACATTGCACGAAGCCACGGCGTGGAGGTTCCCTTCATCCGCCCCGAGCATCTGGCCACCAGCACGGCGTCCTCAGTTGATGTCTGCCTGCATGCCATGGAATACGCCTCGGCGCAGGGACTCTCTTTTGACGCCCTGGGGCTGCTGGAGCCCACCTCGCCCTTCGTACGCAAATCGTCGATCCTCGCTGCCGTTGACAAACTGGAAAAGACTCCCCAGGCCGAAGCCATTGTTGCCGTACGCGAATCGCATCCGAATACGTTATTCATCCAGCCCGAGGGCATGTACCTCGAGCAGGTTGCCAGCAACATCGCCAGCCTTGCCAATGTGGCCAGGCAGGCCTTCAAGACGGAGGTGACTCCCTCCGGCGGCTTTTACATCACCAGATGGAACAGCTTTCTCGAAAGCAAGACCTTCTATACGAGCCAGACCCTTCAACACATGGTCGACCCCTACGAAGGCATAGAGATTGACAGGAAGCAGGACCTGCTCTGGTGCGAGTTCCTCGTACAGCAGCAGATCACGTCCCTGCAGTCGGTACTGAACAGTTGAGATCGTTCAACTGAGGCAAACCAAGCGCCGGGCCTTTCTTCCCGACCCCGTGACAATCTGAACTATTTACAATAACAGGACATTCCCAATGAATTCAGGTCAAAAACTCTGGCATGAGGCAAAGCAGATCATTCCCGGAGGTGGTCAGCTCCTCTCGAAGCGATGCGAGAGATTCCTTCCCGACCAGTGGCCGGCGTACTACAACCGGGCCAAGGGCTGTGAAGTTTGGGATTTGGACGACAACCGCTATATCGATTTTGCCCAGATGGGTGTGGGCGCCTGCATCCTCGGATACGCCGATGACGACGTAAACGCCGCCGTGACCGACGCCATTGCCAAGGGCAACATGTGCACGCTCAATGCTCCTGAAGAGGTTGAGCTTGCCAAGACCCTTGTCGAACTCCACCCCTGGGCGCAGATGGCCCGGTTCGCCCGCACGGGCGGTGAGGCCTGCGCCGTTGCCATCCGTATCGCACGCGCCGCATCCGGCAAGGGACGCATAGCCTTCTGCGGGTATCATGGATGGAGCGACTGGTACCTGGCCGCAAACCTTTCGGAGAACTCCTCCCTCGACGGGCACCTGCTGCCGGGGCTTGAACCCCATGGCGTTCCGAGAGGCCTGACAGCCTCAGCCCTTCCCTTCCGGTACAACAACCTGGATGACCTGGAAGAACTGATGGCCAAGCACGATGACATCGGCGTCATCATCATGGAACCCCAGCGCGGAAGCGCCCCTGATCCGGGCTTCCTTGAAGGGGTACGCGCCATTGCAGACCGGACAAAGGCCGTGCTGATCTTCGACGAGGTCACCAGCGGGTTCCGCATGAACCTCGGCGGCATACACATGACCTACGGCGTGGAGCCTGACATTGCCGTCTTTGGGAAGGCACTGGGCAATGGGTACCCCATTGCCGCCATCATCGGCCGCAGACAGACCATGAACGCTGCCCAGTCCACCTTCATCAGCTCGACCATGTGGACCGAGCGTGTCGGTTTTACCGCTGCGCTGGCGACCATAGAAAAGATGCGGGCGAACAACGTCCAGCAACAGCTCATCGCCTTTGGCGAACGGCTCAACGCCGGATGGGAAGCCCTTGCCCTGAAGCATGGCCTGTCCATCCACGTGGACGGCATCCCGCCCCTGACGCATATTTCGTTCAACCATCCCGATGCCAACGCGCTTCAGACCCTGTACACGCAGGAGATGCTGTACCGCGGCTACCTGGTTGGTGCAGCAGTCTACATGACGGCAGCATACTCCAATGCCGTGCTGGATGCGTTCATCGCGGAAAGTGACCCCGTATTCGGGACCATCAGCAAGGCGGTCAAGGACGGCAACGTCCATGCCCTGCTCAAGGGGCCGGAGGCCCAAACCGGATTCAAGCGCCTCACCTAGGGCATTTCATCCGGCGGACACCCTGCAAACAGTACGGCGCACGGCCTGAAACACGTGCAACCAGCTGAAAGGATTTACCATGACAACACTGAAGAAATGCTCCAAATGCGGCCTCCCCGAGACCTACGAAACTATCGAGTTCGGTCCTGACGGCGTATGCAACATCTGCAAATCCGCCGAACACAAGGCAACCGGTATCGACTGGGCCCATCGCAAGAAGCAGCTTGATGCGGTCATTGAAAAGTATCGGGGCAAGTACGACTATGACTGCATCATCCCCTACAGCGGGGGCAAGGACAGCACCTTCCAGCTCTACTACCTCTGCAAGGAGTACAACCTGAAGCCGCTGGTCGTTCGCTTCAACCACGGCTTCATGCGCCCCGTCATTCGCAAGAACACGGAACGCGCCTTAAAGAAATTGGGCTGCGACTTCCTCGAATTCACGCCTAACTGGAAGATCGTGCTGCGGCTCATGCTTGAATCCTTCAAGCGCAAGACCGACTTCTGCTGGCACTGCCACTGCGGCATTTACTCGTACCCGATCCGCCTTGCGGTCAAGTTCAACATCCCCCTGATCATCTGGGGAGAACCGCTCTCCGAGATCAGCGCGTACTTCGACTACGAAAAGGATGAGATCGAGTTCGAGGACGAAGAAAAGTTCAACATGTGCCGCAACCTGGGTATTTCCGCCAATGACATGTACGGCATGATCAACTCGCCGGAAAACCCCGTGGACAAGCGGGACCTGCTTCCCTACACCTACCCGTCCCGCAAGGAGCTGCGCGATATCGACTGCGCTTCCATCTGCCTTGGCAGCTTCATTCCCTGGGATTACACCAAGAACACCAAGATCATCATGGAAGAGCTTGGCTGGGAAACGGACGAGCTGGAAGGGGTGCCTGCCGAACTGCACTCCTCGTGCGAAAAGATCGAATGCTTCATGCAGGGCTCGCGTGACTACATCAAGTTCTGCAAACGCGGATACAGTCGCCTGTCGCAGATGATCGCCTTCCACATCCGTCAGGGCCGCATGACCAAGGAGGAGGCAGAGAAGTTCTACGCCCTTGAAGGCAGCAGACCCCATTCTCTGGAAATCCTGCTTGAATACCTCGGCATAACGGAAGAGGAATTCATCGAAACCGTGCGCCACACGGAAATTCCGCCCTATACCCACGACTATGCCAACGAAAAAATGGCCGAAAAAACGTGGGACTATGACCAGTGGTACAGAGAGGAAAAGAAGTGAGCATGATCGGCATAGTGGACTACGGCATGGGCAACCTGCACTCGGTCTACAACTCCCTTAGCTACCTCGGGTTTGAAAGCAGACTCTTTTCCGCCCCGGAGGAAACCAGGTCCTTTGACCGGGTCATCCTTCCCGGCGTCGGGGCCTACGCCAGCGCCATGGAAAATCTGCAGACAGCCGGATTCGTTGAGGCACTCAGGGATTATGCCGCATCCGGCAGGCCGCTACTGGGCATCTGCCTTGGCATGCACCTGCTCTCCTCTTTGGGGACCGAGCCGGAACCGACCGAAGGTCTCGATATCATCAAGGGCAAGGTCGACATCATGCCCGCGAGCCCGGACGTACAACTGCCCCACGTGGGCTGGAACAGCCTTGACCCCACCCGGACGCACCCCCTCTTCAAGGGGGCGCGCCCGGGTGTGGATTACTACTTTGTGCATTCCTACTGCTACACCACAGAGCGGCAGGAGGATGCCCTGACCACAACGACGTACGGAGAGACGGTCTTCACCTCTTCGGTGGCCCGGGACAACATTGTCGGGTTCCAATTCCACCCGGAAAAGAGCCAGGCGGCAGGCCTGCGTCTGCTGGAAAACTTCTGCATGTGGGATGGATCATGCTAAAAAAACGCATCATTCCCGTTCTGTTGCTGCGCAACGGACGCATGGTCAAGGGCAAGCACTTCACGGACTACAGGGATACCGGGGATCCGGTCTCTGCCGCACGCATCTACAATGCCCAGAAGGCCGATGAGCTGGCATTCATCGACATTGATGCAAGCCAGGAGGGACGCAAGGCGCTTTTTGACACGGTGGAGGCTGCAGCCAAGGAATGTTTCATGCCTCTCACGGTGGGGGGCGGCGTACAGAGTGTTGACGACATCCGCCAGCTTCTCAATTCCGGAGCCGACAAGGTACTCATCAACACCTCCCTCTACGGACGACCGGAGCTCGTTGCCGAAGGAGCCCAGCGCTTCGGCACCCAGTGCATCGTCGCAGGTATCGATGTCCGGTTTGAACAGGGCGGCTACCAGTTGTATGCCAATTGTGGCAAGCGGACGGAGTCCATCAGCCTCGCCGACCACATCCGTCGCCTTGATACGCTCGGTGCCGGGGAATTTTTCATCAACTCCATTGATCGGGACGGAACCATGGAAGGCTACGACGACGACCTGCTCCGCACGGCCGTCTCACTGACCCGCCGCCCCATCATTGCCTGTGGCGGCGCTGGCAACTTCCAGCACCTTGCCGACGCACTGGAGCTGGGCGCCCATGCCGCAGCATGTGCCAGCCTGTTCCACTTTGGAGACAACAACCCCATACGGGCCCGTTCGTTCCTGAAGAACAAGGGCATTCCGGTTAAGGCCTGCTAGCGTTCACCCCATTATGAGACAACCCCGATGAACTGTTCCATTTCCAAAGACCAACTCCTGCAGCACACCGCCCGGCAACTGGCGTTTTTTTCGCCGTCGCCGGAGAATGCCATCCTTCTCGGTGCCATTTTCGACAAGGCATTCGCCCGCGTGGAAACGGCGTTCAGACAGATCAAGGGGAAATATTACAGCAACAACGGGACCGCACAGTTCAATCACCTGCACGGGGATCACTACGCCATCTATCTCTACTACCTCTCCAATGAGGCATCCAGAAACGGGATGGAAGAACTCGCCCAACAGATTTTTTACCTCAACAAGATGCTCAACGGGCTTGATCTGTTCTACGCCAACGCCATGCCGGAAGTCTTCCTGCTGGTGCACCCCGTCGGCACGGTCCTCGGGAATGCCCAATACGGCAACTTCTTTGCGGTGTACCAAAACTGCACCGTTGGCAGCCTTGACGACGGAAAGTACCCTGTCTTCAAGGGGGAAACGATCATGTACTCCAAGTCTTCCGTCATTGGTGACTGCACTGTGGGCAAGAACGTTATCTTTGCCGCAAATGCCTTCATCCTGAACACGGATGTGCCGGACAATACCACTGTCGTGGGATGCTATCCCCACCACAGGTTGCTTCCGAGCAAGAAATCCGTCATGGACATCCTTTTTCTGCAACCGGCAGCCATGCGCGACGCGGCCGCCGACTCACTTTAATCAAGGGTTCCCAGGTCAACGCTACCATGAAATCCATCTCCGAACTGCAATCGCTCGCAGGGCGCACGGCCCTGGTCACCGGCGGCGCCGGACATTTGGGCAGAACCTTTTGCGAAACCCTGGCCGAGCTGGGCGCAGGCGTCGCCGTCGTGGACATTCGCCAGGAGACCTGTGACGAGCTGGCGGAAAAGCTCACCCGGGAATATGGCGTACAGGCCCAGGGGTATGCGCTGGACCTTGCGGACCAGCACGCCACACGAGCGCTGCCGGAAAAGGTGGCCACGCGCTTTGGCGGACTGGACATTCTCATCAACAACGCCGGCTTTGTCGGCACGTCGGGATTGACCGGATGGGTTACGACCTTTGAGGAACAAACCATTGAGACGTGGCGCGCAGCCATGGAGGTAAACCTTACCTCCCCCTTCTTCCTCGTGCAGGCTGCGTATCCATACCTCAAGGCCTCGGGCAAGGGCTCCGTGATCAACATCGCCTCCATCTATGGCACACTCGGCCCCGACATGGGGCTTTACGAGGGCACCAACATGGGGAACCCGGCGGCCTATGCGGCGAGCAAGGGCGGCCTCATCCAGGCCACCCGCTGGCTCTCGACGGTGCTGGCACCGGACGTACGCGTGAACTGCATGAGCCCCGGAGGGGTCTGGCGTAACCAGCCGGAAAGCTTTGTGGAACGCTATACCAAAAAAACCCCGCTGCGACGCATGGGGACCGAAGAGGATTTCAAGGGCGCCATTGCGTTCCTTGCTGGTGACCTGTCGGCATACGTTACCGGACAACATATTCTTGTTGATGGTGGATTCAGCACCCTTTAACCCACCAGCGTTCAGGATTGCATGATGAGCAACGACACCAAAGTATTGGCAATTATCCCCGCACGATCCGGATCCAAACGATTACCGGGTAAGAATGTGCGCATGCTTGGAGACAAGCATCTCATTCAGCACATCATCTCCACGGCCCAGCGATCCGAACTGATCGATCAGATTGTCGTTTCCACGGACTGCGAAAACATCAAGGATATCGCCCTACAGGCCGGGGCAGACGTGCCTTTCCTGCGCCCCAAGCACCTGGCCAGCGACACGGCAACGTCCATAGATGTATTACGACATGCAATACAAGAGCTTCAGCATCTCAATTTTACACATGTTGTCCTCCTGCAGCCTACATCGCCGTTGACAAAAGCAAAAACCATTGACGCCTGCATTAAAAAGCTCATCGACGAAAATCGAGACATTGTCATATCCGTAAAGAGAATCCACATAGGGTCCAGATACATAGGCACTCTCGATTCTGAAGGTGCATTCACACGAAGATTTTTCGACTTTCCTCAGCAGGATGAATACATTCCATCCGGTAATGTATACGCAATGACGACAAGCCATCTCAAGACAAGCGTAGCGCTCCAGCGCGGCAACATGGGAGCCGTCCTGCTCCCTCGCGAAGAGGCTCTTGACATTGACTATGAAGATGAATTTCTGCTTGCCGAAATCCTGTACTCCAAGAAGGAAAAAAAGCCCTAAAATTTCAGGAACTAAAACCCGTAAATGGGACCCCATACGCAAACAACAACGGTAGTGAATCCATGCAGAAAACGCATGCCATCCCCATACGGGGTCATCGCTACGAATACATCCGGGTAACCACCTGCAGGTATTCCATATTGCCAAGCGCTTCCCCCAATTACCAACAGAAGGATGCGAGATGAACATACGGATCATCCCTAAACTGGACATCAAAGGTCCCAACCTAGTGAAGGGAGTACATCTCGAAGGGCTACGAGTACTCGGCAAGCCATGGTGGTTTGCCAAGTACTACTACGAGCAGGGAGCGGATGAACTCATATACATGGACGCCGTGGCCAGCCTTTATGACCGCAACAGTATCCTCGAATTCGTACGCCAGACCTCCAAGGAAATCTTCATCCCCATCACCGTGGGAGGAGGCCTGCGCACCATAACTGACATTCGAGAGGCCCTGCGTGCCGGGGCAGACAAGGTGTCCATCAACACTGCCGCCATCAAGTCTCCGAACCTCATTTCCGAGGCCGCCAACCGGTTCGGCTCTTCCACCATCGTGGTAGGCATCGAAGCACAGAAGCAGATGGATGGCTCCTACGAAGCCTTCATGGAAAACGGACGCGAACCCACCGGGAAGGACGTGTTCGCTTGGGCAAAACAGGTAGAGGAGCTGGGGGCAGGAGAAATCTTCCTCACCAGTATCGGGCAGGAAGGCACCGGAAAGGGATATGATATTGAGCTGACCCGCCGGGTTGCGGAATCAGTCTCCATTCCCGTCATCGCCGTGGGCGGCGCAGGCACCCCCGAACACGTGCATGACGTGATCTCCAAGGGCAAGGCCGATGCAGTCAGCATGGCCAGCATGCTCCATTACAACTTTATCGAACATTGCGATATCAACAAGGAAGACTTCTGCGAGGAAGGCAACATCATCTTCCTGCAAAGCGGCAAGACATCCTACCGCATGAACCAGGCAAGCATTGGCGACATCAAGCGCCATCTGCTCGAAAACGCCGTCTCCTGCCGCCCCACCGCTTAGATCAGACGAGGTTGATGCAATGAATACAGCAATGACAGCCAACGGCGTTATCATAGACTACGGCATGGGCAACCTGTTCAGCATCAAGCATGCCTGCGAACAGGCCGGCATTGAAGCCAAGGTGACTGCGGACGTAACTGCCCTGATGCAGGCGGACCTTGCCATTCTTCCCGGAGTCGGCGCCTTCGGAGACGCCATGAAGACGCTGCATGCACTTGATCTGGTAGAGCCGATCAAGGATTTCGCGGCCACGGGCAAGCCCCTTGTGGGAATATGCCTCGGCCAGCAGATTCTGCTTGAAGGCAGTTCCGAGTTCGGCTCGCACAAGGGACTCGGACTTATCCCGGGCCAGGTTGTCCGCTTCGACAATCCCAAGATTGGCGAGACCACACTCAAGGTGCCGAACGTGGGCTGGAGCCAAATCTGGGACACCAAATCGGAAGCCGCGGCCAACGCCAGCGATACAGCACGCCCGGCGCGCTGGGCTAATACGCCGCTGCGCTCCATCGACAATGGCACCTACATGTATTTTGTCCACTCCTACTACGCCGTGCCGGACGACGACGCAGTCGCACTGACATGGACGAGCTATGGAGATACGGTTTTCTGCTCCAGCCTGATGAAGGGCAACGTCATCGCGTTCCAGCACCATCCGGAACGCAGTGCCACAGAGGGGCTTTCCATCTATGACAACATCAAAACCATGGCAACAACTGCCCTGAGAGGATAGCAATATGACCAAACCCGCAGAGACGTTTTATGGCCTCCCCGCAGAGGTGAAGTTCTGCAAAAAGTGCGTGATGTCCAATCAACGCCCGAGCTCGTATCCCGAGTTCAAACACACCAAGAACCGCATCACCCCCACCATGCATTTTGATGAGGAAGGCGTATGCGACGCCTGCCGCTACGCCGAAGTGAAGGAGGGGATCAACTGGGAAGCCCGTGAAAAGGAGCTTGCCATCCTCTGCGACAAGTACCGCAAGAACGACGGTTCCTACGACTGCCTCGTGCCCGGCAGCGGCGGCAAGGACAGCTGCATGGCTGCCCATATCCTCAAGTACAAGTACGGGATGCACCCCCTCACGGTGACATGGCCTCCCATCATGTACACTGCGTACGGACAGCAGAACTTCAAGAACTGGCTGGAGATCGGCGGGTTCGACAACATCACCTACAAGCCCAACGGCAAGATGCACCAGCTGCTTACCCGGCTGTCCATCGAGAACCTGCTGCACCCCTTCCAGACCTTCATCCTCGGGCAGAAAAATCTTGCCCCCAAGATGGCGCTGCAGTTTGACATTCCCTTGGTGTTCTACGGAGAATCGGAAGCCGAATACGGCAATCCCATCGCCGAGAACTCCACGTCCCTGCGCGACAAGTCCTACTTTACCATGACGCACCTCGACGACCTGTACTTCGGGGGAGTCTCCGTAGCGGAGCTCAGCGAAAAGCACGGCGTCTCCAAGAACGATCTCCTGCCCTACCTGCCCCCGGACTACAAGAAAATGGAGTCCAAAAGCATCGAGGTGCATTACCTTGGCTACTACGTGAAGTGGACTCCGCAGGAAGCATACTACCACGCCATGGAGAACTGCGGATTCCAGCCTCGGCCTTTCCGCACCCAGGGCACGTACTCAAAGTACAACTCCATCGACGACAAGATCGATGACCTGCACTACTACACGACCTACGTGAAGTTTGGCATCGGCCGTACCACCTATGATGCCGCACAGGAAATCCGCAACAAGCACCTCACCCGTGAAGAAGGCGTCGCACTGGTACACAAGTTCGACGGCGAATTCCCGGACAGATACTTTGATGAAATTATGGACTACATCGGCATGACGCCCGACCACTTCCATGAACTGTGCGACAAGGCCCGTTCTCCTCACTTGTGGGAGAAATCCAACGGCGAGTGGAAGCTCAGGCACGTCATCGAGTAGCCCCCAGACTCTTCCCCAAAAGGGCGAGGGAGGCTCCTCCCTCGCCCCACTGAACGCTAAGCGCTCACGCTCTTCCCCGAGGTTTTTCATGTTTGGCAGGAACGTTCGCAACATTCTTTTCCACGAGCTTAACGCTTTCACCTGGCTTGTCGCTGCGTGCTGCACCGTGTGCGGAATCCGAGTGTTCCGTTATTCCCGGTCAAACTTCATCAAAAAGCACCTTCCCACCCTGTCCGACAGGATCAGCCAGCCCCTTTCCTTCGATGCTTGTGCAAACCTCCCGGCTGAAGACCTTGAGGCGGATCAATCCCGCCGGATAGACAGGATATGTGAAGCCATCTACGGCCCCGACATCCGCATTCCCCTGCCCGACCTCGACACGGAGACGGCAACGCCCTACCTGCGGTCCACGTTGCACCAGTACATGCACCGTGAAACGAGCATCGTTCTCCAGTGCCTGACATGGATTGCCCATACGACACATCCGGGAACATGGAGACTCTGGTTCCCGCGGACCCTGTCCGTTCAGACCGCCATCCGTACATCAAATACTGCAATTACCAACAGCTGTCCCAGGATCGTGACGCTCTGTGCATGCGCGGCACGACTCGTCGGCATCGGCCTATCCCTGACCCGCGCCATGGCGACCCGACGCGCACGCCCCCAGGTCTCGCACCAGCCCCCACCGCAGGCACAGGAGCAGGAAATCCTTTTTTTCCCGCACAAAAGCATCTTTTTTGGCAAGCTGTTCTGCAAGACGCTCTACTATGACTTTACCGAAGGAAGCCGTCTTCACCCCAAGAACATACTGCACATCGAGATCGACAGTGACGTGCTCCAGACGGAAGACTGGAGCAGAACGCTTGCCTTCCTGCAAAAGCACGACTCCCGCCACGCGGTCATGCTTCGGCCGGGTCCTCTGGCGCTCGCAAAGACGCTTCTCAGGCAACCGCTGGGCAGGCTGCTGACGTGCATTGCAGCCGTCGTCCGCAGCCACCCAAAAAACGCCTTTTACATCGTCGCACGTGCCCTGGCCTTCCATGCGCAAGTCTTGTACTGGGAAAATGCCCTCTCTCCGTTCCCCAATGCCAAGGTTGCCCTCATCGGCTATGAGGCCCTGTTCCCCAAGCCTCTCTCCTTGGCACTCGCAGAACGGGGCATCCACACATATGCCACGCAGGAACGCCT
>QKEJ01000043.1 GCA_003252375.1 Halodesulfovibrio sp.
CACGACAAAAGCGCACGTGGACGACTGTCTGCTCAAGGCGTCCAAAGGCAAGGGCTCTGAAGATCTTGCGCGTGCCTATGCCGAGCTCTGCACCCTGCACGGCGAGCTTGCCACCACCGGTCTGCTCGTGCGCAAGGCGCTCATCCTTGTCCCCTTTGTGCGGCTGGCGGAACCGCTGGCCCGCAAGGCGCAGACCATGCAGCAATCGGAAGGCAAGGTGCCGTCCTCCCTGTGGCCGCACTACGCCCGGCGTATCCTTACGGGAGAAGCCGGGGCATCCGAAGCCTTCTGCCGCATGGGAACCCGCCTCATGCATCTGCTTATCGACGAATTTCAGGATACCTCCCTGCCCCAGTGGCACGCCATCCAGCCACTGGCGCTGGAATGCCTGTCCAAGGGCGGCTCGCTGACCTATGTGGGGGATGTGAAGCAGGCCATCTACAGCTGGCGGGGGGGCGATTCCGCCCTGTTCGAATCCATCCTCGACGATCCTGAACTGCGCGCCGTGGCGGGCGAACCGCAACGCAGCCCCCTTGCGCACAACTGGCGCAGCTGCGAGGAAATCATCAATTTCAACAACGCGGCCTTCTCACGGTTGACCGACCCCGACGTTGCCGGGGCCTTTGTCTCCGCCTTTCTTTCCGGCGCTCCGGACCACCTGCAGGCCGAGACTGCACAGGAAATAGTACGCAATTTCGCTGGCGTGGCCCAGGACATTCCGGAATCCAGATTGGGAAACGGAGGCCATGTACATGTCTATGACATCACGGGCAAGGATACCGAAGATCTGTATGCACAGGTCGAGAACCGCTTCATCCCCCTGTTCCGTGATGAACTGCTGCCCCGACGGAATCCCGGCGAGATTGCCGTGCTTGTCCGCAAAAACGAAGAAGCCGCGCTGGTGGCCCGCTGGCTGGTGGAACTGAACGTCCCGGTCATCACCGAAAACAGCCTCAGGCTGGCCGACCATCCGATCATTGCACAGACCGTCGCCTTCCTGCGGTTTCTGGATTACCCGCCCGACGACCTCGCCTTCTGGACATTCATTTCCGGTCGCCATCTGATGGGGCCGTTGACCGGCCTCTCCGGTACGGAACTCGACGACTGGCTGACATCCCCCCAGACGCCGCGCACGGGCAGCCTCTTCGCCGCATTCAGGGCCGACCATCCGCAGATATGGCAGGCGTGGATTGCGCCGTTCTACACGCAGGCGGGTCTGCTGAGCGCCTATGACACGGTACGCGAGCTCTTCATGCGCGTGGACGCCTTCGGACGATTCCCGCAGGACGCCATTTTCCTGCGTCGCTTCCTTGAAGTGGTCTTTGCGGCGGAAACCCGCGGCAAGCGGTCCCTGTCCTCCTTCCTTGAGCACTGGAGCGCCAGCGGCACAGAGGAAAAGGTCCCCATGCCGGAGAACGTGGACGCCGTGCGCATCATGACCATGCACAAGGCAAAGGGGCTTGAATTTCCTGCGGTTGTCATCCCTTTCCACCATCATACCCTGCTCCGTTCCTCGGACCCGGAGATTGTTTCCGTTCTCGGCCAAGAGGTTCTTGTTCCCCGTTGCAAGGAACTGGGAGAGACATACTACCAGTCCATTGCCGCGGAAATCCGCGAACAGCTTCACCTGCTTTACGTGGCCTGGACCCGTCCGGTGGAGGAACTGCATGCCTTCATCACCTCCACCCCCTTCCATGAGGGGCAATCGCCCACACTGGCCGCCTTGCGTCTTCTGCTGGAGGACTATGGCATGGGGCGAAACCGGGAGAAACGTGAACAGGAATTCGTGCTTGGCGCACCGCCTGCTCCCGGCCGTAGCGCCTCGCAGACATCCGGCGCTGCCTGTGCCGGTGAGGAGACGAGTGCAAGCGCCCCATCCGCACCGGATGCAGCGCTTGACGGCTGGAAACCCATGCACTGGCTGCCGCGCCTCAAGATCTTCCGCAACCCGCTGCAGGACATCACGTTTGACGAACGTCGCAGGGGAACGCTGGTCCATGGCTGCCTTGAGCTGCTGCACCAGAGCATGCCCCAGACGGAATCCATCCCATATGATGAAGCCATTCAGCGGGCCATCCGGCATGGCATGGCCGCCAACCCCATGCCGATCCCAAACCGGACCGCGCTTGTGGATGAACTGCAGGCCATGTTCGCATGGCTCACCGCACTGCCCGAATTTCCCTACTGGCAACGCCATGGCACCCCGGAGCAGCCCATTATGGATACGCACGGCGCCCAGCACCGGACCGACCTGCTGGTGGACGATGGTCGCACTCTGACCGTGGTGGAATACAAGACCGGGCAGCCTTCTGCAGCACACCGGCAACAGGTGGCCCGGTACGTGAACCTGCTGGCCGCCATCCCAGCCTATGCCGACAGAAAACTCTGCAGCGCCCTTGTCTATCTGGATCTTCGCGAGCTGCACCTCAACGACCACGCCGACGCACGAAGCGCGACGTCTGCCGATGACAGTACCCGGAGCGAACAGGAATAGCCCATGACAACCGCCACCTCCTTCACCATCATTCCATGGGAAAACGACTTTCTGCAGGGGCTTGCCCGCCTCGTGCTGCATGAGACCGGCAATGATGCGGCGCGTGCCTGCATCATCATGCCCCACAGCCGTCCCCGCCGGTATCTTGCCCGCACGATGTTCAACCTGCCGGACCTGCCCAAGCCTTTCGCCCTGCCGCAGGTTCTGACGGTAAACGAGCTGTTCCGCACCATGCGTGCAGAAACGGAAACCGCCCCTCCGGAACAGATCGCCCTGCTGGACCGTGTCGGGCTGCTGCTCCGCTGCCTTGATGACCTCGGGCAAACAGGAGGACAACAAGAAGGTCACCCTGGGGACGGTCCGGGGCGTGCGCTGCCCATTCCCACGGATGACATGAACCGCTTCTTCCCGTGGGGCGTCCGCCTTGCCAACCTGCTTGAGGATTTCTACACCCAGAATCTGGACCCCAGCGATGTTCAGTACATGGAAGGCCAGGTTGTGGACTTCGCGGCGGACATCCTCGGCGATCTCGGCCGCATCCATGCCCTGTATACGCAGCGGCTGGATGAACACGGCTGGACCACGCCGGGATATGATGCGTACCGGGTCATCCGTAACCTGCAACAGGATGCCTCCGCCTTCCAGCATGTTTCCTGCCTGCGCGACCGCATGGTGTTCATTGCTGGCTTCTACGGCCTGAACGGTGTGGAGGACGCATTGTTCCGCCACCTCCATCAGCAGCACGGTGCCCATGTCATCCTGCACTCCGATGCCCGGCTCGCCGATTCCGGCACCTCCTGCCATTGGGCCTGCCGCGAACACGACAAATGGATGCGCCGCTGGCACGTTGGGGCCGTCTGCGCAGAGGATACCGTTCCTCGCGAACAGACCCTCAGCTTCCATGAAGGGTTCGACCTGCACTCCCAGCTGGACGTGCTGGAGCGCTCTCTTTCCCCGGACAGCGGAACGGACCTGCACGGCACGGCCGTGGTGCTGCCCGATACAGGCCTGCTCATGCCGGTGCTGCACCACCTGCCCCGCAAGGACGTCAACATTTCCATGGGGTATCCCCTGGAGCGTTCCACCCTGTTCCGGCTGCTGGAAACCGCCATGCGCCTGCAGGAAACCGCCGCGCCGGGCGGATACTACTGGAAGGAGCTCATCAGCCTTGTCCGGCACCCCTACCTCAAGATGCTGGGACCGGAAACGGAACAGCCTCTTGCCGGGCCCTTGCGCAACATGGAGACCGCCATCCGCTCCGGCAAGCGCTACTCGGACCCGAGAACCCTGCATCCGGACATGGGCAGGCAGTCCGCCATGCCCGAACCCGAGGTCCGCGCCCTTCTGGCCCGCATACTGGACGCCACGGTCACCCGCTGGGAACACCTTGCGACCACGCGCGACCTTGCCGACACCCTTGCCGACCTGTGCGCCCTGCTGCTTGAGCACGGAGGCACCCTGTGGGAGCGCTTCCCCATTGATGCGGAATCCATGTTCCGGCTCATGCGTCGTGTCATCCCGCAGCTTCGTGAAGCCTCTCTTGCTGCCCAGTCCTTCCCGCGGGACGTGCTCTTCACCATCCTGCGCGAAACCATCCGGCAGGAGCGTGTCCCGTTCGAGGCAGACCCGTTGACCGGCCTGCAGGTGCTGGGCATGCTGGAAACCCGTCTGCTGCATTTCCATACGGTCCATATCGTGGATGCCACGGAGGACAGACTCCCCGGGCCTCCTCCGCACGACCCCC
>QKEJ01000047.1 GCA_003252375.1 Halodesulfovibrio sp.
TCAGCGTCGTAACCGTCTCCAGAAGGGAGTCGATGCGTTGTTCCAACTGGTCTATAAGCTCCATGACAAACACGTATCCTTTTTGCCAAGTGAAATCAAGACTCCCGTTTCCGTGGCAGGTTTCTCTGCGTTCCCCGGGCCACGGCAAGCGAGTTCTCCGGCACGTCCTTTGTGATCACGGAGCCTGCCCCCACAAGGCTGCCCTTCCCCACGGTCACCGGCGCCACCAGCGCGGTATTGGAGCCGATAAAGGCACCATCTTCAATGACCGTGCGGTGCTTGTTCACCCCGTCGTAGTTGCAGGTGATGGTTCCGGCACCAATATTGACGCCCTCGCCCACCTCGGTATCGCCAAGATAGGTAAAGTGATTGGCCTTTGATTTTTCTCCGAGGACCGACTTCTTCATCTCCACGAAGTTGCCCACACGGGAACCTCGCTCCATGACGGCACCAGGACGCAGACGGGCATATGGTCCGGCAATGCAGTCCTGCCCGACCTCGGCACCTTCCAGATGGCTGAACTGGCGGATTTCGGCCCCCTCGGCCACGACGGAATCACGCATCCACACGTGCGACTGCACCACGGCGCCGCGAAGCACCTCCGACCGTCCGTACAACTCACACGGTCCATGCAGCACTGCGCCGGGCTCCAGGTACACCATGGGGCCGATACGCACGGTTTCCGGGGCATGAATCATGACGCCCTGCTCCAGCCACTCCAGCACCAGATTGGTGCGCAGCAGCGATTCGGAACGCACAAGTTCCGCCGGGTTGTTGATCCCCAGAAGGTGCGGGTCCTGCCCGCAGTCCACGCCGCACACCCGCATGCGCCGGGCAACGGCCAGTTCGACAAGATCGGTGATATAGTATTCGCCGCTCTTGTTGGTATTCTGCAGCTTGTCGAGCAGGGGACTCACGGTCTCAACCTTCAGCAGATAGATGCCTGCGTTGATCTCGTTGGGCTCCTGCCCGTGCAGGTTCTCATCGAAATCCTTGGCTTCCACAATGGCGGCAACCTCGCCGTTATGCCGCACGACACGGCCAAACGAGGCGGGGTCCGCAAGCGTCAGGGTCATGAATCCCACATCCGCATCGCGGTCAACAACCTCCTTCATGAAGGCCATGAGCCGTGCCTGCGGCAAGAGGGGGGTATCCCCGTTGACCACCAGCACCCGGCTGATGCCGGCGTCAATCAGGGACTGCCAGGCGACCTGCAGGGCATGCCCGGTTCCCAGCTGTTCGGCCTGCAGGACGAAATGACGGTCTTCGTCCGCAAAGGCCGTGCGGATGGAATCGGCACCATGACCGATAACGGTCCAGATGCCGTCCCCGAAAATCGGATCAAGGGCGGTAAACACATACCGGAGCATGGGCTCACCCAGAAGTTCCTGCAGAACCTTGGGCTTGTCGGAATGCATGCGCGTCCCCTTGCCTGCGGCAAGGACCAACGCTCCGATGGTATTGGTAGAGGACATGGCGTCTCCAGTTTGCTGACATGAGAACACCGTTCTGAAACGATGCGTAAACGCAGGAAAAATACGTGCTCTTCCCTGCAGTTGTCCAGTGTTAAGACGCCCCTCTTCCACAAGACAATGTCATGCTCCAGTACAGCGCCGCCCTCCGATGGCGGCTGCCAGCACGCAGGCCATCCCGGCCAGCGCATGCCATGAGACCGGAGCCCCCCGCACAAGCGCGGCCAGCAGCACGGCCAGAGGCGGCGTCAGATAGCTCAGATAGCCGATGACCGTCATGTTTCCCCGACTGAGGGCCCTGTTCCACAGGGTGAAGGATAGCCCCAGCGGGACCAGCCCCAGATAGACAGCCGCGCCCACGGACCGGGCCGGAGGCAGGGATGCCCCCCCCGTTCCTGCATACAGGCAGAGGGCAATGATGGCTGCGTACACCGTAAAGATAGGCATGTAGTCATGCTCCGGCCTGCAGCGGCCCAACGCCACGGAAAAGCCGCTCCAGATAAATCCGCACAAAAGGGCCAAGGCATACCCGACCATGTGCCGGGCCTCAAAATGGATACCACGCCCCCCGGCAATCACCAGATAGGCGCCGTACATGCCAAGACAGGCGAAGCCGGCCACCGGCAAGGGCAGTCGCCGGCGCTCCAGCACCGAGGAAAACACAACGATCCAGAACGACCAGGTGGTGGCAAGGATGGCCCCCTCAATTACTGGCGCCCTGTCCAGAGCCAGATAATAGACCCAGTGGTAGCCGAAGATGCCCACAATCCCCAACAGGGACAAACGCCATGACGGGACGGGAATCCGCCACGAGCGCTGCAGCATCATGGCCTGCGCCACAAGATACAGTGCAGCAGGCACGAAGCTGAACACCAACAGTTCGGTCACGGACAAGCCGTCCAGACCGTTTCCCGTGGCCGCCGGCAGGCTGGCCCAGCAGAGAATGGCGCCGAGCGCATACAGATTGGGATGCATATGTTCCTCCTTTCCGGGCCCTACCCCGCGAGGGACGGCCACGTCTTGAAGAAACTGAACATCGAAGAAAGCAAAACAGGAATCAGGTCAGGAATGGTCGGATACAGGTTCCGGCTGAACGGATCGGCGGTATATGGCAGGAGTCGTACCCGTAAGAGTCCGAAACCAGCGTGAACAATGGCTCTGGTCGGCAAAGCCGCAGGCGTGGGCAGCATCATTGACACTCATGCCCTCCCTAAGCAGACGACGGACACGGGCAATACGCAAGCGGACAAGGTACGCATGGGGAGAGATGCCTGCATGGGCACGGAAAATCCGGATGACATGCTGCGGAGAACAGCCCGCCTCGCTGGCCAGCATATCCAGGGTCACGCGCCCATCAAGCGAATCACAGAGCCGGTCACGCAGCTGCCGGAACCTGAGGGCATCCCGGCCCACGGATTGCGACGCCGCACCGCCCTGCTCTCCATGCCGTTGCAGAAGCGCGGAAAAGGTCTCGACAAAGAGCGTCTGGCTGACAAGCGGGTCCTCCGAGGAACAGAGCGCATCATGCACGCGCGTAAGCCGGGCGTGCATGGTGGCATCAACGTGCAGGCCGTCGGAGAGCGCTCCATAGCCACGCCCCACAAGAGATTCCAGAAGGGACATATCGATATAGAAGGTCTTGAGATGCCGGGCGCCGTCCCCCACGCCGCCGTTTGCATGCACCTCGCCGGCATTGACCACGCCGAAGCCATCAAGGTCCAGCACGCTGGTATTGCCCTTGAATCGAAAATACTCGCCTCCGCAGTCATTGACCCAGATGGTCAGGGTATCGTGCACATGCGGCGGAAAGGCCACGTCCATATGGGGGCAGGAAAGCAGCTCCACTCCGGCTAGCCCGGCCGGGGAACGGTATGTGACTCTGGGCATGTGCATGACGGGCAAAGCATACGGCAGGCGGGGCAGGACTTCAAGTTGGCCATCCGGCCGGATGCATGGCGGATGTTCGGGCGGAAGACGCAAAAAAGGCGGGCTGCATGGCAGCCCGCCTCTCATTGGATCAGCTAAGCACGGTACTAGTGGTTTCCGGCGTTGATGCGCTCAATGGCACGCTGCAGGGCAGCCTGGGCACGGGCGTAGTCAATGCGGTCACGTTCCTGTGCGATGCGTGCTTCCGCACGCTCTTTTGCCTTGCGGGCGCGTTCAACATCAATGTCTTCGGCACGCTCGGCGGATTCGGCCAGAATGGACACCTTGTTATCGGAGATCTCCGCAAAGCCGCCGGACACGAAGACGTTGCTCGTCTTGCCGTTGGCCTTGAAGTAGAGAGTACCGATCCGCAGGGCAGCCAGGAAGGGGATGTGGTTCGGCAGGATACCGAACTCACCCTCGAACCCGGGGGCGCCCACGTAGTCCACCGCTTCGCTCAGGACAACCTTGTCCGGCGTCACGATCTCAAGCTGGAGAGACTTATCCATAAGAGGTCACCTCCCTTGAGCTAGGCCTTGTTCTTGTTGTACTTCTCCACAGCCATTTCAATACCACCCACCATGTAGAAATCGTTTTCTGCAAGGTGGTCGTATTCGCCATTCAGGATTCCGCGGAATGCCTTGATGGTGTCTTCCAGCTTCACGTATTCGCCGGGGGTACCGGTGAACACTTCTGCAACGTGGAAGGGCTGCGACAGGAAGCGCTGGATACGACGAGCGCGCGCAACGGTGAGCTTGTCATCGTCGGAGAGTTCGTCCATACCCAGGATCGCGATGATGTCCTGGAGGTCCTTGTACTTCTGGAGAACCATCTGGACTTCACGAGCCACGGAGTAATGCTCAGCACCAACAACGTTGGGGTCGAGAATACGGGAAGTGGAGTCCAGCGGGTCAACCGCAGGGTAGATACCAAGTTCTGCAATCTGACGGGAAAGAACGAGCGTACCGTCAAGGTGCGAGAAGGTGGTTGCCGGTGCGGGGTCAGTCAAGTCATCCGCAGGGACGTAAACGGCCTGAACCGAGGTGATGGAGCCCTTGGTCGTGGAGGTAATACGTTCCTGAAGACCACCAAGGTCAGTACCCAGAGTCGGCTGATAACCAACCGCGGAAGGCATACGGCCGAGAAGTGCGGACACTTCGGAACCTGCCTGCGTGAAGCGGAAGATGTTGTCAACGAACAGGAGCACGTCCTGGTTTTCTTCGTCACGGAAGTACTCTGCACAAGCCAGAGCGGTCAGAGCAACACGAGCACGTGCTCCGGGCGGTTCGTTCATCTGGCCGTACACGAGTGCGGCTTTCTCCAGAACGCCTGCGTCCTTCATTTCGTGGTACAGGTCGTTCCCTTCACGGGTACGCTCACCAACACCTGCGAACACGGAGATACCGCCGTGCTGCTTAGCGATGTTGTTGATCATTTCCATGAGGATAACGGTCTTGCCCACGCCTGCACCACCGAAGAGACCCATCTTGCCGCCCTTGGGGAAGGGGATCAGCAGGTCAACAACCTTGATGCCGGTTTCGAGCAGCTGAACGGACGTGTCCTGCTCAGTGAACTCGGGTGCGGGGCGGTGAATGGGCATACGCTTCTTGGCGTCAATGGGGCCCATTTCGTCCACGGGGTTGCCCACAACGTTCATGATGCGGCCGAGAGACGCGGCACCAACCGGAACGGAGATGGGCGCTTCAAGGTCAGCAGCTTCCATGCCGCGGACGAGACCTTCGGTGGCGTCCATGGCGATGGTGCGAACCACGTTGTCACCAAGGTGCTGCGCAACTTCGCAGATCAACTCGGGGGCATCCGTGTTGTTGGGGTTCACAATTTTGATTGCGTTAAGAATGTTCGGCAGGTTGCCATCGGCGAACTCAACGTCCACGACGGCGCCGATAACCTGAACGATTTTACCTACGTTAGCCATAACGATTTCGCTCCCTTACTTATCCTTTCAGCGCTTCCGCGCCGCCGACGATATCCATGAGGTCACTGGTAATGGCCGCCTGACGAGTCTTGTTGTAGATCAGAGTCAGACTCTGAACCATTTCGTCGCAGTTCTTGGTCGCGTTATCCATGGCTGCCATACGTGCCGCATGTTCGCTGGCAGAGGTATCGAGCAGTCCACGGTACACCTGAACCTTGATGAAGCGGGGCAGAAGCTCCGCCAACAGGCCTTCCACAGCGGGTTCGTAGATGTACTCCTTGAGCGGGCCGGAGGGAGCTGCGGCTTCCTCTTCGGCTTCTGCGGGAGCAATCGGAAGCAGCGGCAGACGAACCGGAATCTGCTTCGCGATGCTGACGAACTCACCATACACCAGGACAACTTCGTCGAACTCACCGGTAAGGTAGGAGTGGATGACTTCCATGCCGAGCTCGTTGGCCAGCGAGAAGTCGAACGTTCCCATCACGTCACCGATACCCTTCACAAGTTCGTACTCGGACTTGCGCACGGCATCGCGACCCTTTTTCCCTACACAGTAGAATTTGACGGTTTTTCCTTCGGCAGTCTTCTCCTTGGCAACCTTGAGCGCCTCATTGATGAGGTTCACATTGTAGCTGCCGCAGAGTCCGCGGTCCGACGTAGCGAGAATGATACCGCAGGTCTTGATTTCCTCACGGACCTCAAGAAGCGGGTGGGCATTCTCGTCCGCCTTGCTGGCAAGGTCACCCAGCATCGCATAGAACTTATCCGCGTAAGGGCGGAATCGCTCAATGCGGGTCTGGGCACCGCGCAGTTTCGCCGAAGCCACCATGTTCATGGCTTTGGTGATCTGCTTGGTCTTCTTGACCCCAGCGATCTGCAGTTGGACGTCTTTCAACGAGGCCATATGATACCCCCGTCCTTAAGCCGAGAAGGTTTTTTTGAACTCTTCGATTGCTGCTTTCAGGCGGCCTTCGATGTCAGCGTCAATCACTTCACGTTCTTTCAGGTCGGCAAGGATGTCGGCCTTAGCATTACGCAGGAACTCGATATAGGCGCTTTCGAACGTACGAACCTTGTCAACCGCCACGTCGTCCATGAAGCCGCGGGTTGCAGCGTACATGGAAGCTACCTGCTCGTTGAACGGCATGGGCTGGTACTGGGGCTGCTTGAGCAGCTCAACCAGACGGGCACCACGGTTCAGCTTTGCCTGGGTGGCCTTGTCGAGGTCGGAACCGAACTGCGCGAAGGCAGCGAGTTCACGATACTGGGCAAGGTCGAGACGCATGGTACCGGCAACCTGCTTCATGGCCTTGATCTGTGCAGCGCCACCCACTCGGGAAACGGACAGACCAACGTTGATTGCAGGACGGACACCAGCGTTGAACAGGTTGGGTTCCAGGTACACCTGACCGTCGGTAATGGAGATAACGTTGGTCGGGATGTACGCGGAGACGTCACCTGCCTGGGTTTCGATGATCGGCAGTGCGGTCAGCGAACCGGCGCCCAGGTTGTCGTTCACCTTTGCGGAACGTTCCAGCAGGCGGGAGTGGAGGTAGAAAACGTCACCGGGGAATGCTTCACGACCGGGAGGACGACGAAGCAGCAGGGACATCTGGCGATATGCGGTAGCCTGCTTGGAAAGGTCATCATAGATGATCAGAGCATGCTGGCCGTTATCGCGGTAGTATTCAGCCATGGTGCAGCCGGAGTATGCAGCGATGAACTGCAGCGGTGCAGGCTCGGAAGCGGTAGCGGAGATGATGGTGGTGTATTCCATCGCGCCGTACTTCTTCAGAGTGTCGGCAACCAGAGCAACGGTGGACTTCTTCTGGCCAATGGCCACGTAGAAGCACTTGATGCCGGTTTCCTTCTGCGCAAGGATGGCGTCTATGCAGACGGCGGTCTTGCCGACCTGACGGTCACCGATGACGAGTTCACGCTGACCACGGCCGATAGGCGTCATGGCGTCGATAGCCTTGATGCCGGTAGGCATGGGCTGGTGAACGGACTTACGGGCGATGATGCCGGGAGCCTTGAGTTCCACGGGACGGATGTCCTTGGAATCAACAGGGCCCATACCGTCCAGCGGCTGCCCCAGGGGGTCGAGCACGCGGCCGATAACGGCGTCACCAACCGGAACAGAGAAGATCTGACCGGTACGCTTGACCGGGTCGCCTTCCTTGATGCCGGTGTCGGAGCCAAGAAGCGCAACGCCCACGTTGTCTTCTTCGAGGTTCAGAACCATGCCCTTGAGGCCACCGGGGAACTCGAGGAGCTCCATGGCCATGGCATTACGGACGCCGTACACGCGAGCAATACCGTCACCAACGGAGAGGACGGTACCAGTTTCGCTCATTTCGACGCGCTGTTCGTAATTCTCGATCTGGCTTTCAATGATTTTGGAGATTTCTTCTGCTTTAATCTGCATGGCCCTACTCACCCCTCTTGATGTTTTCTTTCAAGATTCCCAGCTGAGCGCGGAGGCTCGCGTCAAGAACCTGGTCGCCGATCTTCAGCATGACGCCACCAAGGATGCCCTTGTTGACGCTGAAGTCCAGGATGAGCTTCTGGTTGGCTTGTTTTTCCAGCTGGGATTTTACCTCGTCGCGCTTAGCCTCAGGGAGTTCCACCGCGGTGACGAGCTCACCACGGACAACTCCCTGCTCGGCGTCGAGCAGAATGTTGTAGAATGCCTGAATGTCGGGAATCAGAGCCAGACGATCCTTTTCCGCTAGCAGGAAGCAGAAATTGCGGACCACGTCGCTGACCTTGATGCCTTCAAGAACCTTGGTGATCACCGCGCGCTTCTCTTCAGGGGTGAAGATGGGGTTGCGGAAAACCTTGCCAAGTTCAGGCGTGCCCTCAATGGCCTGAGCCAGGGAGGCAAGTTCCTGCCCGAAGGATGCAAGATCCTTCGCACCGGCTTTCTTACCAATAGAGAAGAGTGCCCTGGCGTATCTGCGTGCTACGATATTGCCGATCAATTGAGCACCACCTTCGTTAAGTATTTGTCGATGAGCTGCTGGTGATCTTCACTCGTCAGCTTCTCCGCCAGCATCTGCTCGGCGGCGGTGACAACGAGTTCAGCCATCTCTGCACGCATCTGCTCGATGGCCTGCTTCACCTCGGTCTCAGCGGTCTTGGTGGCCTGTGCCGTGATCTGGGCTGCGGACGATTCGGCCTTCGCAATGATGGCTTCCTTGATCCGTTCACCCTGCGCACGATACTCGGCGATGATGTTCTGACGTTCCGTCTCAATGTTGGCAATGCGCTGTTCGACATCGGCAAGGCTCTTGCGAGCCTCGGTCTTGCGGGTTTCGAGATCCGCAAGTTCCTGTTCGATACCCGTGCGACGCCCGGCAAAGAAGCCGGCCGCCTTTTTGCCAACCTTGAGCCAGAGAACCCCTACCACCACGGCAAAGGTTATGAGGCGGTAGGCGAAGTTGTCCCAAGGCAACTCATGGTGCCCACCGGCAGCCTCGGACGCAAAGGCCACTGCCACAGCAAGCAGCGTGATAGCCAGTGCACCGGTTAGAATTCTCAGCCCTTTCAAAGCGAACCCTCCTTCAACGCTTGCGCGTGGTTATCCGAGCACTTTGGCCGTGGCTTTACCGGCAAGGGCGCCCACTTGGCCCTTGAGAGTCTCCATAGCCTTGGCGACGTCGGCGGCCACCTTGTCCCGAGAAGCGGAAATGACAGCCTGCGCCTCCTGGTTGGCTTTGGCGAGGATGTCTGCTTCCTGGACGAGTGCCGCTTCCTTTACCTTTTCACGCTCAGCGGTGGCGTTCTTGCGTGCTTCGGTAAGGGCAGCCTCATAGTTCTTGAGTTTCGCTTCCGCAGAACCAACAAACTGTTCAGCATCGCCCAGCAGACCCGACATCTTATCTTGCCGCTGCTTGATAACCTCCCGAATCGGACGAATCAGGAGGGCATTCAGGCCAATCAGCACGATGAGGAAGTTCACCAATTGGATAAGTGCAGTAATATCCAGATTGATCATGCCTGCTCCCTTAGTGAGGTTGTGAATTTAAGCTCAAAGTGGTTTCCGAATTAGCTGATTCATAGTGTTGTGTCAAAACCTTTTTAAAAAAAAGACGGTTACTGTTCAACCAATCAGCCCCGGTATCCCGCTGTTTTCAGCCGGATACAAAAAAGCCCCCCAAAAAGGGGGGCTTTTTTTTCACAACACATTCGATTCGCGGGCTATTTATCGGCAGAGGATGTCGTCGAGGGCTTTTCCGCCCCCTTGACCGACGTCATGGCCACCTGCCCTTCCAGCCGGGCACCCTCCTCCACCATGAGGATGGGGGCATGCAGGCTGCCCACCAGATTGGCGGTCTTGTGCAGAACAGCCTTCTTGGTAGCGATGATCTCGCCCTTGATGTTTCCGGAAAGAACGAGCTGGCCGACCTTCACCTGTCCTTCAACACGGGCATCCTTACCGATGATCAGCGTTCCTTCGGAATTCACTTCACCATTGAAGATGCCATCTATGCGGACGGACCCCTGGAAATTCAGCTGCCCCTGATACACGGTCCCAGAACCGAGAAAGGCATTGATTTCGTCTCTGGCCATTGGTCGCTCCTTATTTGTGACAGAGAGTACAAGCTTTGTAACAAAACCGCTGCTGGGCGGATCAATTCGTTTTGAAGACAAACCGCCTCATGGATACGTTCAGCACCAATCCTATGAGACAGAAATTCACCAACGTGGCGCTACCACCATAACTGATAAAGGGCAAGGGGATACCCACCACCGGCATCAGCCCCATGACCATGCCCATGTTTATGAGAAACTGCCAGAAAAAATAGAAGAACACCCCCGCCGCAAGAAAGGAGCCGAACCTGTCCTTGGCATCCCGGGCCGTATTGAAAATGGCAAAAAGGAAACAGCAGAACAGCACGAGCAGAATCACGCACCCCACAAAGCCCCACTCCTCACCAAACACGGCAATGGCAAAGTCGGTATGCTTTTCCGGCAGGAACCGCAGCTGGGACTGGGTGCCTCCGAGAAAGCCCTTGCCCCACAGCTGACCGGACCCGATGGCAATCTGCGACTGTATGATATGATACCCCGCCCCCAGGGGATCATCCCCGGGGTTCAGAAAGGTGAGCACGCGCTGGCGCTGGTAATCCTTCATGAACATCCATGCCACGGGCAGGCAGACGGGAAACGCCACAAGGCAGGTCCGGAACACCCCCTTGCTCAGCCCACGGAAGAGAATGATGCCCGCCACATTCAAGAGCATGTTCAGCGTGGTTCCAAGGTCCGGCTGCTTGAGAATAAACACGGCCGGCACGGCGCAGACGGCCAGCACCTGCAGAAATTCCTTCCACTCCAGCGGCTTGGCGTTACGGGCAAGCAGTTTGGCGGCAATGAGAATGGCGGCAATCTTGGCGATCTCACTGGGCTGCAGGTTGAAGAACCCGAGAGAGATCCAACGTTTCGCCCCATAAATGGTCTTCCCGGCAATTGGCACCATGGCCAGCAGTATCACCGTAAGAATGAACATGGGCCAAGCCAGGCTGCGCCAGTGCCGGTAGTCGATGACCATGGCGAGCAGCATCCCCCCCATGCCGACCAGCCCCCAGACCAGCTGCTTCTGGTAGAAGGTGCCGAGGGCGATACCGTCTTCGGACATGAAGGCGCTGGCCGAATAGAGGTTGAGCACACCCACGCCGAACAGAATGGCTGTAAACAGGATCAGGCCCCAGTTCATGTGGGTCAGAAGACGTCTGTCGAAGCTCATTCCTTTTCCTCATCAAACAGGTAGTCGTACACCTTCTTCACGATGGGGCCGGCAGCCGAACCGCCATGGCCGCCATGCTCAAGCATGCAGACCACCACGTACCGGTCGTCTCCCTTGGTTCCCCACGACGCCATCCACGCGTGGTCGCGCTCCCAGTATTCCATTTCCTCGAACGATCGCCGTTCGTCATTGGCCTTGAGCTTCAGCTTGACAACCTGCGCCGTGCCGGTCTTGCCACCGAGGATAGCCCCCTTGGTCCGAAGCACCTTGGCCGTGCCGTGCGGTCCTTCCACTGTCTGGCGCATGGCTTCCAGCAGAAGAGCCCGCTGGTCCGCATCCAGCGGTGTCATGCGTCGCACCACAGGTTCTCCGTCCATCAACAGGGAGGGCTGCAGCAGCTTGCCGCCGTTCATGAGCGATGCAATAAAACAGGAAACCTGCACCGGGGAAACCAGCGTAAAGCCCTGGCCGATGGCCGTGATGACGGTTTCCCCGCCCTGCCACGGCTCACCGAACCGTTTGCGCTTCCACTCCCGCGAGGGCACCAGCCCGGACCGTTCGTGGGGCAGGCCCAGTCCGGTCTGTTCGCCGAATCCGTAGGCCCTGGCAAAGGCTTCCACCTTGTCGATGCCGATGCGGTTGATCATATCATAAAAATAGACGTCGCAGGATTCCACAAGGGCCCGCACCATATCGATCTTGCCATGCCCGTGCTTCTTCCAGCACCGGAACACGGATTTGCCCAGATGGTACTCCCCGTTGCAGAACACGGTCTCCTTGGGATCGATGCCTTCCTTGAGCAGCAGCCCTGCCATCAGCACCTTCCAGACCGAACCGGGCGGATATACGGACTGAATGACCCGGTTCTGCAAAGGGAAGAAGGGGTCGTCCCGCAGCTGCGCCCACTGCTTGTTGGACAGCCCGGCCGCAAAAGCGTTGTTGTCAAAGCTGGGCTGCGTCACCAGCGCCAGCAGCTTGCCCGTGTCGGGATTCATGACAACAAGGCCCCCGGCCTGGGCACCGAACGCCTCCGAAGCAATACGCTGCAAGTTGTAATCTATGGACAGGGCAATGGACTCGCCGGCTTCCGGCTCCACGACCATCTTGCGGTTGAAATCCCGCCCCATCACGTCCACCTCAAGTTGCCGCAGCCCCTTGTTGCCCCGCAACCGATCCTCAAGCACGATTTCCAGCCCCTGCTTGCCCACGGCATCGCCAAGGGCAAGGTCGGAGTTCTCTTCCAGCTCCTTTTCGTTGGCTTCAGCCACGTAGCCGAGGATATGAGCAAAAAGCGGGCCCTGCAGGTAGTAACGCCGGGGCCGGACCACGATTTCAAGGCCGGGCCAGAGCATCCGGTTGGCCTCAATCCGGGCGAGCAGCTCAAAGGGAATGTCGGGCGCCAGAACAAGCGGTTCAAACGGCTTGATCCGTGGCTTGTCCTTGAAATACTTGGCCCACAGCTTCTCTACGGGGATGCCTGTCCAATGGCTTACCTGCGCGATGGTGGAGGCAACGTCCTTGCAGTCCTCACGTACCAACCCGAGCGCGTAGGCAGGCCGGTTCTCCGCAAGCAGCTCGCCGCCGCGCGCGCGCAGCAGCCCGCGCGGCGCATAGACACGCTCCTGCCGCAGCCGGTTCTCCCGGGCCTGCCGGGCAAAATCCTCACCCTTGTGGATCTGCAGAAACCAGAAGCGCAAAAAGAAAATGAAGAAAAGCAGGAGCACCAGACCCTGCAAAAGGATGAGCCCCAGCTTGGGCGGCTGATACCCTTCCGGGTCAAGATGGATTGACATGACGAAGCTCACGCTGACGGAGGAAATGGACAACAACCCAGACCACCGGGATGCATACGGCGTTGAGCGCACCGCTCACAAGCAGCCTGGGCAGGAGGATGACCAGGTCCTGCAGATGTCGCATCATGATACCGAGGGCTACGTGCCAGACACCGAGGCCCATGCTGAACAGCAGCACGAACACCACGTTTTCCGCCTCGAAGATGCTGCGGCCCACCTGAAAGAGCAATGCGGCCATGGCATACCACAGCACTGCGGGCCCGAAGGCGAGAAGCCCCGCCCCTTCGTGGACAAGCGAAAAGAGCACGACAAGCCACAGGGTCTGCTGACGGTTGCCCTCCTGCATGGAGCAGAGCACGCCGGGCAGCAAAAAGTCCACACCGGGCAGCAGGGACATTCCCCAGACGCCGCATACGGCATAGACAAGCCACCAGAGGACGGAACGGAGTGCGGAAGGTTGCTGGTTCTGCATACCGACTACACGGGCCGTCCGACGCCCGGCACGGCAAGGCGATTAGTCATCCGCTTCCTGCCTGCTGTCATGGGGTTTTTCCTCAAAGGGCTGCACCTCTGCCGTGTTGCCCACGAGCAGCACCTCTTCCAGGTTTTCCAGGTTGGTCAGCGGCTCCGCCATGACCTTCTGGAACAACGAGATGTCGGAATACTCTATGGAAACGATGCGGGCCACGGGCAATCCCTTGGGGAAGGCACCTGCCTGCCCGGAGGTGACCAGCAGCTCGCCGACGGCCAGCGGCGCATTGAGCGACACATAGCGCATCTCCAGCTGATGGCGCGGCCCGAGCCCCACGATGATGCCCGGGGTCCTGTTATCCTGACTCAGCACGGCGATGCGGCTGTTCGGATCGGTGAGCAGCAACACGGACGAGGTGTACGGTCCCGCACGGAAGACGCGCCCGACGGCCCCGTCGTACGCGACAACCGGGGTGTGCACGCTGGCGCCGTCAAGGTAGCCCTTGTCGAGCAGGACGGATTCCAGTTCCGCCTGCGATCCCAGACGATGTGCAATGACACGGGCGCCTATCCGTTCCCATCCGGTCGGAGGGGCAATGGACAAGAGCTCCCGCAGTCGGGCGAGTTCGGCCTGATCTTCCTTGGCCCCGGCAACGGCGAACAGGATCTCCCGCATCTGCGCCTCAAGCTCGTCATTTCGCTTTCGGACACCGACAAGGTCAATATAATGATCCCAGAACTCCACAACCTGCAACCGGAGCCACTTGCCCGGCTTGAGCACCGCACCGACAAATTCCAGCCCCGTATGCGTGGCCAGCCTGTCGACGTATCCGGTACGCAGGTTCCAGGTAAAAAGACTCAGGTACAGGAACAAGACCAGTACCACGAAAAAGAGCAGACGCTTGGATGGGGAGGCGTTAATCGACCGCTACCTCCTTGAGGATATCAAGGTTGTCCAGCGCCTTGCCGGTTCCGATGACCACGGTGGAAAGCGGATCGTCCACCACGGTGATGGGCAGCGAGGTTTCCTCGCGCAGCAGCTGGTCAAGCCCCTTGAGAAGCGCACCGCCCCCGGTGAGCACAATCCCCCGGTCCACGATGTCCGCGGCCAGTTCCGGAGGCGTCTGCTCCAGGGCAATGCGCACGGCCTGCACTATGGAGTCCACCTGCTCGGAAATGGCCTTGCGCACTTCCTCGGAGGTGATGATGATGTTCTGAGGAATACCGGTGACCAGATCGCGACCCTTTACTTCAAGGGTTTCCTCGGGATCCATGGGGTATGCCGAGGCGATCTTGATCTTGATTTCTTCGGCCGTGGATTCACCGATGAGCATGTTGTACTTGCGCTTCACGTGCGTCATGATGGCTTCGTCCATCTTGTCGCCGCCCACGCGGACGGACTTGGAGTAGACGACCCCGGACAGGGAGATGACAGCCACTTCCGTGGTGCCGCCGCCGATGTCCACAACCATGTTCGAGGTGGGCTCCTGAATGGGCAGGTTGGCCCCGATGGCGGCTGCCATGGGCTCTTCGATAAGGTACACTTCACGGGCACCGGCGCTCTGGGCGGATTCCTTCACCGCGCGCTTTTCCACCTGGGTAATGCCCGTGGGCACGCAGATGATGATGCGGGGGTGCACCAGCCTGTGATTGGTGTGCACCTTCTCGATGAAGTGGCGCAGCATGGCCTCGGTTATCTCGAAGTCCGCAATAACCCCATCCTTCATGGGCCGTATGGCCTGGATGTTTCCGGGGGTACGCCCAAGCATGCGCTTGGCATCATGTCCCACGGCAAGTACAACAGTATTGCCGCGGGGCCCCTTCTTCACGGCCACGACGGAAGGTTCGCGCAGAACTATGCCCTGTCCCTTCACGTACACGCAGGTATTTGCGGTACCAAGGTCAATGGCCAGGTCTTTGGAAAACAGCCCATGAAAAAAATCCAGTATCTT
>QKEJ01000144.1 GCA_003252375.1 Halodesulfovibrio sp.
GCCATTACGGCATACGCCATGAGCGGGGACCGGGAACGGTTCCTCAAGGCGGGCATGGACGACTATCTTTCCAAGCCCATAGATATGGAGGCGCTGCAGCAATGCCTGGACAGGCAGGCCGCCCTGCTCGTCGCAAAGGAATGACGCAGGCGGGATGGAAGAGAAAAAACGGCATACACGAAAAAAGCCCTGATCTTTCGATCAGGGCTTTTATTCTCTTGGCGTCCCCAAGGGGATTTGAACCCCTGTCGCCTGCGTGAAAGGCAGGTGTCCTGGGCCAGGCTAGACGATGGGGACGCGTGGAGCGCAGGACTTTCGCCCGGCGCGAAGAGGGGTTATAGGGAAACACCTCCAGCCTGTCAACACCATTTTCATCTTTTCCGGCCCTGTGCCTTGACCAAGGCCCCAACGTGGTTATCTACAGGGTGTAGATGGAATGCGTATCCCTTCTTGGTGATATATCGGAGCAACTCTAGCGGAGGGTGAGAAGGATTAATACCGAAACAGAGTTTTGCTGCGAGAGAATCTGCCGCTGAAACCCCACCCCGTGCGCCGGTGCGACCATGCACGACAGGCCGGGGAGAGCCCAACCGCTCAAAGATATTTCAGGCAGATTCTCTCTTTTTTTTGCCCTTCGCCCACCCGCCGACACAATGTTTCCATAATGCCACGTCGTTTCCCTTGCACTTCCCGTAAAATCCGCTATGCTCCCTTATTCATATTCATTCCCAATTGGAGCATTGCATGATCCGCTTCGAACCGCTTACCAATCTCTTCGACATTCTCCACCATTTCTGGGAGCACCCCAAGACGGAACGCCGCGTGGCCCAGCTGCTCATCGTCATATTTCTGGGCGGCCTGGTCGCCATTGAACTGAAGCGACAGGGCATCCTTCCGCCGCGCCTGGCATCCATCGTCCCGGACAACCACTTCCATGCCGTGAACCTGGCCTTTTCCATGCTGCTTGTTCTGGAGGTGATGAGCCTTGTCTTCATCCTCTCGCAATCGGTGACCAAATCCCTCGGCAAGCAGTTCGAAATCCTCACCCTCATCCTGCTGCGCAACTCCTTCAAGGAACTCGGCAACATGCACGAGCCCATCAGCATCCTGCAGGACTGGGAATCCATGCTGCATATCCTCACGTCCAGCGTCGGCGCGCTGGCCGTCTTCGTCTTTCTCGGTCTCTACTACAGAATGCACCGCTATCAGGGCTACCTGCGGGATCCCATGGAGATGCTGCACTACATCATGACCAAGAAGATCCTCGCCCTTGCCCTGTTCGTCACCTTCATCTGCACGGGCGGCTACAACCTGTGGGATTTCCTTGCCAACGGCGTGCGGCACGATTTCTTCCATACCTTCTACACGGTGCTCATCTTTGCGGACATCCTTCTGGTGCTCATTGCCCAACGGTACATGCCCAGTTTCCACGCGGTGTTCCGCAACTCCGGCTACCTTGTCGCCACACTGTTCATACGCATCGCCCTCTCGGCCCCCCCCTACTATGACGCGGCCGTGGGGCTGGGCGCCGCCCTCTTCGCCCTCGGGGTGACCTATGCCACCAACGTGTTTCACTTCGGCACACTGACTCCGGCCACAGCGAGCAGCAAGACATCCACCAAGCCCTGACCGCACTCCCTTCCAACCAAAGAAAAAGGCCATGCCGCTTACGCGGCATGGCCTTCATCATGACATCCTTACGGAATCAGTTCGAAAAGCGCTTGATGATCGCCTTGGCGGGAATAAGCCCCGTGGCCGCCGCAGAGACAATGTTGCCCGCAACCCCGGGGCCATCACCAGCGACGAAGAGTCCCTCCACCGCCGTTTCCAGATCATTGCTGGTCTCCACCTGCGTGGCAAAGAACTTGATCTCCGGAGCGTAGAGCAGCGTGTTGTCATCCGCAATGCCGGGAATGACATAGTTGAGCTGCTCCAGTCCCTCCACCAGGTTGGTCACGATGCGCTCGGGCAGGGCCATGGCGATATCGCCGGGCACCACGTTGGTCAGGGTGGGCTCGATGTTCCCGTTGGTGATGCGCGTCCATGTGGAACGCCGCCCCCGTCGCAGGTCGCCCAGACGCTGCAGGATGGGTTTGCCTTCCCCAATGATGGTGGCCAGCCGGCCGATGGCCGTCCCGTAGCCGGTGTTGTCCGACACGGGGTCCGTGAGCACCACCTTGGAGAGGAAGGCGAAGTTGGTGTTCTCCGACTTCTTGTCCCGGAAGGCATGCCCGTTCACGCAGACGAAATCCTGATAATTCTCCAGCGCGATGTAGCCGCCCGGATTGGTGCAGAAGGTCCGCGTCTGGTCGTCATATCGCTTGGTCCGCACAAAGAAGGTCGGGTCGTAGACCACGTCGGTGATGTCGCGCATCACGTCATTGTGCGTCTCCACGCGCACGCCCACCTCAATACCCCGCTGGGAGACATTCAGCCCGAATTCGCGGCATATCTCGCCCACCCAGTCGGCCCCAACGCGGCCTGGGGCTATGATGACGGCACGGGCCGAATACTCGCCACGCGAGGTCACCACGCCACGCACCTTGCCGTCCTCGGCCAGGACGCGCAGCACCTCTTCCTCGCAGCGGATCTCCACGCCCTTTTCCTGCAGGAACTCCGACATGGCGTGAATATGGCCGGGCAGACAGTCGCTGCCCAGATGCTTCTGCTTGATGATGAGCAGCTCTATGCCGTTCTTGCGGGCCTCCTTGCGGATGGCCCGGGCGCGCTCCATGTCCGAGGGGAACACCGGCCCGTCCATGTTGAAGGCATTGAAGATTTCCTCGGTCTCATCGATCAGCCGCTGGGCTTCGCTCTTGGGCATGAACTGGGTCAGGTCGGTCTTTCCCAGCTTGTGGATATAGTTGAGCTTGCCATCGGAAAAAAGCCCGCCTCCGCCAATGCCCGAAAGGATGTGGCAGGGCTTGCACTTGATGCACTTCTGCGTCTTTCCGATGGGACAATGACGCTTGCTGGCAGACTTTCCCCTGTCAATCATGCACACGGAAAGGCCGGAATGCACGGCAAGGCAATAGGAGGCGAACAGTCCCGCAGGACCACCGCCCACAATCACGACATCATACTGCATCTTCTCTGACATACCAAACGCTCCAACTCCATGAATTACCCCCGCCCAGCCCCGCAAGGCGTCGACAGACCATGCGTCGACCGCCACCCACTGAACACGGCACGCACGAGGGCTTATCCTAGCTTGCACACGGTTTTTTCATTCTGTCAACTCGATTCTCCGGCCGTCGAAAGGCACGAAAAAGCCCCCCGGGCAGGCCGGGGGGCTCCATTTTCACAAGGCAGATCAGCCTATCGACCGCGGCCGAAATCCACCGCCATGTCCTTGGGCGCGGTCACGGTCACCGAGTGCGCTATGGTCTCCACGGAACGGGGAGCCAGCTCCAGCGACCAGACAAGCACATGGTCCTTGTCCTCGGCAGGACGCGGTGAAGATTCCAGCTCCACGCGGATATCCTCATGTCCCGACTGCGGGGCGGGATCCTCCACGCGGATGGCAACAGGATGATTGCGGTTGTTACGCACGTCCATTTCCCAGGCCCACACCATGGTCTGCTTGCGACCGATGATCCCCTTGTTCCCCGACTGCTTGTCCAGCAGGCGCAGGGTGGCCGTCACCTGAGGATCAGCCCCGAAGAACAGGGTGGCCTCCGTTCCGGCAAGGCTGAATCCGCGCTTGCCGACCAGAGCGCCATCCACCAGAAACACGGCTTCACCGTCGGGGAGTTCCCGCGGTTCCGCAAGGGCCGGACGGGCCGTCAGATACGCCTTGCTGTCCCGCGACGGACGGACGGTGTAGGAAAACTCGGCACTCCACGACTCGCTCTGCACCGGCAGCATGATGCGCCGTCCGGCGGGCACGGTCCGCGCCCCCAGTTCCCATGCGGCATATGTGCCCAGCTCAATCTTGCGCGGCGCCACTTCGGCCATGGGCGCCATGGCCACATCGGCCTGCAGGGCCATGACGCCGTTGCCCCTGGCCATCTTGCGCACCGGCGCCTGTTCCGTCACCAGCCAGCCCGGAAGCCGGGGAGGATCAAGCGAAATATCACGTTCCAGCGTGGCAAGCGTCAGCCGGGCGTTCTTCCAATCCATGCCGGAAGACTGCGTTACGGCGGCCTCAAAGGCAAAGGCCACCCGCTTCTGCCCGGGCAACGCCTCAAAGCGGTAGGCGGGCTGCCAGCCGCAGCCGCCAAGCAGGTAGACGTACCGGAGCACCGCCGTTGCCGGCGCATCCTGCAGAACGGCGCGCACCTGCCAGAACTGGGCCTCACCGCCGGTAACGGCGCGCAGGCGTTCCTCCAGCTGCCGCACTTCCTCCGCCAGTCCCTTCTGCTTCAGTTCCATATCGTACCGTGCGCGGGTCAGGGCGGTGAGCCGCTTGTCCATGGAGGCCTCAAGGCGTTCCATCTCCGCAGCCACGGCCTCATGAACGGATGCGTTCAGCCACAGGGCCATGCGGGCGTCAAGGGTCTTCAGGTCTCCGTCAGCAGCCGCCAGCGAACGCCGAAGCCCCTGCAGCTCCTTGCGCATGGCTTCCACGGCCCCCTGCTCCACGGCGGGAACACGCTCCCAGCTCACATCCGCAACGGTACCCGTTACTGCCGAAAGACGCAGGGACGTGGGGTCGGCCTGTGCAGGCAGCAGGATGCGGACGGCCGTACGCCCGTCTTCGCCCATGGTCACGGGTACGGATTCCCGCACCTCCATCAGCGCACGGGCCGGATACAGGGTCACGGCTTCCGGCATGGCGGGCAGTCCCGCCGCCCATACGGACACGGGAAGCAGAACGGTCAGACAGACAATCGCCAGATGGTGCATCCGGCGTGGCAGGACATTCAGCATGCAACCTCCTTGAAGGAACATCCGTTTTCCCGGCCGGGCGCACACAACGGTGGCCGCCGGATCATTCCGGCCTCATTCATCCAGCATGGTATCATCATGCGCATAGGCCGGCGTGCAACAGCACAGTATCCGCAGGGGAACCGTCCCCGTATTCTCCACACAGTGCGGCACCCCGGGCGCAATGCATACGGTGTCTCCGGGGGCCACATCAAAAACGGAGGGACCAAGGGTCATGCGGCCCGTCCCCTGCGTCACATGATACAGCTCTTCGGTCCGCCCGTGCACATGGCGCCAGGTGCGCGCTCCCACCGCCACCACGGCTTCCGCCAGGGACTGCCCGACATTGCCGTGCACGGCGGGATGCATGAGTTCACGGATGGTGGACCCGTCCTTGGTGACATAACACGGAATATCCGCATAGCGTGTATGCATGGGCTCTCCATGAAAACGCCCCCGCGGCGGAACCGTCGGGGGCGTCGGGTATCAGAACATCTGCTTGAGCAGGTCTTCGCCACTCTTGGCATCATCCTGCTGCCCCCGCCTTGTGGGGGTGCCGGAGGTGATGGTGGGCTGTGTTCCCTGCTTGAAGGGCAGGAAGTAGGTCTCTTCCGTATCCGGTCCGGCCAGATGCCCCGTCTTGCCGTCAATCTGCACCTGGACGATGCCGGGCGGCATGGGGAAGTCCGTCACCGGGTAGGTGTCCTCCACGGCCAGGCGGTAATCCCGCACGATAGGGGACGCGGCGCGCGAGCCGGTCTCCCACTTGCCCATGGGCGTAAGCTGGTCAAAGCCTACATAGGCGCTGGTGACGAGATAGGGGGTAACCCCCATGAACCAGGCGTCCTGCTCGTCGTTGGTGGTGCCCGTCTTGCCGCCGATGGGCCTGTTCAGCACCTTGAGGCGGAAGCCCGTTCCGTCCCGCACGACTTCCTTGAGCAGGCTGGCCATGATGTAGGCGGTCTGCGGGCTCATGGCATCGTGCGATTCCGATTCGAACTTGGCGATATTCTCACCCCACGCATCCTGGATGGACCGGATGATGCGGTGGTTTATCCACGATCCGCCCCGGGCGAAGGTGGTATATGCTTCCGTAAGATTGATGGGGGTCACGGCCGTGGAACCGAGACTGACCGAAAGGTTGTAGGGGAAGGGGCCTTCCAGTCCCATGGCCTTTGCGCGTTCCACAATGGCCGGAATGCCGATCTTCTGGGCCACGCGGATGGTACAGAGGTTGCGCGACTTGACCAGCGCCGTACGCATCAGGGTCGGGCCGTAGAAGACGCCCTCAAAGTTCTCGGGCCGCCACACCTTGGCCGTGGATTCGTCGGTATACACGATGGGCGCGTCCAGCACGATGGATGCGGGGGTGAACCCGTTGTCCATGGCCGTGGAGTAGACGATGGGCTTGAAGGCGGAACCGGGCTGACGCTTGGCCTGCGTGGCGCGGTTGAACTGGCTGTCGGCAAAGGAGTAGCCACCCACAAGGGCCACCACATCCCCGTTGACCGGGTCCATGGAGACCAAAGCGCCCTGCACGTCCGGATACTGCTCAAGGGCCAGGGGCACCACGTCGTTTTCCGTCAGGGCAGCGGGATTCCAGTCATCCTTGCGCTCCTTGGGCACGGCCACGGAAGCCCAGACAACATCCCCCGCGGCCACGACCTTGCGGGCATCCTTGACCGAGGGAACCTGATCCGTGGCCAGCTTGGGGTTGGGCTCGCGGCACCAATGCATGGAGTCCACATTGAGGTACCCCTTGTAATCGCCCAGACGCACGCTCGCCCCCTTGGCGTCCACGGAGGTCACCAGAACCTTGATCCATGCGCCGTCTTCAAGGGCACCGGGAGACACGGCCTCCTGCTGCAGGAATTCGTCATACTCCTCCCTGCCCAGCTTGCGCAGCGGGCCCTTCCAGCCCCGGCGCTTGGAGGAATCCTCCAGCCCCTTGCGCAGAGCGGCCTCTGCAGCCACCTGATGGTGCATGTCCACGGCGGTATAGATATGCAGGCCCGACTCATACACGGCATCTTCGCCGTATCGGGGCAGGGTCACACCCAGCTTCTGCATGTTCTCTTCACTCAAAAAGTCGATGAGACGACGACGCACCTCTTCCAGATACCATGCCCCCTGCTGCCAGCTGGGATCTTCCATGCTCTTGAAGACCAGCTCCTGCTGCATGGCCTCGTCGTACTCGGCCTGCGTGATCCACTGCAGCTCCAGCATGCGTCCGAGCACATAATGCTGCCGGGCGACGGCCTGTTCCACATGGCGCAGGGGATTGTACTTGGAGGGTGACTGGGTAAGCCCGGCCAGGAGCGCGCATTCCGCAAGGGTCAGCTCACTGGCGTGCTTGCCGAAATAGGTACGCGAGGCAGCTTCCACACCATAGGCCCCCGCTCCCAGATAGATCTGGTTCAGGTAGATGGTGAGAATCTCGTCTTTGCTGAGATAGCGCTCCAGCCGGTAGGCAAGGATGGCTTCCTTGATTTTGCGCTCGTACTTCTTTTCCGAAGTCAGCAGCAGCTGCTTGATGATCTGCTGGGTAATGGTGGAGCCACCCTGCTTGATGGACCCGGCCTGCATGTTCTTGACGAACGCGCGCATGATGGCCCGCAGGTCGATGCCGTCGTGCTGGTAGAAGCTGTCATCCTCGGCGGCAAGAAAGCCCATGGGAAGCTGGGGGGCCATGCCCTCCAGCGAAACGAGAAAGCGCTTCTCACGGTAGAAGTAGCCCAGAACGGATCCGTCACGGGTATAGACGGTGGTCACGAGGGGCGGACGATAATCGGCAATTTTCGTGAAGCCCGGGAGGTCCTTGGAGGCCCACCAGTAGAGGCCGGACATGCCCAGCGCTCCCAGTGCGGCGCACAGCACCATGGCGATGGTGCCGTACATGAGGAATTTCTTCATTGTATCTTTCTCTGCAACGAGTTCTTCTCTGGTTGTGCTCGCCTGCGGCGAACCAAAAGCATATGTGTTGTCGCCCCTAGTAGCCACTTGCGGGCGACAAGGCAACCTGCAGCATCACTGCCCGCTCAGCGGGTCAGCGGGTCATCCTCGTCCGGATCGAGCCCCCAGGCCAGCTGCAGCTGGCCAAACAGGGTGCGTACGGTCTTGTCCGTGGTGCCGATGAGGGCCAGCGATTCCCTGACCGTTTTCGTCTCCCTGCAAACAAGACAGTCGGAAGCCGTGAACATGGTCAGCATCTGCCCCCTGACCCAGAAGGGAAATATCAGACAGAACCAGGGCCGCACTTCGCGGGGCAGACGACAGCCCTTCCTGGTGAGGAAGACGCAATACCCCTCGCTGTCCGAGGCAAGCCGCATATGCGTGCCGTGCAGGGGAAAACGATCCCGCACCTGTCTGTCCTGCCGGGAAAAAAGGCGGCACATGGTATCCAGAAACGGTTGCGTGTTCCGCTCCTCGGCAAACCCGCCTTCCTCGTGGCAAAAATCCACGATCCGCTGCCATTCGGAAGATGACAGCGGGAAACAGAACTCCTCACTGCCGGGGACAACATGACAGCATGTGGGGCTCACCTGCGCACAGCGGGCGCAGACATGGGGGTCTGGCTGTTCCATCGTGTCGCGACGCGGCATCCTAGTATACTCCAACGCTCCGTTTGGGCCAAATTCCCTTGAAATTCCTGAGGGTGACGATGAAAAATGTCCGTCCCTTCCTTCCCTCGTGACTGCTCTGATACTCGATATAAGAAGAATCTTCAAACATGGCCGCAAGAGCCGGCGGGATGGCGGGATGGTCCTTGCCCACGTACAGGGCGTCCCAGCCCTTCTTGTCCTCGGGGCCGGGCCAGATGTCATACTGGCTCATCCGCCGGCCGAAATCCGCACAGTAGGTTATGGGCTGCCCCGGCGCATAAAAGGCCAGGGACGCCGTCATGTCATAGGAGCTGGCAAAGAAGAAAACCCTGTCGGGGTCGGGCATGGCCTTGCGCATCTTGTCGAGCTGGTGTCCGAGATCGTGCCACCCCATCAGCCGCACGGCAGGATTGAGCTTTTCCGGCAGGGGAATGTACGGCAGAGCGTGCACCAGCAGAAAGATGGCGGTGCCCAGATAGATGCACAGGCGCCTGAAGGATACCCGACGCGTGCGCGCCGACACGGCCGCACGCCGCAGCATCAGGGAGCCTCTGTCCGCGGCGATGGCGGCAAGAATGATCCCCGACACGTAGCTCATGGCCGACCAGTTCGGATAGATGCGGGTATGGAAGCTCCAGAGAATGAAGAAGCCCCAGAGCATCCAGAAACCGGCTGCCAGCAGGATCGACTGCCGGACGTGCGCCCTGTCTTCACGCACCCCGGCCTGGGAAGCCCCGTTCAGGGCCAGGCGCAGGGCCTGCCAGGCACCGGCCAGCATGAAGGCGAACCACCATGGGGTGATCAGGCCGATCTGGGCCCCGAAATATTCGGGGAAACGGTCCAGCCGCAGCAGCGGTACCGGCTTGGAGGGGGTAACACCGGCCAGCGCCCCCACATGCCGGAAGCCCACCCAGTCATTCTGCATGTTCCAGATGACGATGGGGGCAAGACCGATAATGGTGCCCGCGACCATGGCCAGCAAGCCACGGACGGCAAACCTGGCCGAAAGCATGCGCTGCCGGTACAGGCCCGCCATGTACAGCACGGCCACGCCGAACATGCCCAGCATCATGTACTTTGCCAGAATCCCCACGGCCATGCTCACGGCCAGCAGCACATACGGCAGCACGCTGTCCTCGCGTTCCCCGGCGGCATAAAGCGAAAACAGCGCCACGGCCCAGCAGAGCAGCAGCGGGTTGTCCGTGGTCATGAGAATGCCGGAAACCATGAACAGCGGCGTGGTGTTGGCGATGATGAGGGTCCAGAGCGCCACGGAGGGACGGCGCAGCAGGCGCGCCACGCCAAGGTAAAGCACAATCTGGGCAAGACACGAGTGCAGGACCGCGGCAAAGCGGACTCCGAGCTCGGTATTGCCGAAAATGCCTGTCCAGAAGTGGATGATCCAGGCGATGAGAGGACCCTTGGAATAGTAGGAAAGCTGCAGCCGCCTCGTCCAGTCCCAGTACTGGGCCTCGTCCTGCACAAGGTCCAGCTGGGCGCTTGCCACGAACCACAAGCGGACAAGGGTGGTCACACATATCAAAGCGGCGGCAACCACGGCGGGGTTGCGCTGCCAAACAGGCGTCTGTTGCAAAACATACCTCAAGCGAAGGTTATCTCGAATTGTCGGAAACGGGCCACTTTAGCTTCTCGGTCCACAGGTGTCCAGAACGCCGAATAATACTGGAGGCGTGCGGTCCCCCGACGTATTCTGGACCATGATGCAGAACCCCACAGACGGAGAGCCTGCCATGCAACACATTCTCATCATCGAAGACAGCCGCTCCATGGCGCGGCTGCTGCAGCAGACCATTGGCGAGCAGCTGGGGCTTGCGGCAGACATCGCCGCCAGCAGGGCCGAGGCGGAGCAATGCATCCGCAATGCCCCAGAACCCTACGCCATTGTCCTGTGTGATCTCACGCTGCCCGACGCCCCGCACGGGGAAGCCATGGACATGGTGCTGGCGCACAGGCTGCCGTGCGTGGTGGTCACTGCCGAGTTCACGCCCGCTCTGCGCAAGCGGCTGCTGCACACTCCCATCTGCGACTATGTGGTTAAAAGCGGCCCGCGCACCATCCGGTATCTGGTCTCCGTCCTGGAGCGCCTTATGCGCAACGAGCACGTCACGGTGCTTGTGGTTGATGACTCTCCCAGCTACCGGAACAACCTCGCCGACCTGCTGAGCCGGCAGCGCATGCGGGTCCTGCAGGCGGAGAACGGGCGCAGGGCGCTGGAGATCCTTCATGACAATACCGATATCAGCCTTGTCATTACCGACTACACCATGCCGGAGATGGACGGCCATCAACTCACGGAGGAAATCCGCAAGACCACACCGCCGGACCGCCTGTCGATCATCGTATCCACCGGGGTGGAGGACGATCTTGCCAGCCGCTTTCTCCGCTCAGGCGCCAACGACTTCATCGCCAAAACCGCCACCTTCGAGGAACTGGTCTGCCGCATCAACATGAACCTGAACATGCTGGACCTCATCTCCCTGACCCGGGAACTCTCCGAAAGGGACGCCCTGACCGGACTCAGCAACCGGCGCATGCTCTACCAGTCAGGAGCCCGCATGCTGGCGGAGGCAACGCCCGACATCCCTATCTGCGCCGCCATGCTGGACATAGACTTCTTCAAGAAGGTCAATGACACCTACGGACACGAGGGAGGCGACGAAGCCCTTCGGCAGGTGGGGCGCATGCTGACGGAGCACTTCCCCCCACCCTGTCTCGCCGCCCGGTACGGGGGTGAGGAATTCTGCATCATCTTCCCCCCGGGGGCCGACCCAGCCCACTGCCGGGAACGGGCAGAAGCATTCCGGCGCGCCGTGGAGTCTGCGACGATTGCCTGCGGACAGCATACGTTCGGGATCACGGTTTCCATCGGGATTGCGCAAAACAGCAACAGTGCCCTAGAGGAAATCCTGCGGCAGGCCGATCAGTTTCTCTATCATGCCAAGCGAACGGGCCGGAATCGGACGGTACAGAGCCTCCCGGAGGAGGGGTTGTCATGATGGCTGCGGGAACACCCGTCATTGCTCAACAACCGCAGTTCGCACCGCCGATTTTGCGCGATCAGACATTTTGTTGTGGATTTTTCCTCGAAAAAATAGCAGACTGCAGATTCCAATATTGTCAATATCAATCGCCCCAATCCGCTGCACGAGGCCTTGAATGAACATTTTTGCAAATATGCGCATGCGCCCCAAACTCATATGCCTGTTTCTGCTGGCCGGCGTTATCCCTGCCCTGATCATCGGGTTGTGGACCGCCCGCCTGTCCAGCAACGCCCTGCTCTCCAAAAGCTTCGCGCAACTGGAGACCACCCAGAAAATCAAGACCACCCAGGTGGAGCGCTTTTTCAAGCAGCAAACCGGCTCGATGGAGGTCTTTGCGGAAAACCCCTACTTCGTGGAAGCGTTCGGCAAGTTCGCGAGCTCCTTCATGGCTGCAGGGGGCAGTGAGGGCGGCAAGGTCCGTGGCCTTGGAGGCGGAGAATTCGAAAGCCCGAACTCCTACAAGTCCGTTATCCGGCGATACAATGACGCCATTGTTTCCTATGCACAGCGCAATGGCTTTGCAGACCTGCTCTTCCTGACCAGCGCCGGGCAAACATGCTACACGGTGCGCAAGGGAAGCGATCTTGGCAGCGACATGGCCACCGCAGCCCCGTCCCTGCACGCGCTTTTCCTGCGGGTTGCAAAGAACAAGCAGTCCGCCATCTCCGACATGGCTCCGTATACGCCCGACAAGGGCACCCCGGCCCAGTTCATCGCCGTCCCCGTCCTCAATCGCGAAACCCTGCTGGGGGTTGCCGTTCTCCGCGTCAACCTGGGTGCCCTGAGTGCCATCATGCTGGAGCGGGAAGGCATGGGGGAATCCGGGGAAACCTATCTGGTAGGCCCCGACGGCCGGATGCGCTCCGACTCCTGGCGCGACAACCAGAATCGCAGCGTCAGCTCCTCATTCCAGGGGACTGCGGAGGAAAACGGCATTCAGACTGCCGCCGTGCAGGCGGCCATTGGCGGCAAGACCGGCGCCATGGAAGATACGGATTTTTCGGGCGTTCAGACGCTGGCAGCCTACGGCCCCGTTCGCATCGGCGACATGACATGGGCACTCGTGGCCGACATCTACACGGATGAGGTCAACGCCCCCATATCCCGCCTGTTTGTTTCGGTTGCCGCCATGCTTGTCGGCATGGCGCTGGTGGTGGCCATAGCCGCCCTCCTTGTTTCCAACTCCATCACCCGTCCTCTTCAGGCAGTGCAGGGGTACGCACGCGATATCGCCCACGGCAACCTGAACAGCGAGGTATCCTGCTCCCTCAGCGGGGAGCTGGGCGAGCTGTCGGATGATATCTGCAGCATGGTGGGCGAGCTGAAGGAACGCCTCGGCTTTGCGCAGGGCGTTCTCACGGCCATCCCCATTGCCGCCTTCACCACGGACAGGGAAAACAAGATTTCCTTCGTCAATCAGGCCCTGCTCACCCATGTGGACCGGGACGGCGCACCCGACCAGTACGTAGGCATGGACGCCGGCGAACTCCTCCACGGATCCCGGCAGGAAACCGACTCCACCCGGGCCATTCGCGAAGAGTCCACCATCGACCGCGAAGGCGAGATGCAGACCATCAAGGGCAACAGCCGCATCGCACGCACCGTGGTCACCCCGCTCTACGACCTGGATAACATGCTCATCGGCTGCATCCAGCTCATCGTGGACCTGACGGAACTGCGGACCCAGCAGGAAGCCATGCGCCGCAAGAACAGCATCATCGAAAAGGCGGCCGCCGACGCCGACGCCATCTCGGAGCAGGTATCCTCGGCAGCTGAAGAACTGGCCGCCCAGATCGAGGAATCGACCAAGGGGTCCGAGGTCCAACGCGAACGCACCGACCAGACCACCACGGCCATAGAGCAGATGAATTCCGCCACCCGCGAGGTGGCGCATGCCGCCTCCACCGCGTCGGAAAACGCAGCCACCGCAGTGCAGACGGCAAAGCATGGCAGCACCGTTGTGGAACGGGTTGTCGCTTCCATCGACGAAGTCCGCGAGCGCTCGGACAACCTGAAGTCCCTGCTCGGCAATCTGGGCGTTCAGGCCGAGGGTATCGGCAAGATCATGGGCGTCATCTCGGACATTGCCGACCAGACCAACCTGCTGGCCCTGAACGCAGCCATCGAAGCGGCCCGGGCCGGGGATGCCGGACGCGGCTTCGCCGTGGTGGCCGACGAGGTGCGCAAGCTGGCCGAAAAGACCATGACCGCCACCCGTGAGGTGGATGCCGCCGTTACCGCCATCCAGCAGGGGACGCAGAAAAACATCGAAGAAATGAACGCCGCGTCCGAATCCGTGCAGACAACCACGGATCTTGCCGGTGAAGCCGGGGATGCACTCGGAGAAATCGTAACCGTCATCGAGCAGACCGGGGACAATGTGCGCGACATCGCCGCTGCGGCGGAAGAGCAATCCGCCACAAGCGAGGAGATAAACCGCGCCGCAGGCGAAATCAGCGTCATTGCCGCCCAGACGGCCGCCAACATGAGCCAGTCATCCGACGCCGTGGCCGACCTGGCCCGTCTGGCACAGGAACTGCGCAGCATCATCCGCAACATGCAACAGGAATAGCCGCTTCCCCCTCCATGCAAAACAGACGGGGCGTACCGCCATGGCGGTACGCCCCGTTTTCTGTTGCCCGCCCCACAGGCGGCGCACTAGAAGCTCTTGATGGATCGCTGACAGAAGGTCACCGTGTCCTGCGCCATGGTGCCCATATTGGGAGAACCGGGGCCGAACAGACGACGGCGGTTCACCCCCACCAGCAGGGTGGCGATGACCCCGGCCGTTTCCTGAACGGCGATATCCTCACGCACCGTCCCATCCTTGATGCCGCGGGTGAGGCAGGCCGCCACGGTTTCCGTAAGATAGCCGTAGAAAAGCTCCATGGCTTCGCGGGCGCTGGTAATGGTGGTGTAGGCGTTCAGGATGACCTTGAATTCGAGAGGACGTCCGTCAATGAAGCCGCAGAGGTCGAGAATGAGGTTCTCTATGAGGCAGTATCCGGACTTCTGGCGCTCCTTGATCTGATCAAGCAGCACCCGATAGTCAGCCAGAAAGGTCTCGACGATACCGTCGAAAATCTGCTGTTTCGACTTGTAGTGCCGGTAGATTGCCGCGTCGGTCACCTTGGAGGTCTTGGCAATCTGGGCGATCGTGGTTCCCTTAAAGCCGTTCTCAGCAAAAAGCTGCTTGGAATTTTCCAGAATCAGATCCTTGGATGATGCCATTCGTGCCTCATTACGGTTAAATCGTCAGGGCGGCGCAGACCGGCGCCCGACCACGCGGAACAGTCGCCCGAATCATGCCTGCTATCTGCCATCTTGCCCTGAGCCGGGCAAAAATGCAAATTCTCCGGGGACTCACGCCTCGTCGCGCTATGCCAGGTCGTCTGCCGTCCCCGTATACTGCCGGGGAACCTCCTCCCCACGGAGCGCGCGCAGACACCCGGCCGCCAGGGCATGCATCTCCTCCACCTCAGGCAGGATCACGATGCGGGCCAGAAACTCCAGCCGACGCTGCAGCATCGTGGTCAGCCGGGCGCTCTTGGCCATGCCTCCGGTGATGATGATCGCGTCGATGCCGTCCCGGCCGCGCGCATCGGGCACACCATCCAGCAGGGCCGGCGCCAGAGAGACAAGCTCCTTGGCAACGGCGTAGGCCATGGC
>QKEJ01000055.1 GCA_003252375.1 Halodesulfovibrio sp.
ACTTCCTGCACTAGCAGCCCCTGCCCCAGACAACAAGAAACGCCGGAGCAGCTGACTGTTCCGGCGTTTTTACGTGCAGATTCGCGCGGGTTCAGGAGGCCTTGAGGCTCACCAGCGAGTGGATGCCCAGCCTGTCCTTGATGAACTGCTTCATCAGATCATGAACCAGCTCGTCCTTTGTCAGATGGGCCGCGTATCCGGCGTTCTCGATAATTTCCTTGAATTCGCTGCGGGAGAGGATGTCATCCTCCGCGGATTTGGCTTCAAGACTGCGGCAGAACGGCTGCATGGAAGCCACCAGCTCCGTTGCGGAGGAGGCTTCATACGTACGCATCTGCCGGACAATGGCTTCTGCGGACGGCAGATTGACGTCCTCGATGATGCGACGGAATCCGTCCAGAAAGCGCCGGGTGCCGGAGAGGATGTGGCTGCGCTTGACCACATTGAGATTCGCCCAGCCGGCCTTCAGCCACTTGAACACGGCATACTGGGTTGCCGTGCTGCCGGGGCCATTGTCATAAAAGACCGTTACGGTGGAGGAATCATACATGTAGGTGTCCATCCAGCTGATGCCGCGCGCAGTGGCGCCGTCCTCGGTGGTGTACACATAGTCCCAGTTGGTGTCCTGTCCCACGATGGCTCCCTTCTTGCCCACGGACGACTTGTCCTGCTGCCGGGAGACGGAGATGAACATGCGATGCCCCTTGTAGGGCAGCATGATGAGCAACCGGTCGAGATTGTAGCCGTAGTAGGAACCGCTGAACTCGTCAGGGGTGATTTCCTCGTACTCAACGCCCCGCAATTGCAGAGGGGCATCCATCTCTCCCAGCTTGTCCCAGAGCTTCACCCCCGTGGTCAGCAGGTCGCTACCGGCAAGCCAGTGCCCCCGGCGAATGGAGTTGGGAAAGAGGACCGACGGCGGGACTTCGGGATCGTAGCAGTAGCGGACCAGCCGCTCCATGGGCACATTGATCTGCTCCCGCATGAAAATGCCGTACCCCTGTGCACGCTTCTTCGGCATGACCTTCTGGTCCGCCGTCTCGGCCGGGGTAATGACGTAATCAAGCATGGAGGCGAGCTCGGCCGCATCCACGGTCACTCCCTTGTCGCGCACGGCGGCAATCAACTGGCCAAGGGACGTCTCCACAGCGGGAGGCATGCCTGGATCATCGGCAGCATGCAGGGCCGGAACCGACCCCACGCAAAGCATGGCAAGCATGCAGAGCACACGGACGCACAGGCGTACCGCGTGCATTGAACTCTGAATAGTATTGAACATCGACGAAGAAATCTCCATGGAAAATGCGAAGAGAAGTGACCCTCTCCTTGTGAGCAGTACCGTAATAAGTTACCATGGGCGAGTCAAGGAGTGACGCCCGAACAGGCGCGCCCGGAAGCGGACGCTGCAGACGGCACCGAACAGGGAACGTACGGGAGACCGCCAACGCTGAGCCATGCAGTCAAGGGGGGCTATCATGAGCTTTGACAGAACACAGATGTGGAACGCCGTCGTCTCTCTGGCCCAGGTGTCGCACTCGTACACAAGCCAGAACCAGCGCATCCTGAGCAGGGTCTACACCAATCTCAACGCCGTTGGCCTTGCCTCTCCTGCGCTTCCCCAGACAGTGAATATCAAGCAGACCGTGGAAACCACCACGGGCAAGGTGATCAGCAAGATAACCTGAGCCTTGCCCCTCCCTTTTCCCCGTAACGGTGACAATGCGCAGACACTTGCGCGACCACGCCCTCTTTTCCGGTCCCGGGCTTGCCCTGCCCCACGCTTCATTATATGCACAGGACAAGTCCGATAACCCTTTTACCGGAACGGTGCCATGCTCTGGTTGCTCATCGAATTGTTCTTCGGTTTCATGCTCTGCATCTCGTTCATCACCTACCTGCTCTACTGGTATGAAGAAGGCAGCCGTCCCTACGGCCCCCACCCCGGCGTATCCACCCGCGCCGCCAGCATCCTCCGCGGCCTTGCCTACAGCTTCATGAGCCTTGTGGCGGTCTTCGGCTCTTACCCGCTCGGCCTTCTCAACTGGCACCGCATTCCCCGGGCCATCCGCACGGCTTCGCAGGAGGATCCCCCAATCCTCTTCCTGCACGGTCTCTACCACAATGCCTCGGCCTGGCTGCTCTACCACCACTGGTTCCGGCTGGCAGGGTTCACCCACACGCATGCCTTTTCCTACCTGAGTTTCGGCAGACGCTTCGAGCACCTGCAGGCTCGCCTGGAGCAACGGGTGCAGGCTCTGGAAAAGGCCGCTCCCGGGGTCAAGCCCATTCTCATCGGACACAGCCTGGGCGGCCTCGTCATCCGCGCATGGCTCTCCACGGCCCACAATGCGGAGCGCATTGCCGGCGTGGTCACCCTGGGCACCCCCCATCAGGGCAGCAAGCTGGCTGGTCTGGGTGCCGGAGGACTGTGCCGGAGCATCATCTTCCGCGGCCCGCTCATCCGCGCCATCGAGGAACGGGACATCACGCCCCCCATTCCCTGCTACAGCCTCTCCTCCGCACTGGACAACATGGTGCTGCCGCAGGAGGGACTGCATATCCGCAACGAGGCCTGGCACGAGGAACGAACCCCGCTGGTCAGCCACATCGCCATGCTCTACCACAAGGCAACCGCCCACCAGGTCATTGCGGTGGTACGCGCCATTCTTGAGGAACAGGCAGACAGCCCAGACTTTCTGGAAACAGCTGTCATGGAAGAGAATGCGGAAGAACGCCATGAGCATGGTGTGCGCGAATGGCAGACAGCGGGCGCCATGGCCGAGGAAGCGGAATGGTCGGACGAGGCCGATGCCGACCCCATAGATACGGTACGCGGTTAAACGGGCGAAACACCCTCCGGCAGATGGTCAGTCCTGCCCGGCTAACCGGGTGTAGAGACGCAGATGGTCCTGCACCATGCGCTGCTCGGTGAAATGCCGGGCGAACCGCTCCCGCGCCGCACCGGCAAGGGAACGACGCCGGGCAGGAGACTCCAGCAGGCCCGCACAGGCTGCGGAAAATCCGGACCAATCCCCCGGAGTGACCAGCAGGCCATCCGAGCCGTCGACAATCTGTTCCGCCAGCCCACCCACACGGAAGGACACGACCGGGCATCCCAGAGACATGGCTTCAAGAACGACCAGCGGATGGTTGTCCGCCAGCGTGGGATAGGCGAAGCAATCCGCTGCCGCCATGAACAGCTGCGCGTTCTCCCGGTCCACATACGGCCAGCGAACCACGTCGCCAGCCTGCTCGTGCCGGTCCCCGCCCACCATGAAACACAGACCATTGGGCACCGCAGGCCGCATGGCCTCCCATGTCTCCAGCCAACGGTTGCCGGACTTGTAGTGCGCCTCTTCCCCGCCATGGGCCATGAACAACACCACCCGGGCTTCGGGAGCGACGCCGAGACGGGCTCTGGCCCGGCTCCGTGTCAGAGACGCATCGGGCATCTCCACGCCGTTGGGAATCACGGAACAGGAAACATCAGGCAGGGCCTGCCGGGCAAGGGCACGCAGCCAGCCCGAAGGCGCCACAAGCCGGGCGCCGGCAGCCCGCAGTGCCGTCCGCTGGGCATGCTGCCGGGACAGGGCGTCAACAAAGCCCCGGGGACAGGGACTGAGACACCCCTCCACAAGCCCCGGACAGTCCAGAGGGTAGGGACATCCCCCGGTCAGCAGGGAACAGTCGTGCAGAGTGATCACGGGCTGCACACCGCGCTCCATCAGAGCAGCAAGACAGCCTGTCCAGTCCTTCGTTCCGTGCACATGCACCACGCACGGCTCCGCAACGGCCCGGGCCACGTCCGTCGCCATAATGGACCGATGGGTCCATGGCTCGGGGCCATCCTGCACCTCGCAGGTGGAAAAAACATGCCCGCCTGCCCGCTCCACGCCATTGCGCAGCAGTGTTGCAATGCGGGCAGCGCCGCCGTGCCATGCCAGCAGGGAATGCAGGTGCACCTGTGGCAGGACGGATTCCGGACCCGGCACTGCCATCAGGCCCGCTCCAGCATGTCGTGCTTGAGGGCCCAGAGGATGACGTGTTCCATGGTCTGCATGGCACCGGCGGCGGTACCCGCATCCCGGACGTGCTGCAGGAGCATCTCG
>QKEJ01000132.1 GCA_003252375.1 Halodesulfovibrio sp.
ACAAAGGTGCCCTGTCCGGTAGCGATTCCTACGTGTAGCCCTTTTTGTTTCTTGCTTATTCTGTAGATCACTATGTCGCCGGGATGGAGGGCATTTTTTACGGTCTGGCCTGTTGAGAGCAGTTGAGACGAGGAACGGGGCAGGTCAATTCCATGCCGAGCATACACATATCGGACAAACCCCGAACAATCAAAGCCGGTGTCCGGGGTCGTGCCGCCCCACTGGTAGGGTGTGCCAATAAGGGCTCGTGCGGTGCGGACAATGGCGGAACCCGAGGGCGTCTGGACCACCTCGGAGGCTCTCCTGCCATAAGCAGGAGGTGCTGCGCGGGTGGGGTCGGGGAGCGGGGGCGACGTTGTTGCGCACCCTCCGGTGCAAAACAGCAGGCAGAGGAGCGACCATGTGAGGACTGCGCGCATGGCAATTGCTTTCTGGCCGTGACGCGTGTGTAATGTCTGATTGTTCATGGAAAGGACGCGGGGAGAAAGGTTGTGCTGGATGGCAGACGGGAGGGCTATTGTACGACTTCTATGGTTACCTCGAGAATGCCGGCTTCCGTATTGCCGATGGTGCTGAAGGCGGCGCGCGAAAGGTCTATGATGAGCCCCTTTGAGTACGGCCCGCGGTCGGTTATCTTTACGAGGACGCTTTTTCCGTTTGAAGTGTTTGTGACTTTGACCATGGTGCCAAAGGGGAGTTTCCTGTGTGCGGCCGTCATGGCGTTCTTATCATACAGGGCGCCGCTGGCGGTGGGTTTGTTCTGATACCTGTCCGCGTAATACGAGGCTTTGCCCGATTGCGAATACTCCAGCGCTGCTGCAACGTGTGGCTGCGGTGTGGCTGCACACCCGAACAGAACCTGGGATATGAGCAGGATTGGTACCAACAGGAATCTCACGTTATTCTCCGTTAGGCGTTGCGCTGTCTGAAGTCCGCCACTCGTTCACCATACATTCCTAGGGTCCGGGCTTACGCTGGCATCCAGCGAGTGGCGCGACTAAGTGCAGTCGCGCCTCGCCGATGGCTGAAAGGAACTATTCGCTAAGAGCCTGTCGGAGCATCGCATTGAGTTCCGTGAGGGTCGCCTGTACTTCCTGCTTTTCCCCCGTGTGCACATCAACGAAAACCCAGAGGATTCTGTTCGTCCCGTTACCGATTTCATCGCAGGTGAAGGCGAGTCCTTCCATTTCGTTCCCCTCGGGATCATTGGATACGGTAACGTGATAGCAGGCGTTGTTATCACAGAGGCCGCCCAGGAAGTAGTTTCCGAAGTTGGGATCTTTGGCGGGGGCGACGAGCCAGTTGCCTTCCTGCCCGCTGCACAGGCTGTTGGCTTGCGCGGTGGCAACGGAGAAAATGACGACTATGGCGATTGCGAGCAATGATGTGACTGCTTTCATGTGAGTTCCGGTATGTTGCAAAATTGATGGTGCAGATAGGTACTTGCCGTTTGAATAGGGCTCTATCCCAAAGCAGCCTCTGCGTCTGTCCGTCAAAAGGCATACAAGCCGTACTTTCTATGATGATGTGGGGCGCATGCGAGGCATTTTGCTTGTGAGGATGGTGTGAGGTGTCTTTTCATTCTGAAAAGGCGGCTGGGCAGACGGGCGCCATGTGCTGCATTGTACCAGGGCGCGCGGGTTGCCACCGTGATTGCAGAAGCCCAGCAAGAGGCCGGGCTGTGTCAGGAGTTCAAGATGGCAAGTTTGCGGAGCTCACTGCGACAGCTAAGATCAAACTTGCTAACCATTCTTGTGCAATACGTTTCAATAGTGCGGGGGCTCAGGTCTAGCCTGGCGGCGATTTCCGTGTTGCCGAATCCTTTGCCCATAAGGGCGAACACCTGCATTTCCCGGTCACTCAGCGTTTGCTCCAGTCTCTGCTCTGCTGTGCTGGCTTCGGCGAGGCATTGCGCAGCACAGGGACTGACGTAGCGTTTTCCCAAGGCAACCTTGTCTATTGCGGCAAAGAGGATGTCCGTGTCCTCCTGCTTGGAAACATAGCCAAGCGCGCCGGAGCGAAACGCCTGTTCTATGATTTCAGGTTCCTCATGCATGCTGTACACCAGCGCAGGGATGTTGCGGGATTCTAGTTCAGGCAGCAGGTCTAGTCCGTTTCCGTCTTTGAGTGTCAGATCGAGCAGCGCAATATCAAAAAACTGGCTTTCCAGAATGGCAAGTGCGTCAACCTGCCTGCCAGCTTCTCCTCCCACCCTGTGGCTGCGGGTGCCCAGCAGAATTCCCAACCCTTTCCGTACTGCGGGGTGATCGTCTATAAGAAGAATATTGAGGCCTTGGGCGTTATGTTTCATTGAGTCTGTCCAGATTTTGGTGGTGAAGGCCACAGGGAGCCGTACAAACAACCCGTGTGCCTCCCCGCGGTATGCGTTCGATTTTGAGTTGTGCACCAATAACTTTTGCCCGGTGCTGCATGATGCTTGTGCCAAGTCCCCCGTCTTCGCTGGCCGTTCCGTCAAATCCTATGCCGTCATCCTGAACCGTTAACGTGGTCAGGCCGCTGCCGCAGCAGTTCAGTTCCACCTGGATGGTTTGTGCACGGGAGTGTTTCGCTGCGTTGGACAGGGCCTCCTGTGCAATTCGATATAAGGGAATTATGTTATCGCTTGAGCACTGTTTGCAGTGGCAGTTTCTTGTGACAGTAACCCCGATGCCCGTTGCCTTGGTGATACTGATCCCCAGATTTTTCAGCGATGGACCGGCTTCACCCGGTTCTACTGGGTAGAGGCCGCGAGCAATTCTGTATGCCTCCTGTGTCGAGGTCTTGAGTATGTCGGCCAGGTCGGCCAGTTCCGGCCCGTCCATGTTGTCTGCGTGCTTGTGGGAAAGGGCTGATGCGCGCAGGCGGGCTCCGGTAAGCTGCTGGCAAAGGCTGTCGTGCAGTTCGTGGCTGAGTTGGCGGCGTTCTTCCTCGCTGATGCTGACAACTTTTTTTTCCAGTCTGTTGCGTTCATCCATCTCTTGTTGAAGGGACGCGTTCTTGTTCTCCAGTTCCGTGGAAAGTCGTTCCACCGAGCCGAATGCCTCAGAAAAGCGTTTGGACAGGACTAGCGATTGGGCGAAGATGAAGAAGAACACTGCGGGTTCGACAAGGTAGACGGACTTGATGAGTCCCATGTGGACAAGGGGATCGTTTATTCCCGCCAAAAACTGAATACTTAATCCAGCAAGGAGGATGCCTGCTCCTGTTCGCTGGCGTCGGACGCAGAGTGCCACACGGTGCAGATAGTATCCTGCATAGAGAAACAACTGCAACAGACAGATGGCGATGAACCAGTATAGAGGGAGCCCGGGAGCGAATATGAGTAAAATGATGAAGATGACAATTCGCGCATCCAGAAAATAGACCATGAAGGAGTGGAATTCGTCCGGGTAAATGGTTTTCAGAAAACGATAGAGAAGTGAGGACCAGCATACGAAGCAAGCCAGGGAGAATTGTTCCATGACTACCCGGTCCCAGTCCGGAAACAGCAGGGAGGCGACCCAGCCTGAGGAATTTGAGGTTGTGCTGTACCCTACCACAAGGAGGCAATAGAGACCGAAGTAGAGAGGGGCCTTGTCGCCTTTGCGCCAGAGATAGAGGATGAGGTGGTATACCCCCATTGCAAACATGCATCCGGCAAAGAATAGGGATACGGCCCAGTCTCTGGCTTGTACTGTCTCAAGCGTGCCCGGAAGGGCTGCCTGAATAGATTCGGTAACGCCTCCTCTGCGGAAGTGGTAATTGGAGACCTGCAGTACCAGCTCTACAGGATGTCCGTGCAGGGGCAGTTCTGCCAGAATAAGCGACCGGGCAGGCTTTTCTGTGTTCACCGAGTGGCCAGGGGTGCCACTTTGGGCGATAAGCACGCCGTCAGCCCAAAGCTTGTAGGCTTCATGGATGTCAAAAATACGCAGTGTCAGGCGATCCGCTGCCTGTTCCATTACCAGACGCAGCCGATAGGTTGCCTGTCCGGTACTGCCCAGCCGTTTGCCATTCACCGCATGTCCCCGCCATGTTGCGGGAAGGGGGGCGTACCCAGTTGCCTGCGGAACGGTGGCGTCATTCCTGAAATCCTCTGGGGT
>QKEJ01000155.1 GCA_003252375.1 Halodesulfovibrio sp.
GATGCGCTTGGCGATTTCGGTGACTGTCCAGTCCCAGGAGACGGACTGCCATTCATCGGAGTAGGGGGCGCGGTAGAGCGGGCCGTCCAGGCGGCGGTCATTTTCGACGACCTGCCATATGGAGGCCCCCTTGGAGCAGAGCGCTCCGCCGTTGATGGGGTGGTCGGGATCTCCTTCCACGTTGATGGCTCTTCCCTGGCCATCCTTGGCGGTGGAGACGATGAGGCCGCACCCGACTGCGCAGTAGCAGCATACGGATGTGGTGCGCTTGGCCCAGTGCAGCTTGAGAAGTTGTGCATGCCCCTCGACGGGGGCAAGGCTGGTTCCTAATCCTCCGAACGCTGCAGCCGAGAGGGCGCCGGCGGAGAATTTGAGAAAGCTTCTGCGTGTAACGGACATTCTGCCTCCTAATGGTTGCTGTTATCTGCCTCTGGTCTCGCGTCCGAGGGCCACCTGCAGAGTGTACCCATGCCACAGGCACGGTTCGGCATACGCCAGTGTTGCGACCCGTTCGACGAGTCCGCAGGGGTGGAGCCACATGCGCCGCGCGCAGTGCTCCACGGCGCTCAGGTCATGTCCCAGGCCGGTAAAGGGAAGTTGATTCTCCGGAGAAACCGGAGACAGTTCTGAAGAAACCATGATATGTTCCTTGGTTACAGGTACAGATCGAGTGTTGTATGGACGACAGGGCCTTCCCCCTGCTGGTATGGAGAAGAGGGTATTGCGTACTATTATAGGCAAAATAGAAGGATTCGGGAAGCAGAATGTGGAATTGCTGCGTGTCACACCACAGACGCGTGCTGTGCGTTCCGCTGGAAAGGAATCCGGGGAATGAAGGAGGGGCTGCTAGAAGTCGGGAACGAGGTCGCAGAGATAGTTGCAGAGCATCTCGAACTGATTCCCGTCGGCGTTGTTGAAGCGGAATTCCAGTTCCTTGAGATACAGGGGGAAGCGCTGGGGAGTAATCCCCTTGAAGCGCTTGAGGCGCTGGGCGGCAAAGGTCCAGAAGGAGCTGGCCTCCGCCTGTGCGGGGGATTCAACCTTGCGGATGTATTCGTAGGGAAGGGATTCGTCTCCGCAGAAGACGAGGGCGTCGTAGTGGCGGTACCGGTTGGTGTAGATGATGTTTCCGGCCCGGTGCATGGCCAGGTGGAAGCTGTGGTTGAAGTGGAACACCGTTTCGGCGGCTATGCCCGAGACAATGTCGATGAAGACCCAGCCGTTGCGCTCCATGATGCCGAAGACCGGGATGAGGCGGCGCTGGTTGTCGGCGATGTCTCCCGTGAGTTTCTTGCCCTTGAGATAGCTGCCAAGCCCGGTTTCCGGGCCGAACATCTGCTCCGCATCCACGGCATGGGCCATGATGGCGAAGCGGATGGTGGTGACGGCCTTGTAGGCGGCGTTGTAGGAGAGATCCAGCTCGCTGGCCAGTTCGTGGACGGTACATTCACGAATGAACAGGTCGAGGATGCGCAGCCAGGTAAGCGGAGAGAGACTGCCGTTGTTGATCCAGCGTCCGCTGAAGTCCTGAAACGTGTACTTGCATTCGGCACAACGGTAGCGGTTGCCGGAAAGCTCGTAGTGCTTCAGTTCGCCGCAGCGCGGGCAGAAGCGCGTGTGTGAAGGCCAGCAGTGGGACAGCACGTATTCCCGCGCATCGGATTCCGTGCGCATTTCATTCAGGATGGGAGAACTGCTGGCAGAAGTGTGAATCATTAACAATCCTTATCGGTTCACGGAATCGTAGGCAAGGGGGGGATGCCCGCACATTCTCGTACTCTGGAGAGAAATGCACCGCTTTGTCCGAGGATGGCCCCGGTGTGCCTGAACAGGAGAACAGGCCCCGTTGGCGTGTTGCGCACCACGAAAAAGCTCGGCACGGCCGGAGACCCCGCCGCCTTGTGCAATGCGAGGTCCGGATCGGGATAAAGGGCATATTCCAGTCCGTGTCTGCGTGCAAACCGGGCGGTCAGGGTGGGGTCATCGCCCGCCGCAATGCCGATGATCCGTATCTTGCCGTCTGTACCGTCGGGGCCGATCTGTCCGGCAAGATACTTCAGGTCCGGCCCTTCGGCCTGGCAAGGGGCGCAGAACCAGCTGTACATGTTAATGATGATGATTTCTTCCGAAAACCCCGACAGAGCCATTGCTCCTGCGGGAAGTCCGGAGCCTGTGGCCGTTGCGGGGGGAGGGAGGCGCAGGTCCGGGAAAGGCTCGGCAGCCGTCTGGCTGCATGGGGGCAGCGTATCCTGCGGGCTGCAAAAGCCGCAGCAGGGAAGCAGCCACAGGGTTGCGACAAGAAGGTAGACGGACAGGGACGCGTGCATGAGACCTCGCAGGTTTGGGCGATGGTAGACCGAACTATCGAGTATGGCAATGGTGTCACACTGTTCATATTGCCGGATTGCTTGCGATAACGGCTGCGTGCATGTAGGAAGGATTGTCAGGCGGAGGGATACAGGCGTGAAAATTCGGTGGTGGAATGCAAGAGGGGTATTGTGTGCTCTCATCCTTGTGCTGCTGTGCGCGTGCAAGGGGGGAGAGGCGGCTGTGGAAGAGGACCTGGGCACATCCGGGGTCTCGGATACGGCCATTCGGCTTGGCTCGTCCCTGCCGCTGACCGGCCACGCCAGCTATCTGGGCACGCAAACCCTGCGCGGCGCCATGAGCTACATCCGTTTTGTCAACGACCACGGCGGGGTGCATGGCAGACGCATCGTCCTGGATGCACGGGATGACGGATATGACCCTCCCCGCTGTCTCGCCAATACCCAGCAGCTGCTGATCAACGGGGATATCTTTGCCCTGTTCGGGTACGTGGGCACCCCCACCACCATGCGCATTCTTCCGCTTATCGAGGAGGCCCGGGTGCCTCTGCTCGGCATGTTCACCGGTGCCAATGGCCTGCGCATTCCCTTCAACCGCTACGCCATCAACGTGCGCGCCTCCTACTACCAGGAAACAGGCGCTGCCGTGCGCCATCTTGTGCAGGAGCTGGGCATCAGGCGTATCGCCGTATTCTACCAGTATGACGCCTTCGGGTTTGACGGGCTGACAGGGGCGGAGCTGGCGCTTCGTGAGCTGGGGCTTGCTCCGGTGGCCCGCGGTTCGTACGTTCGGGGAACCAACGACGTGACCGAGGGGCTCAAGCGTATCCTCGAGGCGAGGCCCGAGGCCGTGGTCATGGTGGGGACCTACGAACCCTGTTCGGAATTCATCCGCCGCGCCGATGCGGCCGGACTGAAGGCCATATTTTACAATCTTTCCTTTGTCGGGGGCGAGGAACTGGCCCGCAGATTGCCGAAGGACCTCAGCAGCCCCGTTGTCCTGTCGCTGGTCGTGCCTCCGCCGACTGCGCCCGAAGCCCCACGGATCATGGGAGTGGCAACGGAATACGTGCAGCATCTCTCTGAGTATTATCCCGATGATATCCCCAACGCCGTGGGGCTGGAGGGGTACATCAATGCCCGTGTTCTTGTGGAGGCGCTGTACCGGGCCGGCAAGCATCCTTCTCGGAAGGGGTTCATTGCGGCCATTGAATCCATGCACGATTACAAGCTTGGCGGAGATACGGCCATCTCCTTCAGCGACCAGGACCATCAGGGCATGGAATCCGTGTTTTTTTCCGTGCTGCGCAACGGGAGCTTTGAACTGGTGGATGATTTCAGATCGCTCGTGCATTCCGACAGTGCGAAGGACAGGGCGGAACCATGATGCTCAAGTCGCTGGCCACCCTTGACCTGAAGAACAAGTTCTTCACGTATATTCTTGCGGTGATCCTGATCATCAGCTGCGTCATCGCCCTGCTGGCCCGCTGGATTCTGGTTTCCGGGCTGACCCAGGAGCTGGAGCTGCGGGGAACGGCGGTGGCGCAGAGTGTGGCAGCCCGTGGAGCGTCCTTTCTGCTTGAGGACAACATTCCGGAACTGCTCAGTCTCATCTTCGACGAGAAGCAGCTGCGGGAGCGTAAGCATCTCGTGGACTACATCTATGTGGAGAATGAGGAGGGCAGGGTCCTGTGTCATACCTTCACCCGGCCTTTCCCCGAAGGGCTGCAGGGAGTCAACCCTCTTTCCGAAGACGTACAGAAGAGCGTGCGTCTTGTGGAGGTGCTGCGACGGGAGGCCTATGATATTGCTGTTCCGGTGAGAGAGGGGTTGTACCGCATCGGCACGGTGCATGTGGGGCTGTCCAAGGAGCATATCGACAGCCTCGTGGGCAAGCTGCGGGTGACCTTCCTCGGGTTCATTTCCGCCGTCATCATCATTACCTTCATCGTCTCCCACCGGCTGGCGGCGTATATTACCGATCCCGTGGTCCGGCTGACCCGCATTTCCGACGATCTGTCCAGGGGCAGCTTTGATAGTGCGGGCATTCTTGACCTGCCGGATGACGACTGGAACATTGCCGATTGTCCGGCCTTTTCCGATTCGGATATGCCGTGCTGGCATTTCGATGACCAGCGACGACCCGGCAGCAAACCGCCGGAGGAAAAGGAACTGCGCCGGTGCGCCAAGTGCATCTTCTACCGCAAGCGTGAGGAAGGGGATGAGGTCGCGCAACTGACGGACTCGTTCCGCAACATGGTCTGGTCCATACGTCTGTACCGCAGACGGCTCAGCGAATCCGAGAATACCTACCGTTCCCTCTTCAACAGCGGGCCGGACCCCATTTTTGTTGTGGACTGCACCACGCAGAAGGTACTTGATGCCAACCCACGGGCGGAGGAGGTCTACGGGTTTACCCGTGCCGAATTGGTGGGCATGGATTTTACCACCCTCGGGCCCGTGCAGACCAGTGAATGCATGCTGCTGTTCGAGGAAGGCGGCGACGAGACCGGGTGTGTGCGCACCCCGCGCGTGGTGCATCACCGCAAGAACGGGGTGCCCATGTTTGTGAACGTGAACGCCTGTCCCATCAGCTACCGGGGACGCCCTGCCATCATTGTGGCGGCAACCGACGTGACCGAGATCGTGGAGAAGGATGCCCAGCTGATTCAGGCGTCCAAGATGAAGTCCCTTGGCGAAATGTCGGCGGGGGTTGCGCACGAACTGAACCAGCCCCTCAACGCCATCCGCATGGGCAGCGATTTTCTGGCCATGTCATTGGAGCAGGGGCTGTATATCCAGCCGCAGCACTTCCAGCAGGTGGTCACCGAAATCAGCGCACAGGTGGACCGGGCCTCGGGTATCATCAACACCCTGCGTTCCTTCGGACGCAAGGCGGACCTCTTTGATGAGGATGTGAATCTCAATGATACCGTGCAGGCGGTGACCTCGCTCATCAGCAGACAGTTCCTGCTGCATCAGGTGGATATCAGGGTTGATCTGGAAGACAAGCTTCCGGTAATAGTCGCACAGGACAACCGCCTGCAGCAGGTGCTCTTCAATCTGGTGACCAATGCCCGGGATGCCATCATTGAAAGCCGCAAGGGGCGTGATGATTCGTCCAGGGGGCGTATCGACATCCGGACCTACGTGGACAGGGAGGGCGTGTGCCTCTCCGTCACGGACAACGGCGCGGGAATACCGAAACACGTGATCGACAAGGTGTTCGAACCCTTCTTCACCACTAAGGTTGCCGGGGAGGGGATGGGCCTCGGTCTCGCCATTTCCTATGGAATTGTGCGTGACTACAAGGGGGATATTCAGATACGGAGCAGGGAAGGCAAGGGGACGACGTTCACCCTCCGGTTCCCCTGCGTGTAGGATCTCTCGACGGGAAAGGATTATCCGATGCGAATTTTGGTCATAGATGACGAGCTGCCGACCCTGAAGATGTTCGTGCTTATCCTCAATGCCATGGGGCATGAGGTGCTGACGGCCGAATCGGGCGAGCAGGGGCTCGAGGTGCTGCGGCAGGAGCATCCTCCTCTGGTGCTCACCGACATCAAGATGCCGGGCATGGACGGCATTGAGGTGTTGCGCAAGGTCAAGGAGGAAAATCAGGCGACGGAAGTCATTGTCATCACCGGGCATGGCGATATGGATCTTGCCATCAAGGCGCTGAATCTGGACGCCACCGACTTCATCAACAAGCCTGTCAGACGGGATGCCCTGCAGGGCGCTCTGGCCCGTGCTGAAGAGCGCATGCAGCTGGTGCAGGAAAAAACCTCCGCCCTCAATATCTACCTGCGCGAGGACGATGCCGTCATCGCCGTGCGCGGTTCCCTTTCCACGCCGTCGGAGTCGGCCATCCGCGACGCCTTCCGTCATGCGTGCCGGTCACGCAGGAATCTGGTGCTTGATTTTGCGGAGAACACCTCGGTGAACGGCGCGGCCATAACCGTGCTGGTGGACTGCATCCGCCGGGCCCGTGCCGAGGGCTGCAGGATTGCCATGTCGGGGCTTTCGGATAACTTCCGGCAGGTGTTCGAGGTCATGGGAGTTACCCGGCAGGTCCTGGCCTTCAGAAAGCTCGAGGATGTCAGGTTCTAATCGTTGAAGGAGCAGGCGCTCTTGGTCGCTCCGGCCACGCGCAACGCGTTCTTTCCCGACTGCTTGATGGTGTACATGGCCTTGTCGGCACAGCGGAGCAGCTCGGTCACGGTGGTGCCGTGGTCCGGGAAGAGACACCCCCCGATGCTGGCCCCCACCTGCAGGGTATGCTCCTTCCATTCGTACGGGGAGTTCAGTTCCTCCAGCAGGGCACAACCGATGGTGTAGACCATCTTGATGTCCTGCACGTCCCACAGAATAATGACGAACTCGTCGCCTCCGATGCGGGCCGCAAGGTCGGCATCACGCACCCGTTTGCGCAGCCGTTCCGAGACGGATTTGAGCAGGTTGTCCCCGGCCTCGTGCCCGTAGGTGTCGTTTATGGGCTTGAAGCCGTCGAGGTCGATGAACAGGACGCCGAGGCGCTCGCCTGAACGTGATGCCTGGGCGATCATGTGTTCGAATGAGTGCTCCATGGTGTGGCGGTTTGCCAGCCCGGTAAGCGGGTCTGTTGACGCCTTGAGCGCCAGTTCGATGGACGTGAGCTTGTGTTCCGTTATGTCCGTGGCAATGCCTTCAAGGTAGGGCTCCGAACCGTCGTTCTGCACCAGACGGATACTGAGCGCCACCCAGATCTGTTCCCCGTCCCTTCTGTGAATCTGAATCTCGTAGCCGGAAAGGAATTTTTCCTTTTCCAGCAGGGCCACCATCTCATTGCGCTGTTCCGGCTGCACCCAGTGCTCTGTCGCCAGATTTTCCACGGCGCGGAGCATCTCGTCCGGAGATGCGTATCCGTATATGCGGGCCATGGCCGGGTTGGCCTCCAGGAACGTCCCGTCCTTGGTGGAGGAAAAGATGCCATCAACCGCATTCATGTATATGGCGCGGTAGCGTTCCTCGGCTTCACGCAAGGCTTCTTCCATGGCCTTGCGCGCCGTGATGTCCACCACGGCGGTCACGAACCCGGCGTGCTGGCCTTCACTGTCCTGCATGCTTTCATTGTAGACGATGTGGTACTGGGGAAATTCTCCGTGCGTCCACAGCATTTCGTATCGTTGCGATGCCCTGCCGCCTGCCGACCTGAGAGGCTCTTCCAGCGCCTCCAGCTTTTTGATGGTGGTTTCCGGAAAGAATTTCCTGGGGTGGTTGCCGAGAAGTTCCTTCTTTGAAAGACCGACGGACTGGGCATATTCGTCGTTCACAATGGTGAACTTGTCCTGCGCGTCTCGTACGAAAATGGGCAGCGGGATGGCGTCAATGACCTTCTGCAGGTAGTCACGGCTTTGCGACAGTTCCATCTGCGCAAGGCGGAGGGGGGTGACATCCTGGAAGGTCCCCTCTATGTAGCCTTCCGTCGTGTGCTTGACGGAGTAAAGGGTGTGGAATGTGCTGCCGTCCCGGCGGCGGAACGTACCCGACTGGTTGAACAGTATTCGCTTTTGCAACAGCTGTTGCAGCAGGACTTCCCGGGTTCCCTCCGTAATGTACAACTGGCGGGGGGTGGCGAGGGTGAGCATTTCCGCGGGCGACGCATAGCCGAAGAGTTCGGCTCCGGTCTGGTTGATGGCCAGAAACCTGCTTCCGTCCGTCGTGGTGCGAAAGATGCCGACCATGGCGAGATCGTAGAAGCCCTTGTAGATCTTTCGGGCCGTGTCCAGCTCGTTGAAGGCGATGGTCTTCTTGCGCAATTGTTCCTGCATGTGCTCCATCTCGGAGCGGAGGTGTCTGGTCAGGCGCATCATGAAGATGATGCCCGCACAGGCGAGAATGCCGAAGATGAATACGGCCGGGACCATGTCCCGGGCAAGGCTGGATTGGTCGCCTGCGGCAAGGGCAGCGCCCGGAAGGAGGATGCCGAACAGGCTGGGGAGGGCGAGCCGTTTGAAGAGCCCGAGCCATACCGGCAGTCCGAACTGGTCGGACAGGCGAAGAAGGCAGGTCGGGCCGGACAGGGGTATTGTATGGTTCGCCATGCAGGTACTTGGGTGAAATGTGTACAACAAAGGTCGGGAGTGCCAAGCAGGCTCAATTGTATATGAATTGGCAACGGATGCAATTATAGGCATGGCACGAAAAAGGGACGCCTGGGCGTCCCTTTTGTTGTTGCGTGTATCGTGTCGGTTAGTCGTCGAGGTTGAAGTCCACCTTGATCTTGTAGAGCCGCTTGGCCGGAAGGTTGAGAATCTCAATGCCGGTCATGGCGGTGATGGCGTCCAGGGTCTGGCATACATTGTCCCAGTTGGGTCCGATGTAGGTGAACCAGATGTTGAACATGTGATCGCGCAGGTAGTTGTGGGTAACACCGGGATGGCTGTTCACCTCATTGATGAATTCGTCCATCTTCTCTTCGGGCACCTTGGCGGCACACAGCGTGGAGCGCCAGCCGAGGCCCTTGGAGTTGAAGTTGGCTCCCATGCGCCGGATGAGTTTGCGCTGTTTCATGGCGCGCACCCGCTCCAGAGCCTCTTCTTCCGACAGTCCCACGGCATCGCCGATGACCTGATACGGGCGGGGTTCCACGGGGAATCCGGACTGGATGATGGTGAGAATCTTGCGGTCCAGGGTATCAAGCGCAGAGTCCGTCTGCTGGGTCATGCTCTACCTCGTTGTCTCATCGCCGGGAATGCGGGCATTCCGGGCGGTGCAGGTTCTAGGGATTGAAGGAAACGGTGTCTAGCCGCACTTGCGCGGCGTGTAGCTGCACAGCGGTTCCTCGGCCATGTGCGATCCCTTCATGGAATACCCGCGTGCCCGGCATCCGCCGCACACATTGTGGTATTCGCATACGCCGCACTTGCCTTCGTACTCGTCCTTGTTTCGGAACTGGAGGAACTGCTTGGATGTGCGCCAGATTTCCGGGAACGGCGTGGTGCGGATATTGCCGCAATCAAGCTCCAGATAGCCGCAGGGCTGGACCTGCCCCACATGGGAGATGAAGCAGAATCCCGTGCCGCCGAGGCAGCCCCGGGTAAAGGCGTCCATGCCGAAATTTTCCGGCGTGACGGGAATGCCCTCTTCTTTGGCGCGTTGGCGCATGATGCGGTAGTAGTGCGGTGCGCAGGTGGCCTTGAGGTGCATGTTCGTGGTCTTGCGGAAGTCGTAGAACCAGTTGAGCACCTCTTCGTATTCCTCCGCCGTGATGACCTCGGCGCCCATCTGGGCTGCCCGGCCGGTGGGGACCAGCAGGAAGATGTGCCACGCCACTGCGCCGATCTCCTCACACAGTGTGAAGATGTCCTTGAAGTAGGGCAGGTTCTGGCGTGTGACCGTGGTGTTGATCTGGAACTCGATGCCCGCATCCTTCAGGTACTGGATGCCGCGCATGGAGGCGTCGAAGGCGCCGGGCACGCCCCGGAAGTCGTCGTGGAATTCCGCACCGGGCCCGTCAATGGAGATGGAGCAGCGCTGCACCCCTGCGGCCTTCATCTTCTGCGCGGTTTCCGGCGTGATGAGAGTGCCGTTGGGGGACATGACGCAGCGCAGGCCCTTGGCCGTGGCGTAGGCGATGAGCTCGTATACGTCCGCACGCATCATGGGGTCGCCGCCGGTGAAGATGATGATGGGGTTGCCCACATCGGGGAAGGTATCGATAAGCGCCTTGGCTTCCTCGGTGGACAGCTCGCCCGGATAGGGCTCCTCGTGCGCCTCGGCCCGGCAATGCTTGCAGGCGAGGTTGCAGGAGCGGGTAACTTCCCATGCAATGAGCTTGCAGGCGGGGGTTCCGTCGTCCAGCGTGCGGGCCTTCATGCCGGAGAGGCCGCCGGGATGGCCAGCACCGCCGGGATGACCGCCGCCATGGGGGTGCCCCCCGGGATGTCCTCCGGGATGACCGGCAGGCTTCCCGCCGGGGTGATTTCCGAACTGGGCTTCCGCGTGTCCAACAAACTGGGTGGCGGCGGTGGCGCCGGGACGCTTGTGGTGCCCTTCGCATACGCCGCTGGGACCAACGTGCTTGCCGCAGCATTCGTGCTCGTGCCGTGCGTTGTGTCCGCAGCCGCAACCGGAAGAATTCTGGTCGTGCATATTACTGTACCAGCCCCCGTGCGAGGAGGTCTTCTGCAAAATAGGTGATGATGAGATCCGCGCCGGCACGCTTGATGCCGAGCAGCGATTCCATGGCCACGGCATCGCCGTTGATCCAGTCGTTCTGGGCGGCGGCCATGATCATGGAGTATTCGCCGCTCACCTGGTAGGCGGCCACGGGCAGGTCGAACTGGTCGCGGACCATGCGGATGATGTCCAGATAGGGGCCGGCGGGCTTGACCATCAGGAAATCCGCTTCCTCCAGCACGTCGGCAGTGGCTTCGCGCAGCGCCTCGCGGCTGTTGGCGGGGTCCATCTGGTAGGTCTTGCGGTCGCCGGACTTGGGGGCGGACTCGGCCGCTTCCCGGAACGGGCCGTAGAAGGCCGAGGCGTACTTGACCGCGTAGGACATGATGGGCGTGTCACGGAATCCTTCTGCGTCCAGGGCCTCGCGGAGAGCCTGAATGCGCCCGTCCATCATGTCGGAGGGGGCCACGATGTCGGCACCGGCCCTGACATGGGAGAGGGCGGTTCGCGCCAGCAGTTCGAGAGTGGCGTCGTTCTCCACGGTCACGGTGTCCCCTTCCGTGCGCAGGATGCCGCAGTGGCCGTGGTCCGTGTATTCGCACAGGCAGACGTCGGTGATGACCACCAGTTCGGGCCAGCGCTGTTTGCACAGGCGCACTGCGCGCTGCACGATGCCGTCGTCGGCATAGCCTTCGGAGCCCACGGCGTCCTTGGCCTTGGGAATGCCGAACAGCAGGACGGACCGCAGGCCGTTGCCCACGGCCGCATCCACCTGCTTTTCAAATTCCTGGAGGGAGAGCTGGTACTGGCCGGGCATGGAGCCGATGGGCTTGCGGAAGGAGGCATCCTCGGTATCCACCACGAAGTAGGGCATGATCAGGTCCTGTGCCCGAACCTCGTTTTCACGGACCATTTCGCGAAGAGCTGCTGAGCGGCGCAGGCGCCGTCCACGGAAGAACTCTGCCACTGCATACTCCTTGGGCTGGTGCTCCCGCCGGAGCGGGGGCGTTACGGCAGCGCTGGCACTGCCGCGGAAAGGGAATCAGACAACTCCGGCGGGCAGGGAAGCGGATTCCTCTACCCGCCGGAGGCGTAGTCACATGTCGTCTGGCAACCTATTCGGGACGGATTTCGTCGTCGGTCAGGTAGCAGGCGGGATCCTGCGCCCATTCGTCGCCGTAGTAGGCTTCGGCGCGGGCGCGGAAGTTGCCGCCGCAGATGTTCAGGAAGCGGCAGGTGGCGCAGCGGCCGCCCACGTACTGCTTCTTGTCCTTCATCTTGGCAAGCAGTTCGATGTTCGGGTCGTCCCAGATCTCGGAGAAGGGGCGTTCCAGCACGTTGCCGAACACCTTGTCGCGCCAGAACTGGTCGGGATGAACGGAACCGTCCCAGCTGATGCAGCCGATGCCGCGGCCGGAGCTGTTGCCCTCGTTGAACTGCAGCAGTTCGAACACTTCCTCGGCGCGCTTGGGATCTTCCTTCAGCATGCGCATCCAGACGTAGGGACCGTCAGCGTGGTTGTCCACGGTGAGCACTTCCTTGGGATGTCCGGCGTCATGCAGGGCGCGGGTGCGGTCCATGATCAGGTCGAGCATGGCGCGGGTTTCCTGATGATCCAGGTCTTCCTTGATCAGTTCGGAACCGCGTCCGGAATAGACGAGGTGGTAGAAACAGATGCGCGGCACTTCCAGTTCCTTCACCAGATCGAAGATCTTGGGAACTTCCGGAGCGTTGCGCTTGTTGATGGTGAAACGCAGGCCGACCTTCAGGCCTTCAGCCTTGCAGTTCTCAATGCCTTCCAGCGCCTTCTTGAAGGCGTTGGGCACGCCGCGGAACTTGTTGTGCACCTCTTCCATGCCGTCCAGGGAAATCCCGACGTAGGAGAGGCCCACTTCCTTCAGTTCCTTGGCCTTCTGCTTGGTGATGAGCGTCCCGTTGGTGGAGATGACCGCGCGCATGCCCTGGTCGGTGGCGTACTTTGCCAGCTCCACCAGGTCCTGGCGCACCAGCGGTTCGCCGCCGGAGAAGAGCATGACGGGGGCGCCGTACTGGGCCAGATCGCGAATGATTTCCTTGCCCTTTTCGGTGCTGATGGCGTCCTTGCCGTCGGGTTCGATGGCGTGGGCGTAACAGTGGACACACTTCAGGTTGCAGCGTTGGGTCATGTTCCAGACCACAACCGGCTTCTTGTCGGCCGAGAACTGCAGAAGGTGGGAAGGAAGCTTTCCGGAATGGCGACCGTAACGCAGTGCGTCAGAGGGTTCTACCTGGCCACAGTAGAGTTTGGAAATACCAATCATCATAACTCCTTATACATGCTGGATGGGTCCGGGCCCCGCTCCTCGTTCCGGTGGCAGGAACGGTCTTCAGGGCGGTGCCGGGGCATCCCCCTCCGTAATAGCGTGGTGCAATGTTGTCCGTTGGCAATATAACGCCTCTAACGTGCTTGGCAAGTCACTTGCGGCCATTGGCAACGGGTGTTCCCCTGTATCAGACTCCGCTGTGCAGGGCAAAGGCTTTTCCCCGGAAAATCGGCACTGAGCAGCCGACCAATGCGGAGGAAGCCACGCTGCATGGGCACCGGGGCCTGCTGCTCCCTTGGGGGCAGAAGGTTGCATGGCCTGCGGTCCGTCAAAGAGGCGGGAAATGGAGGTTGGCTCCTTTTCTTTCTTGGCGGTTGCAGATAGAGTTGGCCCCATGTCGGCCAATAAAATCAAAGTGCTGCATCTGGTGCAGGGCCTCGGCGTCGGAGGGACGGAAAAGGTGATGCAGCTGCTCGCCATCCATACTGATCCCGCACGCCATGCCGTTGCCGTGCATTCGCCCGCAGACGGTCCCCGGGCCCGCCTGTTGCGCGAGGCCGGGGTGCAGACCTTTGTGGGGGGAGACCTTGGCGGGGTGCTCGGACGGTTTGCCCCGGATGTCATCCACATGCACAGGGCAGGCTGGGCGGAGCCGGAGCGCATGCGTGCCATCCGGCTGTACAAGCAGGGGGCGCTGCAGGCGGGCAGGGCCGTGGCCGTGGTGGAAACCAATGTGTTCGGCAGGCATGACGCCTCGCCCGGCGCACAGGCCATGGATGCCACCCTGTTCGTGTCCCGTTTCTGTGCGGACCGGTACGCGCAGGTTCATGGCATACGGACCGATGCACCGCGGTACCATGTGGTCTACAATCCCGTGGATACCGATTTTTTCGCCGCACACGCTCTGTCGCCTGATCAGCGGGAGTACGCCCGTCCCGTGTGCGGTCGCGTTTCGCGGCCCGACCCCGGCAAGTGGTCCGCCCTGGCACTGGAATTTCTGCCCCCTGTGGTGCACGAACTACCCGGCTTCCGTTACCGGGTCATCGGCATGACCGAGGACGCCCGTAAGTTTGTACGTGAACACGGACTGACCGCGCAGGTGGAGGATGTGCCTCCCGTGCTTTCCGATGCGGAACTCGCCGCCTTCTTCGACACCGTTTCCCTGCTGGCGCATGCCAATGATACCGGTGAAAGCTTCGGCATGGTCATCGCCGAAGCCATGGCCTGCGGTCTGCCGGTGGTGACCCACCCGGCCGAGGGACTGCGCGACAATGCCCAGCTTGAGCTGGTGGAGCACGGAGCGACCGGGCTGGTGGCCACCACGGCGGAGGAGTACGCGCAGGCGGTGCTCTATCTGCTGGCGCACCCGGATGAGGCGCGGCGTATGGGACAGGCCGGACGGGAAAAGGCCGTGCGCCTGTTCCGTGTCCAGACAGTGACGCAGCAGGTAGAGGGGATTTACACGGATCTGCTGGCGCGTTGCGGGAGGCAGTCATGAGCGCACGGTTGATGCGGGATCAGCTGCACCGCTACACGGCGGCGCTCCTGCCGTATGCGCTGGGAAACGGGGCCGGGCTTTCCCCTCTCGTGTCGGCGCCGGACAAGGAAGATGCCTGGCTGCGGCAGGCCCTCAGGGCAGCGGAGCGGGGCGGTCGGGAACATTTTCTGCTGCTGGGAGTGGGCGACGGCAGGCTGCCGGATGCCCTTGCCGAGGCGTTGCCCGCTTCCGTGATCATGACCGTGCTGGAACTGCAGCCGGAGCGGGTTCGCGCGGCCATGCGGGAAGGGCGACTGGGCTGGTGGCGGGAAGCCGGGCGGCACAGGCTGGTTGCGGATACCTCCCCGTGGGCGCTGCTTGTGCTTCTGGTCCAGGCGGGCGTGGTGTCTTCCGACGCTGGCATGATGCTGCACCCGGCACTGAAGGAGGCGGAACGGGAGGCCTTCCGGCGCTGGCAGCGCGTGTTTTCCGGAGCCGTCCTTCGTGGCGGTGCGGCCGACACGGATTCTGATGTCTCGACCGCTGCTGCAAAGGCTGCGGCGCTGACCGTGGGGGTGATCACCCATGCGGAAGAGCCGAGGCTGGACGATTTTTTTGCCTCCGTGCCCTCATGGGTGCATGAGGTTCTGGTGGTGTGGGATGCCCCCGGGGTACCTGCTGCGGCCGACCGGCTGAGCAGGGGGTGCCCGGCGCGGGTGCGGCATCATGCCCGCCCGCTGGACGGGGATTTTGGGGCTCAGCGCAACTGCGTGCTGGAACAGTGCGCCACGGAGTGGCTGCTGACGGGGATGAGCGTTTTGCTCCGCAGGCATGGTCCTCCCTGCCCTCATTGATGCATTCCTCCCTCGGGGCCGTGGGCTTTCCCCGCTGGACCCGCATGGGGACGGAACAGGCCTGCCGCGCCGGATTCGGCCTGTGGCCCGATACGCAGGTCCGTCTGCTGCGCCTTGGTGCGGGGCTCCGCTTTGTCAACAGGGTGCATGAGCAGGCTGTCGGGCTGGCTGGCCCCTTGGCGCTTGCCATGGGGATGCATATGGACCATTACAGTCATGTATGGAAGGATGCCGATGCTCTTGCCGACAAGCTGCGCGTGTTTGATGCGGCCGCCGGGCGGCAGTCCATGCACAGGTTGAACGAGGAATATCCCGCGGTCGATTGCGCCTTGCTTGCCCTGCTTGAGCAGCGATGCGGCATCGCAGACTGTCTGGTGCTTCCGCCAGACGTGTTACGTTGACGAGCTGCCGGCGGCAAAGGCCGTGCTGCAATACATGAATCCGGTGAAAGGAGTTTTCGTGAAGATTGTTTGCCCTCAGTGCCAGTATGCCAAGGAATTGGACGATGCTCAGGTTCCCCCGGAGCTGGTCTACGCCACCTGTCCCCAGTGCCGGAATCGGTTTCGTTTCCGGGATCACGAGCAGGCGTTTTCGCTGGAGGATGACGCAGCCGGGCCGATTCCGGTCGATGTGCCGGAGGAACTTCAGGGCGCGGCCGGTGATTTTCATGCCGCCATTTATGGTGACGAGTTCGCCCCGTCTCCCGTTCCGGCCGGGACGGGACAGACCCCGTGGCAGGCCCGGAAGTCGCTGGGGCTGCTGTCGGCGTTCATGCTGACCGTGCACGGGGTCATGCTGACCCCGGCTTCCTTCTTCGGTCGCATAGGTACGGACTGGAAGGCTTCGGGCGTGCTTTTGTTCTACGCCATAAGTGCCGTGTTCGGTCTGACCCTGAACAACATCTGGGCATGGGCCATTACAACCTATCTGGGGGATACGCTTTCCGCGACAGCCCTTCTTGCGGCCGGGGGGGTATTTCCCGGCTGGTCCACTGCGGTCACCATGATCGTCACCTTCGGGGTGCTGTCTCCGCTGGTGCTGCTGTTCACTGCGGCCGTGCTCCACGGATGCCTCAGGATCGTGGGGGTGGGCAAGGGCCGTTTCGGGACCACCGTCATGGTCTGCGGGTTCGCCACCGCCGCTGATGTCCTCTACCTTGTGCCGTTCATCGGCCATATCATGGTGGGGTTGTGGGGCCTGTACATTCTGCTGGTGGGCATGAAGCATGCGCACGGCACCAGCATGGTGCGCGTGTTGCTGGCTATGTTGCTGGCCGTGGCGGTGGGGCTTGTGTTGTTAATGGCTGTGGGGCCTGTGCTGCTCGCATGGATCATGCATGGCTGATGAGGAGCCTGCCCGGGGGCCTGCCTTGCGGGAACCGGATGTCGGTTCATCGCTGCTGATGCGGCCAGATATTGATATTTCCCGAGCCGGTGGCTTTGCGGGCCTCCTGCTGCATGTCCTGTTCAGGCCCTCGCTCGCATTCGGCACGCCGTATGCGGGCTGCTGGGACCGGCGGGCTGCCCTGTTTGCCCTTGCCGTTGCGGCGTTGGTGCCCGCGGTGCAGCAGCTTCTGGCACATTTTGCGGCGCCGCATCTTGCGGATGTTCTTTCCGCCGATCTGCTTGTCAGCCTTTTCGTCGCCCCTCTCCGAGGCGATTCCCTTGTCCGGGGGCTGGTCCTTGAACCGCTCCTTCTGCCATTTCAGCTTGCCCTCTATGCCGTGGTTCTCCATGTGCTGCTCCGTCTGGCGCAAGGAGGGGAGTGTGGCTACGGAGGGACATTCCAGGCCGCC
>QKEJ01000010.1 GCA_003252375.1 Halodesulfovibrio sp.
AGGTCGGCACCAACTGCATCGTGGGCATGGTTGATCTCGGCGACCATTTCGTGCAGCTGGTGGACCTGGAGAACGTGCTGGCTGACCTTGATCCCGATTCCTTTGAGAAGGTGCTGCATCAGGGGGCTTCGGCCTCGCGTACCTACCGTGCGTTGGTGGCGGATGACTCGGCCACCATACGCATGATGCTGCGCAAGAATCTTGAATCCGCCAATTTTGAGCCCCTGCTCGTGAACAACGGCCAGGAAGCCCTCAACCAGCTGCGGGAATATCGTGACCGGTCGCAGCAGGAAGGCCGTCCTCTTAACGACTTTGTGGACATCGTCATCTCGGATATTGAGATGCCCCTCATGGATGGGTTTACCCTCACCAAGAACGTGAAGGAAGACCCTCTGCTGGGCAGTTTGCCTGTCATTCTCTATTCTTCGCTCATCACCAACGAGCTTCGGCACAAGGGGGACTCGGTGGGGGCGGATGACCAGATATCCAAGCCGGATCTCGACATGATGGCGCAACGGGCGTTGGACCTTTTGGATAAGAGAGAATGAGTATGGCCTATGATGACGATGAAGAGGTGCTCCAGGTTTTTGAAGAGGAAACAATGGAGCGCCTTGCCGATATTGAGGGCGGTCTGCTGGAACTGGAGCGTTCCCAAGGGCGTGTGGATGGAGAGCGGGTACATGCCATCTTCCGTTCAGCCCATTCCATCAAGGCCGGTGCGGGGCTTCTGAAAATGCACGACATTCAGGAGCTGGCGCACAAGGCCGAGAACATCCTGCAGCGCATCCGCAACGGCGAGGTTGCACCGGATGGCGAACTCGTCACCGTGCTGCTTGAAGCCTTTGACAGCGTGAACGACCTGCTCAGGGTCTACCGTCATGGCGGAAACAAGCCACAGATCCAGGACCGCCTTGCGGCCCTCGAGCGATACCTGTAGCTAGACCCTCCAGCGCAGCCGGCGTTCCAGCCGGCGGGCCAGCATGGCGCATCCCAGCGTCAGAATCAGATACATGAGTGTGATGGTGATCCAGACCTCGAAGGTCAGGTAGGTCGCCGCCATGAGTTCCAGCCCCTGAAAGGTCAGCTCCTGAATGGAGATGACGGAGACAATGGCGGAATCCTTGATGGTGGAGATGAACTGCCCGGCCAGCGGGGGGATGATGATCTTCAGTGCCTGCGGAAGGATGACAAGGCGCAGCTGCGCGCTTCTGGGCAACCCCAGCGAAGCGGCTGCTTCCCACTGCTCGCGGTCCACGCTTTCTATGCCTCCGCGCACGATTTCCGCAATGTAGGCCCCTTCGTATATGGCAAGGGTGAGTACGCCGGAGATGAATCCCGGAAGCCGGGAACGGTCATCGAGAAGGACGGCGGCCACGCTGGCCAGTCCGTCCGGCATGGTGCGTATGGCGTCATCCAGTCCGATGATCGGGGCCAGCAGACTGTAAATGAAGAAATAGAAGATGAAGATCAGTACCAGCGGCGGCAGGTTGCGGACAAGTTCCACATAGGTCCGCGCCAGCATGCGGAACAGCAGACTGCGTCCGGTGCTGGCAAGCCCCGCAACCACCCCGATGCCAAGGGCCAGAATGGTGGTCCATATGCTCAGGCGTATGGTGGTGAAAAGCCCCCGCACAAGCACGTTGGGCACCCATCCCTCCTCCGGGTCATGCCGGAACAGGAATTGCGGAATGGCGGCCCAGTCCCACCGGTAGCCGAAGCGTGTGACCACATGCCACAGGAATAGGGAAAGCCCTGCGACCAGCAGGAGCAGGAGCAGGATATCCAGCAGGCAGAGCCTGTACTTTCGGCAGGGGCGGGTATGTGTCATGGGGGCTCGTGATGGGCGTGACGGGACGTGAGAACCCGCCACGCCCGGTGCAGTTACTTGAGTTCGGGTTCCCAATCGAGAGTTTCAAACCAGTAGTGCTTGCGCTCCGCGAGCCAGCCCTGTGCCTGTTTCTGGCGGATCCAGTTGTTCAGCACATTGAGGGTGTCAGGGTCTCCCTTACGGACGGCAAAGGCCACGGGTTCTGCCGTAAAGGTTCCCTCCACGGGCAGGAAGAGCTTGTCGGCGTATTCCACCGCCTTGTGGGCGGGCAGCGGGGCGCTGGCCACAAAGGCATGGACCCGGCCGGAAAGCAGTTCCTGGATGCATTGGGTTTCCTTGTCGAAAAGGCGCAGCGTGGCCTTGGGGAAAAACTTCGGGGCGGCCGTGGCTGGTGTGGAACCGAAGCGGGCGACGATGATCACGCCCTCCTTGTTGAAGTCTTCCAGCGAGGTGAAGCCGGCGGCCATCTTCCGGCTTGCGACAAGGGCCATGCCCGTGGTGTCGTAGGGAATGGAGAAGTTGACCTTGAGGTTGCGCTCCGTGGTGACGCTCATGCCGCCGATGATCACGTCAAATTTATCCGAGAGCAGGGCGGGAATGATGCCAGACCAGCTTGTGGGGACGAACTCGATCTTCACACCGAGGTCGGCCGCCAGTTGGGTCATGACATCCACTTCGAATCCGATGAAGTTTCCCTTCTTGTCAGTCATGGCCCAGGGCATGAACGTGGAAAAGCCCACGCGCAGGGTTCCGCGTTCCAGTACCTTGGCAATGACGCTGGCATCGCGCAGTGCATGAGTGACATCCTTGGCATGCGCCGTGCCGGCGCAGAGGATGCCGGCCAGCAGCAACGCCGCGACGAACATGGTGAAACGTGATTGCATCGGCTACTCCTTTTGTTGTGCCGTTCGATAGGATCAGGCAATTCTGAGTCGTTTTTCCATGGTGCGGACCACCATGGAGAGGCTCAGATTGATAAGCAAATAGATGGCCGCAATGGTGAACCATATTTCGAATGTCAGGAAGGTTTCGGCAATGATGGTCTGCCCCTGCATGGTCATGTCGAAGATGGATATGGTGGCTACAAGGGCGGAATCCTTGACCAGGGAGATGGCCTGGCTGGTCAGGGGGGGGAGCACGATGCGGATTGCCTGCGGCAGGATGACCTTGCGGTAGGTTGCCATCGTACTCATGCCGAGGCTGGAGGCGGCTTCCCATTGTCCTTTGGGGACACCTGCCATGCCTGCCCGGAAGATCTCCGCCATGTAGGCTCCCTCGAAGAGCGCCAGCGCCAGTACCGCCGATGCAAAGGCGCCGATGCCCAGCACCGGGGCAAAGACGAAATAGAGGATATACAGCTGAATGAGCAGCGGGGTGTTTCTGATGCTCTCTATGTATCCGGTGGCCACCAGACGGCCAACCACGGACCGGGATCGCTTGAGCATCATGGCCAGCAGTCCCACGCACAGGGAAAGGGCCATGGCCCATGCGGTAATCTGCAGCGTGACCCACAGCCCCTGTATCAGCGGGCCCGGGTACAGGCCGCCGTTACGCAGGGTGAACAGGTAGCGGGGGACGCGGTTCCATTGCCAGTCATAGCCCAGCTGTTCGGCCCCGGAAACTGCCGACCATGTGAGCAGACCCACGACAAGCATGTACAGGGAGATGTCTCGAATGGGGTAGGGCGCTCCGGAACGTCCTGGAGCAGTGGTGCTGCGTGGCCTTTGTTCCATTGTGTAACCGTACGATATGCTAGGCAGTTATCCAAGTATTTTCGGGCCGTACCTGCGGGTCAGTCCAGATACGGGGCCACCGTGGGGGACTGGCGCTTGATCTCGCGGACCATGTGGTCATACACGCGGATGCGGTAGACCGCACGGGTGATGAGAAAGCCACCCAGCACGGAGAGTCCCGCGCACAGAAGCATGACGATGGTCAGCAGGAACCACATGTCCGCAGCGCTGTAAAAGCGGGATGTGGAGATCAGCAAACCCAGTACGGTCAGGGGCAGGGCCATGACGGCGATGCCCGTGCGCAGCATGGCCAGCGATGTCCGTTTTTCTGCGAGGATGAGCTGCACGTGGTTTATGACCGTGGCCTCGGCCTTGGAAAGGGCGGCCACGGGGTCAATCTTCTGTGTTTCGTCTGTCATGCCCTCATTCTCCGATGATCTTGACGAGCACGCGCTTTCTGCGGCGTCCGTCGAATTCCCCGTAGAAAATCTGCTCCCAGGTGCCGAAATCCAGCTTCCCCTCGGTAACGGCCACAACAACCTCCCGCCCCATGATCTGGCGCTTGAGGTGAGCGTCGGCGTTATCCTCGTATCCGTTGTGGCGATACTGGGCCACGGGTTCATGAGGGGCAAGGGTCTCCAGCCAGACCTCGTAGTCATGGTGCAGCCCGGATTCGTCGTCGTTGATGAAGACCGAGGCCGTGATGTGCATGGCGTTCACCAGGCACAGGCCTTCGCGGATGCCGCTTTCGGCCAGGCATTGCTCCACGTCCGGCGTGATGTTGATGAAGGCGCGGCGGGTGGGAATGTCGAACCAGAGTTCCTTGCGGTAGGATAGCATGCGTCGTTTCCTGGCTGCGTGTGTACGGGATGGGGCGGGGCTATCCCGCCGGAAGGACAAGCATAGCACAGGGAGACGGCGTGGGGAAGCCGTGAAAAAACAAGGGCACACCCTGTGGGATGTGCCCTTGCCGTACGTCTTGTGGAGACAATTTAGCTGTCTATTTGCTCGATGATCTCCCGGAGCCGGGAGGAGAGCTGGGCCAGTTCGTGGATGCCTTCGGTGGCGGTGCGCAGTTCCATCGATGCCTGCTGGGAGATTTCCTTCACCTCGTCCACGGCCTGGTTGATGTGTTCGCTGGTTGCCGATTGTTCCTCTGCAGCGGTGGCGATGGCCTGCACCTGATCGGTGGTGTCGTTGACCAGAGCCACGATGTCCTTGAGGGCGTCACCCGACGCTGCGGAAAGGGTGCGCGAGCGTTCCACGGCCGTGACGGCGGAGTCCACGCTGGCCGCATTGGACCGGGCGCCATCCTGGATGGCGTGGATGGCGCTGCCCACTTCCTTGGTGGCGGTCATGGTCTTTTCGGCCAGCTTGCGCACCTCGTCGGCGACCACGGCGAACCCGCGACCGGCTTCCCCGGCACGGGCAGCTTCAATGGCGGCGTTAAGGGCAAGGAGGTTGGTCTGGTCCGCAATGTCCGTGATCACGTTCATGACCTGGCCGATGCCTTCGGCACGTTGGCCCAGTTCGCCCATGCTGGTCCGCAGGGCTTCGGACTGGCGGGCCACTTCCGCAATGGCGGCCATGGCTTCTTCCACCACCTGCGAGCCTTCCTGTGCCTTGTTACGGGCTTCGGTGGCCTGCTCGGCGGCGGAGGATGCGTTGCGGGCCACTTCGTACACGGCGGCGTTCATCTGCTCCATGGCCGTCGCCGTATCAATGGCGCGTTCCGTCTGGCGATCCACCTCGCTGCTGGTCTGCTGCACCTGCTGCGCAACATCCTGCGCAAGACGGGCCACATCCATGGAGACCTCTTCGGATTCATGGGCCGCCCGGGAGATGGCTTCGTTCTTGGCCACGATTTCTGCCTCGCTGGCACGCAGTTCCGTGAGGTCCTGATAGATGCACAGCGCGCCCATGAGTTCGCCGTTCAGGTCGAACAGGGGCGAGGCGTGAATGACCAGATTGCGCTTGCCGCCCTTGCGGCCGGTGAACTCCACTTCGCGCTTGGTGATGGTGTGATTTTCAAGGCTGTCGCGCAGGACCGTGCGGCGGGAGGCGTCGCCGTAAAAGAAATGGGCCACGTTCTGGCCGTAGTATTCTTCCGGGGCACCGTCGTGCTGCAGGATCTTGATGAGTCCCTGGTTGGTGTAGGTGAGGACTTCGTTGGTGTCCACGACCACGAAGGGAGTGTCTATGCCCTTGAGAACGCCTTGGGCAAAACCGAGGTTGTGCTTGAGGCGGGAGATGAGTGATTCCAGCGCAAGGCGGGTCTCGGCAATCTCGTCGTTGCCGTCACAGGCGAAACAGACGGTGTAGTCGCCGTCGAGGATGCGTTCCACCTTCTCCTGAATTTCCCGCATGGGGGCGGTAACCTTGCGCAGCAGAATGAGGGAGAGCGGAGAAACGATCAGAATCTGAATGCCGACGATAATGCCGGCCGTCATGGCGAAGGGGGGGGCAGCGATGATGCCGTCGTTTGCCCCTGACCACAGCCAGGCAAGCCCTCCTGCCGTGGACAGAAAGATGGTACAGAGTTGTATGAGTATGAGTGCCCGGACAGTGACGCGCTTAAACATGGCTCCTCCTGAAAAACATATGCGGAAGGCGACAGACATCCTTCGCGTGACGGATATAGTAGAATCGGCAGATCTAAGAAAAAAAATAGATGGTTACCATTAGAAGTTGGCAAAAAAGCGTGTCTTCCCATGCGGCAACGGATTGCACGCATCTTTGCCTTCCAGCAGGTTTGCATAAAAGTATGGAAACTATCAAGCCGATCTGGGGAGAAATCTGCAGAAGCATCCCGGATGCGAGGGGAGCTGGGAATGGGGCGGCGCATGTTCACGCCGGGGCTGGCAGGGGGATTGCGCCATCTCTCTAGACAATTTCATGAAAGGGAGCTACCTCTAGTCTAGTAACGAGATTTTTGATTGAGTCAGGCATGCTCGGACGATCTGGGGGGAGCGGATTTGACAGCGCATGCGCAGTGCCGAAAGGCGAGGCCGGTTGTGCCGGCCGGAATGCTGCCATGTTCAATGCCTGGGTATTGCAGGGAGTTTCATGTCCAATACGGCGGAAATGGAGATTGTTCCCCAGCAGGGGGATTTTTTTAGCGTGTCCCCGCTGATGATCTTTCCCACCATCATGGGGAAGTTCAGCGTATACTTGCGTCAGGGTGACGGCTACGTGCTGTACACCAGTGCCGAAGAGGTTTTCACCGAACGGCACAAGCGTGTGCTTTATGACAACGGCGTTCATGAAGTGTACGTCAAGAGTGCGCATAAAAGCCACTATTCCAGGTATATAGAGGAGTATCTCGGACAGATTCTGCTGGATGATACCCTGCCGTTGCGTGAGCGGGCGGGATTGTTCTACTCCGTCTCCTCGCAGGTGATGGAGGACATGTTCGAGGCCCGCATGCCGGCCACTCTCGACAGTGCGCACTTCAGCCGCATACAGAATTTCGTTTCCCAGGCCCTGAAGTTCCTGTGCCTGGAGAACTCGCTGAAATCCGTGGCGGATTTCATTGCCCACGACTACAAGACGTATACGCATTGCGTGAACGTGTTCGTGTACACCACGACCCTTCTGCATACATATGATCTGGATGACGAAACCCTGGTACGCTGCGGTATAGGTGCCATGCTGCATGATGTGGGCAAGACGCGCATTCCCCGTCTCATCCTGGACAAGCCCGGCAAGCTGGATCCGGATGAGCGACGCATCATAAACCGGCATCCCACGCTGGGGCTGGCCTCATGCACGCGTATGCCCCTTTCGCAGGAAGCCATGAACATCATCCTGTTCCATCACGAGAAGATGAACGGCAGCGGGTATCCTACGGGCCTGATGGCGGAGGAGATTCCCCTGCCCGTGCGCGCCGTGGCCATTGCCGACATCTACGACGCCCTGACCTCGGACAGGCCCTATGCCAAGGGCCGCAAGCCGTTCGAGGTGCTCGAAATGATGCGGTCCTCCATGGCCCAGGATCTGGATATGGACGTCTTCAAGCGGTTTATCATGATACTGTCCGGTGCCAAACTGGTGGGATGATGCAGCTGTTCAATGCCATAAGGTGGTCCGCATGAGTCAGGCAGCCTCCATACATGTGGGGAAGGAAGAGCAGGAAGCCTTTTTTGCCGTCCCCTCGGCCATGATCCTCAAGGACATGCGGGGCACGTTCAGCCTGTACCTGAAGCAGCGGGATGATTTTGTGCTGTATGCGCGGGCCGGTGAAGTGTTTGGCGAACGGCACCAGCAGGTACTGGTCGCGTCCGGCGTGCAGGCCCTGTATGTGCGGGAGCATGAACGTCCGGAGTACAAGGAGCATGTTGTCCGCAGTCTGGGGACGGTGCTCGGGGACGACAGCATCCCTCTTCCCGCGCGGGCCCAGATTTTTTACGAGGCCTCGGCGGAGGTGGTGGAGGAGGTGTTCACCAACAAGCTGCCGCCCACCATCCGGCGGGATCAGTTCAACAGGGTGCTGGAGTTTGTCACCAAGGGGGTCAGCTTCCTTACGCTCGAGAACTCCATCCGGACCATCGCCTCTCTCATTGCCCATGATTACCATACGTTCACGCACTCGGTGCACGTGTTCATCTATTCCCAGATCATCCTGCAGACCTACGGGTTCGACGACAAGAGTCTCGTGCAGTTCGGTCTGGGTGCCATGCTGCACGACATAGGCAAGACCTTTATTGACGATGCCATCCTCAGCAAGCCGGGGCCGCTGACGTGGGAGGAGCGTGAGGTCATCAATGAGCACCCCGTGCTTGGTGCCGGGGCCTGCACGCTCATGCCTCTTTCGCAGGATGCGCTTAACTGCATCCTTTTCCACCACGAGAAGATGGACGGTTCCGGATATCCCTGCGGCCTGCAGGGCGAGGAGATCCCCCTGCCCGTGCGTGCGGTGACCATTGCCGATATCTATGACGCCATCTGCTCCCACAGACCCTATGCCAAGGCCCGCAACGCCTTTCAGGTGCTGCGCCTCATGAAGGACGAGATGGGACACGGGCTTGATCTGGATATGTTCGCCCGTTTTGTCCGTCTGTTGAGTGGGGCGGGGATGGTGTAGGCCGTTTTTTACCACTTTTTGTGCGGCGTGTTGTGCCATGGGCATCTTTCGGGGCTGTTGAGCCCTTTTTTTGTGCCTTTTGTCGTGCGATATCGGGCATGGAGCCCTAATTCGGACTGATTTGGTCCTAAAAAAGACGGGCTGCCCCTTCCCCAAGCCGGATAGCGGTGTTATATGCCAAAGAGTGCAACGAAAGCACATGTTAGCAGCTACCGGAGGTTACACTCATGTGGGAATATACTGACAAGGTCCGCGAACATTTTCTGAACCCCAGAAACGTGGGGGAAATTCAGGATGCGGACGCCATTGGCGAAGTCGGCAGCCTTGCCTGCGGCGACGCCCTCAAGCTCTTTCTGAAGATTGATGCGGATGAACGCATTGTGGAAGCGAAGTTCCAGACCTTCGGATGCGCCAGTGCCATCGCCTCTTCCTCGGCCCTGACCGAAATGCTCAAGGGCAAGACCGTTGCCGAGGCCGAAAGGATTACCAACAAGGACATTGCCGAATTCCTGGGCGGCCTGCCCAAGGAGAAGATGCACTGCTCGGTTATGGGGCAGGAGGCACTGGAAGCCGCCATCAAGGGATGGCGCGGTGAGGTGGTCGAACAGCATGATCACGAAGGAGAACTTGTCTGCAAGTGCTTCGGCGTGACAGACGAGCAGATCATGCGTGCCGTGCAGGAAAACGGCCTGACCACCGTCGAGGAAGTGACGAACTTCACCAAGGCAGGCGGCGGATGCGGTGACTGCATCGGCAATATCCAGAAGATCATTGACCAGGCGCTCGGAAAGATCGCTGCCTGCGAGGTGCCCGAAGCTGCACCGAAGCCGTTGTCCAACGTGCAGCGCATGCAGCTCGTGGTGAAGACCCTGGATGAGGAGATCCGTCCCAGTCTCCAGAAGGACGGCGGCGATATTGAACTGATCGACATCGAAGGGCAGACCATCAAGGTTGCGCTGCGCGGCATGTGCACCAGCTGTCCTTCCAGCCAGCTGACTCTCAAGGGATTCGTGGAGCGGACGCTGCAGGAGCATGTCGAACCCGGCATTACCGTGGTGGAGGTGGGCGCATGAACCCGATCTATCTCGACAACAATGCAACCACGCAGGTAGATCCCGCCGTGCTCGAGGCCATGCTGCCCTTCTTTACGGAGATGTACGGCAATCCCTCCAGCATGCACCGCTTCGGCGGGCAGGTGGGCAAGTATCTCGTGGCGGCGCGTGAGCAGGTGGCGGCATCCCTCGGGGCCCGCCCCGACGAAATCCTGTTTACCGCGTGCGGAACGGAGAGTGACAACACGGCCATCTGGTCCGCCCTGCAATCGCAGCCGGAAAAGAAGCATATCGTCACCACCAGGGTGGAGCATCCGGCCGTGCTCAATCTGGTGCAGCATCTGGAAAAGCGCGGGTACGAGGCAACCTACCTCGGGGTGGACGCCAAGGGGCGCCTTGACCTGGATGAACTGCGCGATTCCCTGCGCAAGGATACGGCGCTGGTTTCCGTGATGTACGCCAACAACGAGACCGGCGTGATCTTCCCCATGGAAGAGATTGCCTCCATCGTGAAGGAACGCGGCATCCTGCTGCATACCGACGCCGTGCAGGCCGTGGGCAAGCTGCCCATCGACCTTGGCAAGCTGCCCGTGGATTTTCTGGCTCTTTCGGGCCACAAGCTGCATGCCCCCAAGGGCATAGGAGCACTGTACGTGCGCAAGGGCACGCCGTTCCGGCCGTTCCTGCGCGGCGGGCATCAGGAGCGCGGCCGCAGGGCCGGCACCGAGAATGCCGCCTCCATCGTGGGACTCGGCAAGGCGTGCGAACTGGCCACGGTGAACATGCACGAGGAACGTACCCGGGTCATGGCCCTGCGTGACCGGCTTGAGCAGGGACTGCTGGCCGCCATTCCCGACTCCATGGTGAACGGTGACACGGCGAGCCGTCTGCCCAACACGGCCTCCATTGCCTTCAAGTACGTGGAGGGCGAGGCCATCCTGTTGCTCATGGACGGGCATGGCATCTGCGCCAGCTCAGGCTCCGCCTGTACCTCGGGCAGCCTTGAACCCTCGCACGTGTTGCGCGCCATGGGCGTGCCCTTCACCTATGCGCACGGTTCCATCCGCTACAGTTTCAGCCGGTTCAATACCGATGCGGAAGTGGACCTCGTGCTCAGGGAAATGCCGCCCATCATCAGCAGGCTGCGCGAAATGTCCCCCTTCCGCGAAGGGCAGGAGCCCGGTATGCTGAAGTCCGGTTGCGGGTGCAGTTAGGCCCGCTGCATATGCAGTGTTTTCGGGGCCGGGCAGTGTTGTCCGGCCCCTTTTCTTTATGTCGGAAAGAGCATACGGTGCGTGGCAGAAACTGCTGTCCGTCCCCACCTGTTCATCCTAGCGCATCTGCCCGGCATGCGCGCAGCCAAGAAGGAGAGCCCCATGAACATAGCCCATTCAATGCTTGACCTGATCGGCGGAACGCCGTTGGTTCAGTTGCAGCGCATCAGTGAAGGATGTCAGGCGGAACTCGTGGCCAAACTGGAATATTTCAACCCCTGCAGTTCCGTGAAGGACCGGATTGGTCTGAGCATGATCGAGGCGGGCGAGAAGGCGGGGCGCATCAACAAGGACACGCTCATCGTGGAACCCACAAGCGGCAACACCGGCCTCGGACTGGCCTTTGCCTGCGCCGTGCGGGGCTATCAGCTGGTGCTGACCATGCCGGAATCCATGAGCAACGAGCGCAAGGCCCTCCTGCGTGGTTTCGGGGCAAGACTCGTGCTTACCCCTGCCGCAGAGGGCATGTCCGGCGCCATCCGCGAGGCGGAGCGTATTCTTGCCCAGACCCCCAACGCCTACATGCCGCAGCAGTTCGAGAACCCGGCCAATCCGGATATCCATCGGTACACCACTGCCGAAGAGATCTGGAAGGATACCGACGGCAAGGTGGACATCTTTGTTGCCGGTGTGGGCAGCGGTGGAACCATCACCGGCGTGGGGGGACGCCTCAAGGAACTGAACCCCGCCATCCAGTGCATCGCCGTGGAGCCGGATGCCTCTCCCGTTCTCTCCGGGGGCGCGGCGGGGCCGCACGCCATTCAGGGCATCGGGGCAGGGTTTGTGCCCCCCGTGCTGAACCGCGGCGTGCTGGATGAAGTGTTCCGGGTGACCAATGATCAGGCCCTGTCCATGGCGAAGCGTCTGCTCCGGGAAGAGGGAATCCTGTGCGGCATTTCCTCCGGTGCCAATGCCCATGCCGCAGCCGAAGTGGCACGGCGGCCCGAGAACAAGGGCAAGCGCGTCGTGTTCATCGTGTGCGATACCGGCGAACGGTATCTTTCCACTCCATTGTTTGCGGATGCCGCCGAATAGCGGACCGCCATCTCGTACTGAAGGATCGTTTCATGAAGAAGACCACGCTCACACCGGAAACACTGCAGGGAATGAAGGAACTCGACAAGGTCGTCGAGCAGCTGTGCGCCCCCGAATCCTACGAGACCGTGTACCACCATTCCCTGCACGGTGCGCCCATGCCCTCCGCCGAAGCCATGGCCGAGGTGATGGAGCGCCTCAAGGCTGCCCTGTTCCCCGGCTATTACGGGCCGACCCGGGTGCAGCTCGAATCCATGCGCTACCATCTTGCCGCCAACCTCGATTCGATCTACCGCATGCTTGCCGAGCAGATCCGTCGCGGGGGCTGCTTTATCTGTGCTGAATTCGCCAACGACTGTACCCAGTGTGAACTGCATTCACAGGAAACGGCCATGCGGTTCCTGCAGACCCTGCCGGAAATCCGCCACATGCTCAGCACGGACGTACGGGCCGCCTTTGAGGGGGACCCCGCCGCCAAGAGTCCGGGTGAGACCATTTTCTGCTATCCGTCCATCACGGCCATGATCCATCACCGCATTGCGCACGAACTGTACAAGCTGGATGTGCCGATCATCCCCCGCATCATCAGCGAGATGGCGCACTCCAAGACCGGCATCGACATTCATCCCGGTGCCACCATCGGTGAAGATTTCTTCATCGATCACGGAACCGGCGTGGTCATCGGCGAAACCAGCATCATCGGCAAGTCCTGCCGTCTGTATCAGGGGGTTACGCTGGGTGCGCTTTCCTTCCCCAAGGACAGCGACGGCAAGCTGGTCAAGGGCAACCCCCGCCATCCTATTCTGGAGGACAATGTCCGGGTGTATGCCGGTGCCACCGTGCTTGGCCGGATTACCATCGGCAAGGGCTCCATCATCGGCGGCAACGTGTGGGTGACACACGATGTGCCTGCAGGGTCCAAGCTGGCTCTGTCGCGGGACTCCGTTTCCGAGAGCAAGGAGAAGATGGTCGGCAACGGCAATCGATAGCCGTAGGCATTTGTTGAACACAAGCAGCCCGGGCCGCAAGGTCCGGGCTGTTTAGTTCTGTCTGGGGAGGAACTAGCGCAGGTTCTGCACGGCCTGCCGCAGGGATTCCCGCGCCGCGATATCGGCGCTGTGAGGGCCGGATGCCTGCCGGGGCTCGGTGCTTCTCCGGGCATAGCTGTTGATGCAATCGAGGGCGGCATGCGTGGCGAGCACCAGCTGGCCGCTGCGGCACATGCGCTCGGAAAGTTGATGCGGATCGAATACCGGGGAGAGGGTTGTCTCGCCGGTGCCGTCTGCCGTCCCGACCAGGGCGGGGACGCCGGAGGTGATGAGCGCTTCCAGCATGCGGGCGAGCCAGCCCGGCTGTCCGAAGGACGGGCCGGAGGCAAGCACAAGAGAGTAGGGGGCGTTGACTGCAGAAAGTGCCTGCATGAGCGGCACCATGGGGGCAACGGGAGAGACGGCAATGACCAGGTTGTCGATGAGCCCCGCGTCGTACAGGGTGTTCAGGTAGAGGTGCGATGCGGAATCACCCGAGGTATCCACAACAGAGATGCGGTGCGGGTATCCCGCCTGCCCGCGCAGCCCCTCAAGCGTGGCGCGAATGCGCTCCGGCTCGGCGGTGTGCAGGATGGCGATGTGCAGCGGCGCCATGGTGGACGTTATATGGGTTTTCATGAGCGGAACCTCCCGGCAAAAGTGTCTCGTGGAGAAATGCATGCAGAATCTGCGCCATGTTCCGGGCAGGCAGCAATGTCCTATCCCTGACGATGCTCATGGATAATTATCCCGTGTTGGTGTAGCATTTGCTGTGATACGGGCGGCGGGGCTTCAGGCCTGCCTCGCGCCGGACAGGAGGTGCCGATGGACGCGTTGCAAGGGGCAAGACAGGTGTTGGAGAGAATGGGACGCAGAGGAAGGATTCTCTGTGCCGTGGCGGCGGGCGCATTTGTGCTCTATCTGCTGGTCGGTTTTTTGGTGGTGGGCCCTGTGGCGCGCCCCTTTCTTGCCGATGCGCTGACGCAGGCTCTGCACAGGCAGGCTTCGGTGGGGAGCATCTCCGTCAATCCTCTGACCTTCAGGGTCGTGGTGCGTGATCTGTCCGTGGCGCAGCGGGCGGAGGACAGTGCCGGTGGGGGGTACTTCATCGCCTTTGATGCCCTGGACCTGCAGCTGCATGCGTTGTCCGTCTTCAAGTTTGCTCCCGTGCTCAGTCATTTGCGGCTGGTCAAGCCGCAGGTGGATATTGCGTTCCTTGGCGGGAACCGTTTCTCCTTTTCCGATTTGTTGCCGCAAGCCAACGCGACCACACCGGAGAGCCCGGAACAACCGGAACAGCCGGAACAGGTGACGCAGGATGCGGATGTCCCCATGCTGCCGCTGCGTATCGATAACCTTTCGATCGTCAACGGTACCGTGGTGCTGCATGACATGCCGCACAAGGCGACCCATGTGCTCAGCGAACTGGATTTTTCCGTCCCTCTCGCCTCTACGCTCCGTGAGAATGCCGAGGATTTTGTCGAGCCTTCGCTCCGGGCCCTGGTGAACGGGCACGAGGTGAAACTGGCGGGCCGGACCAAGCCTTTTGACAAGGCGTTGGTGACAGAGTTCACCTTTGACGTCGATGCGCTGGACCTCTCCCGCTACTGGGAATACGTGCCGGTCCGGACGCCGCTTACCCTGACTTCCGGGAAGCTCTCTTCGGAAATCATGCTTTCCTTCAGCAGGCCGGAGAACGCAGACATTT
>QKEJ01000149.1 GCA_003252375.1 Halodesulfovibrio sp.
CTTCTCGAAAATTCAACACCGCAATTGATTACTATCATTTTTGGGATTTTGACAGCGGTGATGGCCCCCACCCCCTCCTTTTGTCACCTGAACAAATCAGAGAGCTAAAATTGCAAACGCAAATATTTGATCCAGCGGAGTTCATTACTTGGGAAACAGACTGGCATATTGCCAGAGACTGGGGAATATTCAGCTAGTTCTCCACATTACAAAAGGCCGGAGCATGCTCCGGCCTCATGAGTTCTGCGGTCAGGCACAGCCGATTACAGGCGTACCTTCAGTTCGTCCACCAGCGCGGGGATGGTATAGTCCTCGGGCTGGATATCCGGCGTGAAGCCGTAGGATTCCAGCGTCTTTGCCGTCACCGGGCCGATGCAGGCCAGCTTGACGATGTCCTTGTGCTGCCGGATGAGATCCGGCGAAACAAGCGCGAAGAAGTTCTCCACCGTGGAGGAGGAGCCGAAGGTCACACAGTGCAGGCTGCCATTTTCCAGCATCTCCAGCACGGTCTCCTTGGCCTCTCCGGCGGGCACGGTTTCGTACACCGGCAGGATGTCCACCACGGCACCAGCCTTGCGCAGTTCTTCGGGCAGCACTTCGCGAGCCTCCTTGGCGCGGGGCAGGAGCACTTTGCAGCCCTTCATGCCGCGTTCCAGCAGCCCCTTGACCACGCCTTCAGCCACGTACTTTTCCGGGATGAAATCGGGCTCAATGCCCTTCTCACGCAGAATATCCGCCGTGGCGGGTCCGATGGCCGCAACCTTGGCCCGGCCGATGGCGCGGGAATCCAGGCCCAGCGCAGCCATTTGCAGCCAGAAGTGCTTCACCCCGTTCACGGAGGTGAAGATGAGCCATTCATAGGTGGACAAGGCGCGGATGGCGGCATGCACATCGGCATAGTCGGCCATGGGATTGATCTGGATGGTGGGGAACTGGATGACATTGGCGCCCAGCTTGCGCAGCTGCGCCGCCATGCCGCTGGCCTGTTCGCGTGCGCGGGTGACCACCACGCCCTTGCCCAGCAGGGGAAGCTGCTCGTACCAGTTCAGACGTTCGCGCAGATTGACCACGCCGCCCACCACGATGAGCGACGGAGACGTAAAGCCCTGCGCCGGACCGTCAACCGGCAGGTTCTTGATGGTCGAGGCCATGGAACGGTGCCTGGTGGTGGTTCCCCAGTGCACCAGCGCGGCAGGCGTGTCGGGGTCCATGCCGTGCGCAATGAGCTGCTTGGAAATATGGGGCAGGTTCTTCATGCCCATGAAGAAGACCAGCGTGGACGTGCCCTTGGCCAGTGCATCCCAGTTATGGGAGGAGCCGGGCTTGTCCGGGTTCTCGTGCCCGGTGATGAAGGCCACGGAAGAGGCGTAGTCACGGTGGGTGAGCGGAATGCCCGCATAGGCGGGGCCGGCAATGGCGGAGGTGATGCCGGGAACTTCCTCAAAGGCCACCCCTGCATCCAGCAGTTCCTCGGCCTCTTCGCCGCCGCGTCCGAACATGTACGGATCGCCGCCCTTGAGGCGGGCCACCGTCTTGCCTTCCTTGGCCTTGTCCACGATAAGCTTGTTTATGCCTTCCTGCGAAAGGGTATGGTCGCCCCCCTTCTTGCCCACGTAGATGATCTCTGCGCCGGGCTTGGCATAGGAAAGGAATTCGCTGTTGGCCAGATAGTCATAGACAATGACATCGGCTTCACTCAGCACGTCTCGACCCTTTATGGTCAGCAGACCGGGGTCGCCCGGTCCGGCTCCGATCAGATAAACTTTCATCGCTCCTCCGCTAACGGTCCGGGCAGCACTCCCGGCCGATGAATATTCAGCTTACAGGTACCGCGGCGTATCCGCGAGTTCCCTCAGGTATCCGTCTATGCCGATCTCGCGCATGCGATCATTCTGTGCGCGCCACTTCTTGAGGACCGGCTCGGGTAACCCCGTATTGGTACAGGGGTATTCGTCACATTGGAAGCAGAATTCCACGCCCTTGTCCGCCGTGCAGGCCATGACGTTGCAGCTTGGCAGGCATACGCGTTTTCCGGACCGGCAACCGCCGCAGCGATCCTGTGCCAGCGACTCCAGCACGCGCCGGAATTCCGGGTACTCCGCCAGGGCGGGATTGATGCCCTGCAACCGGGCCGCATAGGCATGAAAATTGTCCCCCAGCAGCTCCTGCAGTTCACGGGCCAGCGCAACCGTGCGGCCTGCGGAACAGGAAACGCAGCGGGAGCAGTCCAGCCCGCAGGGGGCAACCAGATGACGCGGCGCTATGGGCATGACGGCCTCTCATAAACTGCCTGAATACACAAGCGGCCTGCATGAGCAGGCCGCTTGATCGGGTATGACTTATTCCATGGCGTCGCGGAAACGCTTCTGCAGCTTTTCCAGTTTCTCCATGGTCTCCTGCAGTTCCACGGCACGATCCTTTTCCTTCTGCACGATCTCGGCAGGCGCCTTGGCAACAAAGCTTTCGTTGCGCAGCTTGCCGGTCACGCCCTTGAGGTCCTTCTCGACCTTGCCGATCTCCTTGTCCAGACGGGCCAGTTCGTCCTCGAAGTTCACGTGCCCGACCAGGGGCAGGATAATCTCGTTGCCGGACACGATGCTGGAGGCGGACGCCTTGGGTGCCTGCACGTCCTCGCCGAGGGTGATGCTGCCCACGCGGGCCAGGAACTGCATGATCTCCGTGCAGGACTCGAACAGGGCCTTGGCGGAATCGGTGGCGGTCCTGATCAGCACGTCCATTTTTGCGGAAGGCGAGATGTTCAGCTCCGCCTTGACGGTACGGATGGCGATGATGGCGTTCTGCACCAGTTCCATGTCCGCCTCAACGCTGCTGTCGGCGCATGCGGGCCGCAGGGTCGGGAAGGGCACGGTGGCGATGTCGTGGTTGGTCATGCCGGGCAGGACGGCCCAGACCTCTGCGGTAATGAAGGGCATTACCGGGTGCAGCAGCACCATCATCTCCTGCAGGACAGTCCACAGCACATACTGGGCGGCCTTTTCACGTTCGCCGCCCGCGCGCATGTCGGGCTTGATGAGCTCAAGGTACCAGTCGCAGAACTCGTTCCAGATGAACTTGTAGTGGTTCTGCGCCACTTCGTTGAACTGGTAGGCTTCGGTCGCCGCCATCGTGGCCTTCTTGAGGTTTTCGAGGCGGGAGAGAATCCACTTGTGGTGCAGGCCCACCGTGCTCAGGTCCACCGGCTCCGGCGCGGTTTCCGGCAGGTTCATGAGCGCAAAGCGGGTGGCGTTCCAGATCTTGTTGCAGAAATGGCGGTAGCCCTCGATACGCGCTTCGGAAAGCTTGATGTCGCGGCCCATGGCCGCAAACGAAGTCAGGGTGAAGCGCAGGGAGTCGCAGCCGTACTTGTCGATCATCTCCACGGGATCGATGACGTTGCCCGTGGACTTGGACATCTTCTTGCCCTGCTCGTCGCGCACCAGCGCGTGGATGTACACATCCTTGAAGGGCACTTCGTCCATGAACTCCAGCCCCATCATCATCATGCGCGCCACCCAGAAGAACAGGATGTCGAACCCGGTAACCAGCACGGAGGTGGGGTAGTACTTGGCAAGCTCGGCGGTCTTGTCGGGCCAGCCCATGGTGGTGAAGGGCCACAGGGCGGAGGAGAACCAGGTATCCAGCACGTCCTCGTCCTGCGTCAGGTTGGTGCTGCCGCATGTGCAGGCCGCCGGAGCGTCCATGGCCACGATCAGCTCGCCGCAGTCGGCGCAGGTCCATGCAGGGATGCGATGTCCCCACCAGATTTGACGGGAAATGCACCAGTCGCGGATGTTGTCGAGCCAGTGGTTGTAGGTCTTGATCCAGGTTTCCGGGAAAATCTGCGTCTGACCGGGCACGGCAGCCTGCGCACGCGGCGCCAGCTTGGTCATGGCCACGAACCACTGGGTGGACACATACGGTTCCACCACGGTCTTGCAGCGGTAGCAATGGCCCACGTTGTGATCGTG
>QKEJ01000070.1 GCA_003252375.1 Halodesulfovibrio sp.
GGTTTCCAGTCAGACCGGCATGGCCGACAAGCATGTCGACCCGCTGCCCCTGCACGGCGATGTGGCGACTACCCGTGCGCACATTCTGGCGACCCTGCAAGCCATGGGCGGCAATACCGTGGAGTTCAGCGGTGAGGACTATGTGTATGCCGTGTTTGTGACGCCGCTTCTGCGATTCAGGGACGATGTGGAGTTCTACATTGATGCGCCTGCGGGTGTGGTGCATTTCCGTTCCGCCTCACGGGTGGGATATTCGGACCTCGGGGCCAACCGCAGGCGGTAGGAACGGTTCGGGGGGTTATATGCCCGGTAGAGGGAGAGCGAAGGAAACAGCAGAGCCCCGCCATGTGGCGGGGCTCTGCTGTTTCCTTCGAGGTGCTCGGCCTATGCGTCCGGTCACAGCGGCAGGATGGCGGAAGCGTATAGGAGTCGAACCTACCGGGGACATCTCTGCCTCCCCACCGGTTTTGAAGACCGGGCGCCACACCGGTGACGAAACGCTTCCTTGCACGAGTATTGAGTTTTTCCTCAACGTTGGTAACGATCTAGCAGGTTTCGTGATAGTGGGCAAGCCTGCTTGGCATTTCTGCCCCATTCCTGTCGCACCATGGTGAAATCCTGAAAAACGGTTCAACTTGTCATTGTCAAACGGCCAGCTACGACTTAATAGTAACAATTCGAACCCAGAATTTAATCCGACACGAACCTCGGAGGCATAGACTCTTGAATCAGTTTTCCAAAAATCTGGCTTTGTGGGCCGTCATATCCATCCTCATGGTGGTGTTGTTCAATCTTTTCAATCAGCCGCAGACGCAGCAGGGCAAGCTCAGCTATACCGAGTTTCTGCAGATGGTGGATGCCGGTCAGGTGACCGAGGTGGATATACAGGGGCAGAAGCTCTCCGCGCATCAGCAGGATGGCAGCACCGTTTCCACCTTTGCGCCGGATGATCCGCAGCTTGTGGACAGGCTCCTTTCCAAGGGCGTCCGCGTGAATGCCCAGCCGCTGGATGATTCGCCGTGGTACATGACGCTGCTGGTGTCGTGGTTCCCCATGCTGCTGCTCATTGGCGTGTGGGTCTTCTTCATGCGGCAGATGCAGGGGGGGGGCGGAAAGGCCATGTCCTTCGGCAGATCGCGGGCCCGGCTCATCTCGCAGGAGCAGACGCGGGTCACCTTTGACGATGTGGCCGGTGTGGATGAAGCCAAGGAAGAACTGACCGAGGTGGTCGATTTCCTCTCCAGCCCCAAGAAGTTCACCCGCCTCGGCGGGCGCATCCCCAAGGGGGTGCTGCTGGTGGGCCCTCCCGGCACCGGTAAGACCCTGCTGGCCCGTGCCGTGGCCGGTGAGGCCGGTGTTCCCTTCTTCTCCATTTCCGGTTCCGACTTTGTGGAAATGTTCGTGGGCGTGGGTGCTTCCCGCGTGCGCGACCTCTTCGTGCAGGGCAAGAAGAATGCCCCCTGTCTCATATTCATTGATGAAATTGATGCCGTGGGGCGTCAGCGCGGTGCCGGACTCGGCGGCGGGCATGACGAACGCGAGCAGACCCTGAACCAGCTTCTCGTGGAGATGGACGGCTTTGAATCCAATGAGGGTGTCATCCTCATCGCCGCCACCAACCGCCCCGATGTTCTTGATCCGGCGCTGCTGCGTCCCGGCCGGTTTGACCGTCAGGTCGTCGTGCCCACCCCGGACCTCAAGGGCCGCAAGCACATCCTGGATGTGCATGCCAAACGTACCCCGCTGGCCAAGGACGTGAACATGGAAGTGCTGGCCAAGGGTACCCCCGGGTTCTCAGGCGCCGACCTTGAAAACCTTGTGAACGAGGCTGCCCTGCAGGCCGCCAAGAACAACAAGGATCAGGTCAACATGTACGATTTCGAAATGGCCAAGGACAAGATCCTCATGGGCAAGGAACGGCGCAGCCTCGTCATGAGCGAGCATGAAAAGCGCGTGACGGCCTACCATGAAGGGGGCCACGCCCTTGCCGCCATCCTGCTGCCGGAGACGGATCCGGTGCACAAGGTATCCATCATCCCCCGCGGCAGAGCGCTCGGGGTGACCATGCAGCTGCCCGAAGGGGACCGGCACGGCTATTCCCGTACCTTCCTCGAGAACAGCCTTGTGGTCTTCCTCGGCGGCCGTGTTGCCGAAGAGCTCATCTTCAACGAGATCACGACCGGTGCCGGCAACGACATCGAACGCGCTACCAAGATGGCCCGCAAGATGGTCTGCGAGTGGGGCATGTCCGACGCCATCGGGCCCATGAATATCGGCGAGCAGGGCGAGGAAGTCTTTATCGGCCGTGAGTGGGCGCACTCCCGCAACTACAGCGAGGAGACCGCCCGTCTCGTGGACGCCGAGGTGAAGCGCATCATGGAAGAAGCCCGTCAGCGGGCCCGCCAGCTGCTGGAAGACAATATCGAGCTGCTGCACAAGGTTGCGGATGCCCTTCTTGAGCGCGAAACCATCAGCGGTGCCGACATCGACCTTATCCGCGCAGGCAAGCAGCTGCCGCCCGCAGAGATTGTCGCCACCCCCGCAGAGCCCGAACGGGATACCTTTGCCAGGGCTGCGGCCGCCTACAGGGAGCAGCAGTCCACGTCCGGCCGCCCCGTGGCTCCCACGGCGGCGGAACGGGAAAACGCCAGCAGGGGTGAATTCACCCTTGAGGAAGAACCCGGTGACGAGACGCCCGATTCCGACGGCTCGGCCGGTTTGGACCGTTCGGACCGTTCGGACGGAGGAGAGAAGTCCTGATGCTCTCTCCGGTTTCCTGGGAAATCATGGGGGGCAGGTCGTTAGGCCCTGCCCCCTTTCTTGTGTTTGGCATCGTCAATGTGACCCCCGACTCGTTTCATGACGGCGGGCAGTACCTGCAGCACGACAAGGCTGTTGCGCACGGCAGGGCGCAGGCCGAGGCCGGAGCGCACGTGCTGGATGTGGGGGGGGAGTCTTCCCGTCCCTTTGCCGATCCGGTGTCTCTGGAGGAGGAGCTGGCGAGGGTGGTGCCCGTGGTGGAGGGGCTGCGTTCCCTGCGCTGCACCAACGGCCTTCCGTGGGCCGTCTCCGTGGACACCTACAAGGCAGGCACGGCAGCGGCCGTGCTGGATGCCGGTGCGGAGATCATCAACGACATTTCGGCCTGCACCTTCGACCCTGCGCTTCTGGATGTGCTTGGGCAGTACAAGCCCGGCTATGTGCTCATGCACAGTCTGGGCAAGCCCACGGAGATGCAGAAGGCTCCCCGGTACGGGGATGTGGTTGAGGAAATTCTGGACTTTTTCGAGAAAAAGCTGAAAGAATTAGTTTCAGCAGGCGTTCCTGAGCGTCGCATCATGCTCGACCCCGGTGTGGGATTCGGCAAGACGCTGGAACACAATGTAACGATTCTCAAGAATATGGAGCGGTTCGCCTCCCTTGGGCTGCCGCTTATGGCTGGAATTTCCAACAAGTCCATGTTTGAAGGCCTGTGCGGAGCGCCTGCCGGACACCGGCAGAATGCCACACAGGCGGCAACGGCGATACTGGGCGCCCGGGGCGTGTTTGCCCATCGGGTGCATGATGTGGGGATGACCGTGGAATCCCTGAAGGTGGCGGAAGCGTTGTCCGTAGTGTGATAGGACCATAGCAGCAGGTGGAAGGAGGGGACTGAACGGCATGCTTCAGATTGGAGGCATAACCCTTGGATGGCGCGATATCCTTGATATCGCCCTCGTGACTCTGCTGTTCTATCGGGTCATTCTGATGGTCAAGGGAACGCGCGCCGTTTCCGCCATCTACGGACTGTTGCTGGTTCTTGTCGTCTACTTCCTTGCCGAGGAAGTGGGGCTGTATACCCTGCATTGGCTGCTCGGCAACTTCCTAGGCTCCATCTTTCTTGTCATCATCGTCCTTTTTCAGAGGGATATACGCCGGGCGCTTACGGAAATGGGGGCGCGCGGATTCTGGCGCAAGCAGGTGGTGGAAGACGACCTGCTCAACGAGGTGGTGGGCGCCGTGCTCAGCCTTGCCCAGCGCCGGGTGGGCGCGCTTATCGTGCTTGAGCGCAACGTGCCGCTGGGGGATACGGTTGAACGTGGTGTGCCCCTTGATGCCAAGGTGACCAAGGAATTGCTTGTGACCATCTTCCAGACCTCCACCCCCCTGCATGACGGCGCCGTTGTGGTGCGCAGCGGACGGTTGAGTGCTGCCGGATGCATCCTGCCGCTGGGCGTTGCCCAGCAGGACAGGCCCGAATACGGCACCCGGCACCGGGCGGCCATGGGAATTACCGAAGAGAGTGACTCTGTGGCCATTGTCGTGTCCGAGGAGCGTGGTGCCGTTACCGTCTCCATTGGCGGCAGGCTGACCACGGCTCTGGACGCCACCCGTCTCAAGCGCGTTCTGCGCAATGCCATGGAGCGATGACGATGCGCGGAAACTGGCAATACTTCCTTTTGGCACTGCTCATGGCCTGCACCCTGTGGTTCATGGTCTCCGGTCGCGAAGCGGTGGAGGCATGGGCCAAGCTGCGCATTGAAATGAAGGGCATGCCCGCCAACCTTATCGTGACCAACGGGCTGGAGCCTACGGTGGATGTGCGCGTACGCGCTCCCAAGGGGCTGCTGCGCGGCCTTGATGAAAAACAGCTTTCCTACTCCATAGATCTTTCCGGCCTTGCGCCGGGGACCAACGTCATTCCCGTACTGCCGGAGAGGGTGCCTCTCAGCAGTGCGTACGAAGTGGTCGAACTGCGGCCATCCAAGCTGACGCTCAATGTGGACACCATAGAGACCAAGGAGGTCCCTGTGGAAATCAAGGTGGTCGGCGAGCCGGCCACGGACATGCGTGTGACGCGATCCACGCCCGTTCCGGACGTTGTCAGCCTGCGCGGGCCTTCGAACGTGCTCGGCAAGGTGAAATCCGTGGAGGTGCTTGCCCCTGTGCCGGATGTGAAGGAACCGGGGGCTGCCGATGTGACCGGCACGGTCGATGCGCCGGAAGGGCTGGAGGCGGAGCCTTCTCAGGTTCAGGTTTCCTTCCTCATGGGATTGAAGACGGTTCGTCGGGAGATTCCCTGCACCGTGGATATCGAGTCGCCGGATGGACGCAAGGTCCGGGCGAAGTCGCACAAGGTGAAGCTGGTTCTGGAGCTGCCCGAGTCCCGGAGCAATGATGCCGACCTGCTCAAGAGCGTGCATGCAGGGCTTTCCATACCGTCCGGCATTGAGGCGGGCACGCATGCGCTTCCCTACAGGGTGTACCTGCCGGACGGCGTGTGGCTGCGTTCCGCAAGCCCCAGTACGCTGACCGTGACAATCGGGGCGAGATAGCGTACCTGTGCCGGGTGTCGGCATCCCGATGCATATTGATACTTTTTGACGAGGATACATGATGGGAAAACGTCTTTTTGGTACTGATGGCCTGCGCGGGCAGGTGAATATATATCCGATGGTTCCCGATGTGGCCCTGCGACTTGGGCTGGCAGCGGGAACCTTTTTCAGGAATGGCAAGAAGCGGCACCGGGTCGTCATCGGCAAGGATACGCGTCTTTCCGGCTATATTTTCGAGACTGCGCTGACCTCCGGCCTGTGCGCCGCCGGCATGGATGTCTTTCTTGTCGGGCCGTTGCCCACACCGGCCATCGCCTTTCTTGCGCGCAACATGCGGGCCGACCTCGGCGTGGTCATTTCCGCTTCGCATAATCCCTTTGTGGACAACGGCATCAAGTTCTTCGACAACAAGGGCTTCAAGCTCGCCGACGAGGCCGAGGATGCCATTACCGACATGGTTCTGGATACCGCCCATCCGTGGGATTATCCGGCTCCGGAACGGGTCGGCCGCGCCTACCGCATCGATGATGCCCCCGGCCGCTATATCGTCTACCTGAAAAATAGTTTCCCCAGCCATCTTACCCTTGACGGCATGCGCATCGTGCTGGACTGCGCCCACGGAGCCAACTACAAGGTTGCGCCGCTGGCGTTGGAGGAGCTCGGGGCGGAAGTCTTCCGCATTGGTGTCTCTCCGGACGGCATGAATATCAACCAGCAGTGCGGTTCCCTGTATCCCGGCGTTGCTGCCGCCAAGGTGGTGGAAACGAACGCCGACATCGGTCTTGCTCTTGACGGTGACGCCGACCGGCTGATCGTGGTGGACGAAAAGGGGCAGGTGCTGGACGGTGACCAGATCATGGCCATCTGCGCGCTGGACATGATGGAGCGCGGCGTGCTGCCGAAAAAGACGCTTGTTTCAACGGTCATGAGCAACATGGCGCTGGAAGTGTTCATGAAGGAACACGGTGGCTCCCTGCTGCGCACGGCGGTGGGAGACCGGCACGTTGTGGAGGCCATGCGCAGGGAAGGGGCCATGCTCGGCGGCGAACAGTCCGGGCATCTCATCTTCATGAACTACGGCACCACGGGCGATGGACTGCTTGCCGCCCTGCAGCTTTTGCGTATCATGAAGGAACGGGATAAGCCCCTGTCCGAACTCGCCGGGCTGCTCAAGCTGTTCCCGCAGGAACTTATCAACGTGCACGTGCAGCGCAAGATTCCCTTCGAGCAGTGCCCGGAACTGATGGCCGCCAAGCAGAAGGCCGAGGCCGAACTGGGCGATCGCGGGCGTGTCCTGCTCCGGTATTCGGGGACCGAGGCCGTGTGCCGTGTCATGGTGGAAGGGGAGAACGACGATCAGGTAGCACGCCTTGCCGGGTACCTCGCGGAATCCGTGCAGGCCAATCTGAAGTAGCCTTTGCGTCCGGAACAGCCAGCCATAAAGGAGCCGAACGTATGAATATCCGCAAGGTCATCATTCCCGTTGCCGGCTGGGGAACCCGTTCCCTGCCCGCCACCAAGAACATTCCCAAGGAAATGCTCCCGGTCTACAACAGACCCGCCGTACAGTACGTGGTGGAAGAGGCCATCCGCTCCGGACTGAATGACGTTGTCTTCGTGACGAACCGCGACAAGAAGATCATCGAGGATCATTTCGATCACAACCTGCAGCTGGAAGCCGTGCTGGAACGCGCCGGCAAGAAGGGCATGCTCGATGTGGTCCGCAGCGTGGCCGAGATGGTGAACATCATTTCCATCCGGCAGAAGCAGCAGCTTGGCCTGGGGCACGCGGTGCTCTGCGCCAAGCATGTGGTCTGCGAGGAGGCCTTCGGTGTCATGGTCGGCGATGACCTCATGTTCGGCATGGAACCCGGTCTCAAGCAGCTCATGGACGTGGCTGTTGCCGAGCGTCTGCCGGTTGTGGGCGTGATGGAGGTTGAGCCGGACAAGGTCAGCCGCTACGGCATTGTTGCCGGGGAGGAAATCGCTCCCGGTACCTATCGCGTGACCGATCTTGTGGAGAAGCCCGCCGCGGACAAGGCGCCCTCGCGTCTTGCCATTGTCGGCCGGTACATCCTTACGCAGGACATTTTCAAGGCCCTTGAGAATACGCTGCCCGGAGCCGGTGGCGAAATCCAGCTTACGGATGCCCTCAAGCAGCTTGCCAACGGCAGGGGACTGCTGGCCGTGAAGATGCGCGGCATGCGGTTCGACGTGGGGGACTGGGCGGAGTATCTGACCGCCAACATCTATTTCGCCCTGCAGGACGAGGAAATCAGGGATGATCTGATCAAGCAGCTCAAGCCGCTGCTGCCCTGGAAGTGCTAATAACAGGCGGGCGGCCGGAAGGCCGCCCGTTTTTCTTTGACAGAGATATTCATGCCCCCAATCCTTTCCGTTGCGCTCCTCAGCCCACCATACAGCAACCTGAGCTACGCCGCGCCTGCCTTTCTGCCTGAGGATGCATGGCAGGTGGGGATGCGTTGCGTCGTGCCTCTCGGCAGGGGGGCGATGCTGCGCGTGGGCGTGGTGATGGATGCCGCTGCAGCGCCGCCGCCGGAAGGAGTGGTTCTGAAGGAGGCGCTGTTGCCTCTGGAGCGGACCCCCTTGCTTACGGGGGACTATCTTGAAATGGTTCGCCAGCTCGCCGTGCGGCACCTTGCGACCCCCGGAGAGATTCTCGGTAGCCTTCTGCCTGCCGGGCTGCGGACATCGCGTGTCCGGCTGCGCTGGTTTGGCGAAGGCAGGCCGCGTACCCTGCCTCTCAAGGCCGTGACGGGCATGGAGCAGGGCGAACGTCTCCTCTTCGGAGAGGCATGGCGCGATGGCAGGGTGGACGTGCTGGATGCGGGGTTTGACGGCGAAGTGCAGGAACTGTGCATGCTGGCGCAGGACCCGCCCTGGCCCGTGCGCCCCTCGGCCAAGCGTCAGATGGAGATTCTGGAATACCTGCTGGAAAACGGCATTGTTTCGCGGAAGACCTTGCTGGCCCAATTGGGGTCGGCAGCCGGAACCGCACTTAATGTTTTGAGTGAACGCGGGCTGGTGCGTATTGGCCCGTCCGAGGAAATAGGCGGCTCGTGTCCGGCTCCGGAGGCGGTGGATGTTGCCGGAGATCCAGTGGTATCCGGAACCGCTCCCTTCCGTTTGTCCGGACCGCAGCAGGCCGCCGTGGATGGATTTGTGGAGGCGCTGGATTCCGCGTTTCCGGAGACGCGTCTGCTTTACGGCATTACCGGCAGCGGCAAGACCGCCGTCTATCTGGAGCTGGCCGTGCAGACCCTGCAGCGCGGACGTTCCGCCATGCTTCTGGCACCGGAGGTGGCGCTGGCCTGCAAGCTTGAGCGTGCTGTGCGTGCGCATGTGGACGGGGCGGAATGCTTTTTCTTTCATGGCTATCAATCGCCTTCGGAGCGGGAGCGGACCTTCCGAACGCTGGCGGAGCGCACCACTCCCTGCGTCATCGTGGGAACCCGTTCCGCCCTGTTCCTGCCTGTGCCTGCTCTGGGAGCCATTGTCCTTGACGAGGAGCACGATGCTTCCTTCAAGCAGGACGAGGGGCTGGTCTACCAGGCCAAGGAAGTGGCCCATTTCCGTATGCAGCAGGTCGGTGGCGTGCTGGTGCTTGGTTCGGCCACGCCGGATGTGAAGACCTTTCATGCCGCGCGGCAGGGGCTCATTCCTGTGGCCCGTCTGGGAGAGCGGGTCGGGGGCGGCACGCTGCCCGAGGTGAAGCTTGTGGACATCAAGGGGCTTTCTCCGTCGGACGGACTGCTGGCCCCGGAAAGCCTCGCGGCGCTCAAGGAGACCGTGGCCCGCGGTGAGCAGGCGGTCATTCTGCTCAACCGGCGCGGGTACGCTCCGTTGATGTACTGTCTTGACTGCGGAACCGTGGCCCGTTGTCCGCACTGCGAAATCGGCCTGACCTACCACAAGGGGCGGGAGCGTCTCATCTGCCATTATTGCGGCTACAGCACGCCGTATCCGGTTACCTGTTCTGCCTGCAAGGGGTTGAATTACCTGCCTATGGGAGAGGGAACGGAAAAGCTGGAGGAAGGGCTGGTGCATCTGTTGCCCCCCGGCACCAAGGTGCTGCGTCTCGACAGGGATTCCACCCGCCGTCCGGGGCGCATGGAGGCCATTCTGGACGCCTTTTCCCGGGAGGAGGCGCAGGTGCTGGTGGGGACCCAGATGCTCTCCAAGGGCCACCATTTTCCCAACGTGACGCTGGCGCTTGTGGCGGACGGCGACCTCGGGCTCAATATGCCCGATTACCGGGCCGCAGAGCGGACCTTCCAGTTGCTGGTGCAGGCTTCGGGCCGGGCTGGCCGTGGCGAGAAGGCCGGGACGGTGCTGATTCAGACACGTGATCCCGCCCACTATTGCTGGGATTTTGTCCGTACAGCGGACTATGAGGGTTTTTTTGATGAGGAGATACGGCGTCGTGAGCGCCGTCGCTATCCCCCCTTTGTGAAGCTGGCCCTGGTCCGGGCAAGTTTTCCCATGGATTGGGAACCCGGCATGGGCTGGGTGGAAAGTCTGACCACACTGGCCAGAGACAAGGGGCGGCAGTTCGGTGTTACGGTTCTTGGCCACACGCCTTCGCCGCTTCCCCTGCTGCGGGGGCGCAAACGGTTTCAGTGGGCGCTCAAGGGGCAGGAATGGACGGGAATCCGGCGGTTGTTTCACGAGCTGCGCATGGCCGCACCGCGTGACGGCAAGTTGCGGCTTGGGCTCGACATTGATCCCGTCAACATGATGTAGTGGCGAACGCAGGGTGCGTTGCGTCTAAATGAGGAGGTCGCATGATCTGGGTTGTAGGTGTGTGCAAGGAGTGTCCGGCGTTCTGGAAGGATGCTTCCGGCCATTGTGGGTGTGCAAAGTTGGATAAGAGGATCGAGGACGACAGCGTTGCCGAGTCTTCGCGGCCGGACTGGTGTCCGCTGCAGGTGACAACGATCAGGGTGGACGAGGTATCGGATGCGGCCTTGGCTTCCGGTGCTAACATGAATGCCGTACTCGTGTTCGCCTGTGAGACCTGCCCCTTTTATTTCGAGACGGACAAGCGTCGCTGTGCCATTGGGAATCCGCCTTGCCGGCCCATCATGAGCGATGACCCGAGGCCCAAGTGGTGTCGTCTGCGCAAGGAAACGGCCATTGTGCGCAAGCGTGCATAATTGCTTTTATAATAAATATGTTGCGGATTGCACAGTTCTCGATGTAACTGTATATATGGTGGTATGAGTCGGTAATAATGCTCTTTCTTGGTCAATCTCGAGCAATCTCGTAGCAGAACGAAAGGTCCGGGAGCGATGATGACACAGGAACCCATTGTGATTCTTGTCGTGGACGACGAAGAGATGGTCCGGGAGAACCTTGAGGCCTATCTTGAGGATGAAGGCTTTGTCGTCCATACCGCAGGAAGCGGCGAAGAGGGTCTGGAGGTTCTGGCGGAAACGGCACCTCAGGTGGGCATCATAGACATGCGCCTTCCGGGGATGAGCGGCAACGACTTCATTGTCCAGGCCCATGGCGTCCGTCCTGAATTGCGTTATCTCATTCATACCGGGTCCACCAACTACAAGCTTCCTGTGGAACTGATGAACATCGGTGTGACGCGGGACGAAATCTTCATCAAGCCCCTGCAGAACATGGAAGATCTCGTTACGGGCATTTACCGCATTCTCGGGCTCCAGAGGTAGGTCGTATGCCTCGCCGAAGCAAGGGGACGATCCTTACCATTGATGACGAAACCACGGTCCGCCAGAGTCTTGCCGCCTTTCTCGAGGACTGTGGCTACAAGGTCATTCAGGCTGCAAACGGCAAGGACGGAGTGGAGGAGTTCAAGCGTTCCGCTCCGGATCTGGCGCTTATTGACCTGCGCATGCCCGGCATGGACGGACTGGAAGTTCTGGCCACCCTTGCCATCTATTCTCCCGACACCCCGCTGATCATTGTTTCCGGCACCGGCGTCATCACCGATGCCATCGAAGCCCTGCGCAAGGGAGCCTGGGACTATGTGACCAAGCCCATCCATGACCTGAGCGTCCTTGAATGCGTCATCGAGAAATCCCTTGAGCAGGCGCGCCTGAAGCAGGAACGCAGGCGATACAACGAACGGCTTGAAGAAGAGGCCGTCCGTCGCAATGCCGAACTGGAAATGGCCCGTGATGAGGCGGAGTCTGCCAGCAAGGCGAAATCGCAGTTCCTTGCCAACATGAGCCACGAGTTGCGCACGCCCCTCAACGGGATCATAGGGCTGACCGACCTGTTGCTCGGAGGGGAGAACACGCACGAGCAGGCCGAGTACCTGCAGATGGTCAAGCAGGCAGGCAGGGAACTTCTGGCCATCGTGAACAATCTTCTCGACATGTCCAGCATAGAGGTGGGACGCCTTGTGCTGCGTGAATCCGCCTTTTCTGTCCGGGAATGCCTGACTGACGTTCTCAAGGTGCTCGACGTGCAGGCGCGGTGGAAGAACCTGCGTCTCGAATCCTCCGTGGACGAGGATGTGCCCGACATGGTGGAGGGTGACTCCGGTCGGCTGAAGCAGGTCATCAGCAATCTTGTGGTCAATGCCATCAAGTACACGCAACGTGGCGGTGTCACCATCACCGTGCACCTCATCAGCAAGGACAATGCTTCCGTGGGACTCGCCTTTCTTGTGCAGGACACGGGGGTCGGTATTCCCAAGGACAAGCAGGAATACGTGTTCGAACCGTTCTCGCTGGCCGAGAGCTTCATGACCAAGAAGTATGGCGGTGCTGGGCTGGGGCTCTCCATTTCGCGGGAAATCGCCCGCAAGATGGGGGGCGACATCCTGCTGGAAAGCGCGGCAGGCAAGGGCAGCACGTTCACGTTTTCCGCCTGGTTCAAGGTGGCGGAACAGGCCGATGAGGATGGAGAGAGTGGCGCAATGCCCACCATCCACGGCCTTGATCGGCCCCTGCGTATCCTGCTGGCCGAGGACGACATCATCAACCGCAAGCTGGCCCTCTATTTCTTCGAGAAGCAGGGGCATGCCGTTGTCTGCGTCAACAACGGTGTCGCCGTGCTCGAAGCCATGGTCAAGGACTCCTTCGACCTGATCCTCATGGACATCCAGATGCCGGACATGGATGGCGTACAGGCGACCAAAGCCATACGTGAATCAAAGAGTCCCGACGTGAACAGCACCATTCCCATTATCGCCATGACCGCGCATGCCATGAAGGGAGACAGGGAGCGTTTTCTCGACGCGGGGATGGACGAGTACATCTCCAAACCTGTCGATTTCACCCTTCTGGTGTCAATTGTTGAGCAGGTGCTTGACAAGAAGTGAGTGTGACTGTCACTTTTTTGCGTGGAACACTGCATTTTTTTCGGAAAATGCCCTCTAATGGTGTTGCCTAAATGAGAGTGTTCCTATTATAACCACCCGAATTCTGACTGGAGGAGGTCGAGACGTCTGCTGCGTTGCCAGCAAGCGAGGGAAGACGTTTCGACGACATTGTCTGTCTGATGGCTGTAGGGGTAGCTGGCAGCGTGCCACGTGCAACGGGTCGTCCCGTTGTTGGTGGTGGGTGACGGAGGTGCAGATGCACCCTGTCATATGACATGCGCCATCGGACAAGAAATGAAGGGGTTATAATGAAGCGACGCTTATTGTCCGTTGCCGCTGTCTTATGTCTTGTTCTCGCGGGAGTTTCTTCCGCATCCGCCGCAGGTTACGCTCTGTATGAGTACAGCGCCAGAGGCAACGCCCTTGGCGGCGCCGTCGTGGGCCGTGCAGACGATCCTTCCACCATAGTAACCAACCCGGCTGGCATGACGCAGCTGGAAGGCACGCAGGTGGCCTTCGGTGCATCCTTCATCATGCCCAACATGGACCTCACCTACAACGGTGACCAGGTGCATGGACAGAACAATACCTGGATTCCGCCGCATTTCTACCTTACGCACAAGATAAACGACAAGTGGGCCGTTGGGGTGGGCATGTACAGCCGTTTCGGTCTGGGGACGGAGTTTGATTCCGACTGGAAAGGGAAGAACAATCTGCAGAGCGCTGTGATTGAATCCTACTCCATCAATCCCAACGTCGCCTATCAGGTGACTGACGAACTCTCCTTGGCCGTGGGCGTTGAATATGTGCACATGGCGCTGGACATTGATAAGCTGGCTGGCCCCACGAACGCCAAGCTCGAAGCGGAAGGTGCAGGCACAGCCCTGACTCTCGGTCTTCTGTACAAGTTCAATGATCAGTGGCGGTTCGGTCTCGGCTATCACAGCCAGGCAGAAGTGGAAGCTACCGGTACTCAGAAATTCTATAACCTGCCTGCTGCAGCCTTGGTGACGACGTTCCCGCGTACCAACGTCACCGGCACGGTTATCCTGCCTGCAATGACCACCATGGGCCTGACCTATTATCCCATGGAAGACCTGAGCATTGAAGTGGGGGCCGTGTTTACCCAATGGTCCACGTACAACCAGTTGCGTTTCGAGTTTGATGATCCGGTCAACGGTGCTTTTGACAGCACCGCCGTGAAGAACTGGAAGGATGTCTGGCGGTACAACGTGGGCGTGGAATATGAGGCCCTGGACTGGCTGACCCTGCGTTGCGGGTACGTCTATGACGAGTCTCCGCTCAACGACACGCACCTTGACTACCTTATCCCCGGCAACGACCGTCAGATCTACAGTGTCGGTGTCGGCTTCGAGTATGACGCCTGGACGCTTGACCTCTCCTATTCCTACCTGTGGATGAAGGGACGCGACTACGGCAATACGCCCACGGGCGCTGGTGTTGCTACCAATTCGCATGCCAAGAACTCCCGTACCGACATCTATGGCGTGACGCTCGGCTACAAGTTCTAGGCTGATTTACACTTGCCTTGAGGCCGGTTCGGGTGCATTCCTGAACCGGCTTTTTATTTTGTGGAGCATGCATGCAGATAGTTCTCTTTGAGCCTGAAATACCGCCGAACACGGGCAATGTGGCACGGTTGTGCGCAGCAACGCGCACGGCCCTGCACCTGATCGAGCCCTTGGGCTTCAGTCTGGATGACCGGTATCTGAAGCGGGCAGGGCTCGATTATTGGCCCCACGTCAACGTGTCCGTATGGCCCGATTGGGAGGCCTATCTTGCCGGAGGCGGGGCGGACAAGCGACACGTGCTGACAAGCGCCCGGCAGGGCGTGGCCGTGCAGGTCTTTCCCTTTTCGGAGAATGATGCGCTGGTTTTCGGTCCCGAGACAAGAGGATTGCCAGCCCCCCTGCTGGACCGCTACCCGGATCACCTGCGCATTCCCATTTGGGGCGAGGTGCGCAGCCTCAACCTTTCCACGGCCACGGGCATAGTGCTGTATCAGGCCTATGCCGCGCTCGGCGTGCTGAACGGGCGGTAGGACACGGATATGGAATGGACGGGACTGG
>QKEJ01000147.1 GCA_003252375.1 Halodesulfovibrio sp.
TGCCTTCGCTGACCAGCAACTGGACGAAACGATCCCTGTCCCTGCCATTGGCGTACAGGTCGGAACGCAGGTCTCCTACGGCCTGCTTCATATCCGCCACGCTGGCATACCCGAGGATGCGGGCGCAGGCAGGGTTGGCGTGCAGAATCCTGCCTGCAGGCAGGGTCTGGAAAATGCCCTCCACCGCATTCTCGAAAATGGAACGATACCGCTCTTCGGCAAGGGCAAGTTCGTGCTGCGCCTTTTCGCGCTCCTGCATCTCGTCCTTAAGCAGCAGGTTGGTGCGCCCCACCTCCTCGGCATGTTCCTGCAGCAGGCGTTCCCGCTCCCGGTAATAGTCGAGACGGCGCATCAGCTCTTCCGGCGAGATGCGCATGTTGGCGAGCATGGCCTTGTACGCCATGGTCAGCCGCTCCCGCTCCACACCGGTAAAGAAGGTGCCCGTCTGGATGATCTTGTTGGCGGAGGCGGAGCCCACAATACCGGCCAGCTGCTTTTCCGCCTCGGCGGACAAGGTGGCAAGCTCCACCACGGACATATACTCAAGCTCAACAACACCTGCGGCAACGGCGATGTTTTCCACGATATCCTCGGCAACAGCCTGGTCATAGTAGGAACCAAACTGCTGCCGCAGGTACGCCAACTTTGGCTCCACGGCCACGGAACGCTCGAACTCCGGCGAATCACCGGACCACTCGGACAATGCATCAAACATGAACAGGTAGTCGCGCGCCGTGGCCAGATCCCGCTCCTGCGGCTCCCAGAGGCAGGAGAAAAGCACATAGCACCCAACGTTGCCCAGCAGGGTCCAGAAGACCGTATGCAGCAGGGGATTAAAGATCCGCAGCCCCAGCAGGTGTTCGGGGTGCAGCCAGTCCAGCCCGAAGGGGCCCGCCTGCAGAAACGCATCCCCTACCACACCGCTGCGCGCAAGCACGGGCAAAATGAGGGTGTAGCTCCACAGGGTGAATCCCGCCAGCAGCCCGGCGATAACCCCTGCCCTGTTGCCCCGCCCCCAGAACATGCCGCCCAGCGTGCCCGGCACCAGCTGGATGGCGGCAACCATGGACATGATGCCCAGCGAGACCAGCGAGTAGGATTCCCCCACCAGCACATACATGCTGTAGCTGGCGGAAAGATACAGGCACACCACCGCCCAGCGGCACTGCAGAATATACCGGCGCAGCCAGCCCATGCCGGGAATGAGATGCAGAAGGGGGAGAATGAGGTCATTGGAGATCATGGTTGTCATGGTCATGGTGGTCACCACGATCATGCTCATGCCCGCGGAAAATCCGCCCAGAAACACGAACATGCCCAGCCAGGCATGGCCCATGTCCATGGGCAGCATCAGCACGAACCAGTCTCCGCTCTCGGGACCGTATCCACGCAACAGACCGGCCATGGCAAGCGGCATGACAAAGAGCGTCATGAGCAGGGTGAAAAACGGCATGAGCCACATGGCGGTCCGCACATGTGACTCATCGGAATTCTCGATCACGGCCATGTGGAACTGACGTGGGAGCAACAGGACGGAGGGAGCAAAGATCATGACGCGTCCCACCCAGTCGAACATCTCCCCCCCCTCCTGCTCAAGAGTGAACAGGTGCCCCCATCCGGCATCCACGGCCTGTCCGAGCACATCCCCGAATCCGTCATACAAGCCGTAGGTCACAAAGATGCCCACGGCCAGAAGCGCCGCCAGCTTGACGAACGATTCCACAGCCACCACGGCCATGACCCCGGTATGCCGCTCGGTAGGATCAAGATGGCGCACCCCGGCAAGGATGGTGAACAGGATGGTGAACAGCAGGATGGGCAGCCCGGCCATACTGGCCACCTCTGCCGTACCGCCGCTGCGGATGAGCATGATGTCCAGCGTGGCGAGAATGGCCTTGAACTGCAGGGCCACGTAAGGAAGCGTGCCCACGAAGCACAGACAGGCGACAAGACCGGCCACAAAATGCGACTTGCCGTACCGGGCGCTTATGAAATCCGCAATACTGGTAATCTTATGCAGGTTCCTGATGCGGATAATGGGACGCAGCAGCCACCACCAGACCAGAATGCCGAAAAAGGCCCCCGTGAAGGTCATCAGGAAAACAATGCCGGACCGGGCGGCCTGGCCCACGTTTCCGTAGAAGGTCCAGGCCGTCATATAGATGGTCAGCCCCAGCGAATAGACATACGGATTGTCCAGAACCCGCTTGCGGAATCTGTCGTTGCGCTCCACGCGCAGGGCCAGCCAGAGCAGGCCCGCGACATAGAGCAGCAGAACGCCGAAAAAGACCGCACTGTTGCTCATGCGCCATCCTCGTCAGGATCGGACTCTTCTCCGGGGGGATTCTGCAGCATGCGGTGTCTTCTCTGCGCCTGACGCCTGGCGCTGGCCCGCGCCCACAAGAACACGGCTGCAATGCAGCCCCCCCACGCCACGTAGAGGTAGACGAAAAAGGCCACGGGACGGTCAGGCCCGAAGATGGTGGGAAACGGCCAGACAAGCAGCAGAAAGGCAGCGCCAAACACGCACAGAAGATAGGTGCTGGATGTCAGGAAGTGGAAATTGCGCTGCATGCTGCCCCCGGCAAAATCGGCACAAAGGTGAAACCGGAACGGCTGAGCGCCGTCCTGACATGCAGGAGGCCAACCGGCCGGATGCCCTATGCCGCCCGCAGGACGGACGAGGCAGCGACTGCATGCTATTTCAACCTTACAATAAACTGCCAGCATGGCAAGCATTTATAAAAAAACTCCCAGCTCTCAGCCTGACAGGCAGGTGTGGCATGCTCCTTGCTCATTCTGTCGTGGACGGGGAGCGTGGGGAAATATGTGCAGCGCATCATAGGAGGTGATCGCCGTGACCATAGATGGGATATATAACAGCCTGAACAGCATGATCAGCATCCAGCAGGGTGAGGTCGGCAAGGAGAAGGCTTCCGGGGAGAGCGCGGAAAGTCTGTCACAGTTGACCGACTCCATCAGCCTTTCCTCCATCGATCCCAAGCTGCGTTCCGTGCTGGAGAATATCTCTGATCAGGGGGGAAACGTGGTCGATGCGCTTGAGGGCAATATCGACACGCTGCAGGAAGGGTTTCTGGATACACTGCACGGCCGTCTGGAAGACGCCGGTGTGAACCTCGACGAAAAGATCACGCTCAAGCTCAATGACGGTGACGCCCTGGAGCTGGTGGGCAACCACCCTGACAAGGAAACCATCAACACGGTGCTGAGCGAGAATACGGACCTGAAGGGAGCCTTCGAGGAGATCGCCAGCCAGTCCGAACTGGTGCGCGACATCAAGAATATCCGCAAGGTCGTGCGCACCCGTGGCGGCGCGGCCCAGTATGCCGAGGTTGCCGCCGATACCGGCAGCGGGCAGGACGCCTATCAGCTGAGCATCAAGGGCTCCTTCTCCCATTTCTACTTTGCCAAGGACTAGGCCGCCTGCAAATTGACTTGCACGCGCGGCCGAGAAACGATACACATCGTTTCCCTTTGATCGGAGGCAGCGGGATATTAGCGTAATCCCCTGTTGCCAACGGTCAAACACGGCTTATATATCCATCAGCAAGCACCACTTGCCGGATCGCCAACATGAATGGGGGCGCCCTGGTTTCGACGGGGATAGAAGAAGCCGAAGTGGCAGGCCGAGGCGCCGCTGGCCTCGTTAAAAGCGGCACAAAAGTAATTGCCAACGATAATTACGAATACGCTCTGGCTGCTTAATTGACAGTCACATCGACGGGATTGACGCCTGATACGTCCCGTTGATGACAAAACTCATCAGGCTGGCTTCCAAGGGCGTCTGTCCCTGCGGGAGTAAGAACCTTCAGATAGACTGGCCGCAAGTCACCTGGTTGTGGGTAACGCTTTCGGTAAGATCATGAACACAACATAAGCCTGTAGAAGCTTTGTGTGGACCATTCTCGGACGCGGGTTCGATTCCCGCCGCCTCCACCATTCAAG
>QKEJ01000023.1 GCA_003252375.1 Halodesulfovibrio sp.
GTGCGGGAAGGTCAACACCCTTTTTCCTTTTTTTGCCTCCCCTAAAAAACTTTTATAATCACCTGATATACCAGCATTAAAACACTCCACAGTGGCCCTGAGCCCACCATGCCTTCATTTCCCCCCAAAGCCCCCGGGACGGACCTGCATGTCAGAAATGTCGCCCCTGCAAGACCAGTTTTCGGTCCACCCAAGACACGGCACAGAAGGGCATCACCCCTGACGGGATGCACGCAACATCCCGTGTGCACATACATCCTGCAGCAGCACCATGCATGATCGGGAAAACGCACCGAGGACGTGCCGGATAGACACCCGGAAAAAGAGCGACAGGGATGTCGCCCTGCGCCGCAGCACACGCAACATTCCCCCTAGAGGGAAGCTTTCGCGCTTCTGCGGTCCCCTTCCGCCACGCAAGCTCGGCGCTGCAAGGACAGAAGAGGCATTATGAAAAATCCATATAAAACAGGAACTAGTGTCTATAGAATTTGCAAACAGGCTTTCCAGCACCCTGCAGCAGACCCCAAAGACAAAGGCTCCCACGTGGGAGCCTTTGTCTTTGGAATGGGCCGTGCATAGTCCTGATTGCGCGTCCATCGTCCCTCACGAACGGGATGACAATCCGATGCGCAATTTCAGCCTGCCATCGACCGACTGCCCTGTCGGCCCGACAGGCCCAGAAGGGAGAACCATGGACGCACAACTCGAAAAGCAGCCTGCAACCAAGGCCAAGGCGAAATACTCCATCGGCGACGTCAGCCAGATATGCAATATTTCCAAGAAGGCCCTGCGCTACTACGACGACATCAACATCATCAACTCGCAGCGCCACGCGTACAACAACTACCGGTACTATACGCATGACGCCCTGCTGGCCGTGCCTGTCATCAAGTATTACAAGCAGATGGGTTTCAAGCTCGACGAGATGCGCAACTTCATCGAAGGCCGGGCCACCTCCAGCGTCTACAAGGAAATCAAGGCCACCTTCCGCAACAAGATCGAGGAACTGGAACTGCTGCAGGAGCATATCCGCCGGCAGTACATCTCCATCAAGGACTGGTACGACCTCATCGCGGAGGCGGAAAACGTGATGGAAAACGACATCCGGGAAGTCTCCATCAAGTACGTGGACGCCACGGATTACCTGTATCAGGAGCAGCAGTTCGACTCCGACATCAAGAGCGCCGTCATCAACATCGACTGGACCAACTACGTGAACAGCCAGGACAACGAGGTGACCGGTCCCATCATCCTCAACTTCTCCAGCATCGAAGGGCGCATGCAGGACGCATCGCAGCCCATGCGCATTCTGCAGAAGACCCTCAAGCCCTGTCCCGGCGCGCCCCGCACCCCCTTCGGCGGATGCATGATGGCCTCGTGCTACCACATCGGTCCGCATGAAAGTATCGGGGAAACCTACCGCACCATGTGCCGGTGGGCAGAAAAACACGGCTACATCCTTGCCGAGGAATCCTTCGAACGCTATGTCACGGACTACTGGACAACCAGAAACCAGGCCCAGTTCGTTACGGAAATCCTGATCAGAGCCTCCCGCCGCAAGCCCGCCGTTTAGTCAGGTTCCCAAAACAGCACCCGCGCAACATACAACGCCCGGAAACCGATCCTCTCGGTTCCCGGGCGTTATACATGGCGCGGCAGTCTGTAAATCTAGTAATTCTTGCGCTTGGCGATCTGGCCTCCAAGGACGCTGAAGGTGTTCTCGACAACGAGAACCGCATCCGGGTCCACGGAGAGCACCAGCTCCTCCAGCGAGCGCAAACGGAGATTGTCGGTAATGGAGTAGACCATGTCGATGGGGGCGCCTGTATAGCCGCCCCGCGCCGGAATGACCGTTGCGTGGAACTTGCTCGTCTCGGTCATCTGCCGGACCACCTCTTCGGTCTTGCGGGTCAGGATCCGGACGGCCTTGCGCTGGTTGAACAGGGAAAGCACATATTCGGTGACCACCGAACTGATGAACAGCATGACCAGCGACAGCACGATGGTGTCCGGGGAAAACCGGGACAACGCAAGCAGCATGACCGCACTGTTCACCCCGAAATAGAAGACCCCGAACCGCACGCCGTACTTGCGGTTGAGGATGACCGCAAGCACGTCCAGCCCTCCGCCGCCTCCGTAGGAACGCAGAATGATGCCGCCGCCCGCCCCCATAAGGGCTCCTGCGGCAATGGCGGCGTTCATGCCTTCCTTGATGCCGAGATCCAGATGCACATACGCCGTCATCAGGGCAATGGCGCTCATGGTCAGCAGGTTCAGAAAGAAGAACCGTCGGCTCACACCTGTCCACGCTGCGGCAAACAGCGGAATGTTGAAAAGGAAATACCACTTGGAGAGGCCCACGGCCGGAACAACATCGTGGGCCACCACGGCCAGCCCGTACAGGGCTCCGGGCACAAAATTATTGTGCGCGGCAATGCCGTTATAGCCGACAATGAAGACGAACGCCCCCACCATCAACAGAAAGGTATTCCATACCAGAGAATTAGTTAGCGCTTTCAATGCATCGCTCATGTGCTCTCACCCGCCGTCTGGCCAATATAGGCCTGCCAGCATAAAGAGCAATAATGATCCCTGCAACAATAATCAGCCCGCTCAGCATCTGGTTGCGGTTCACGCCTTCACCCAGCACAAGCCAGGCCACAACGGCGCTTGCCGGCGGCAGCGTGTAATAGAACATGGTGGTCTTTGTGGCCCCCAGCACCTCCACGGCCATGTTCCAGAACAGGTAGCACAGCAGAGAGGCAAACACGGAAAGGTAGGCAAGAGACCAGGCAAGCGTGGGCGTCATGACCGGCATCACGAGGCGTCCACCGCCTTCCCACAGGGCCACGGGGACCAGGTAGACGGTGCCGAAGAGACAGCAGGCCATGAGCAGGGCGCGCTGGCTGATACGTCCGGTAACGGACTTGATGATGAGGTTGTACACCGCGCTCATCATGGCGGTAAGCAGGATGATCAGGTCGCCGGGCGCAAGCCGCATGCTCAGCAGCTGCCCGAGGTTGCCGTCCGTGACCAGCAGGCACACGCCGAGGGTGCTGACGCCAATGCCCACATACATGCTGCTGTGAAACCGCTGGCGCAGAAAGAACTGCGCGGCGAGCGCGGTCAGGAGCGGCGACAGGGTGGAGATAAGCGACATGTTCAGCGCTTCGGAGGTATGCCCGGCCAGAAAGATCAGCGTGTCATACAGGGAGATGCCGCACAGCGCGATGGCTGACATGGGGATGAACTGCCGGAAGATTTCCGCCCGCTCACGCCAGAAGGCGGAAAAGCCGAACGGCGCAAACAGGAGCGTGGCCAGCCCCCAGCGCAGCAGGTTCAGGGTTCCCGGCTCGCCCATGCCGGCAAGACCGCGGGAGGCAACAAAGTTGCCGCTCCAGTTGACGATGCTCAACACGATGAACAGGTAGCCTGCGGCCTGAGTGGTCTTAAACGTCTTCCAATGCACGTTACGATCCTTGCGGCTCCGCCCGCCTGCGTTGCAGCGCAGCGCGGAACCCGGGTTGCCGCACCGCTGCGGCGTTGTACGAAGAAATGCAACCCGTCGGAAGGACACGATGACGCCCCGCCCTCTCTGTCCCGGCGGACAGCAGCGGCAGAATGGCCCATGCTGTACGGCACGCAGAATTATTCCGGCATGCCCGCCCCTACGGTTTGCGGCACCGGGAGGTGTCCCCCGTTGCCCGACTGACCGGGACAAAGCATATGTCGCGCCAAACATGCATCGCACTGAATTACATGAATAAAAAGCCAAAAATGGCGACAGGAAAACGCTGCATGCGACACGCATGTCGCCATGCCGAAGCGCATGTCCCATGGACGAATCGCCGCCGCTCCCTGCCGCATGGACAGACAGGACGCGGACACGCAAAAGAGCGGCTCCCGGGCATGGGAGCCGCTCTTTGTAAGGCCGTTCCCCGGAGGGGACGGAGGCGGGCCTCAGC
>QKEJ01000009.1 GCA_003252375.1 Halodesulfovibrio sp.
GGGTGCTGGCGGGAATGGTCATGGCGGCCAGCACGCCGGCAATGGTGGCATGGATGCCGGATTTCAGGAAGGCGAACCAGACGATGACGCCCAGAATCAGATAGGGAATGGTGTGGCGGATGCCCCAGCGCATGTTCAGAAGGGCCATGATCACCAGTACGGCGAGCCCGATGCCCAGTGCGGTGAGGTTCAGCGAGTTGGTATAGAAGACGGCGATGACCAGAATGGCCCCGATATCGTCCACGATGGCCAGCGCGGTGAGGAATATTTTCAGGCCCACGGGGATTCTGCTGCCCAGCAGCGAAAGGATGCCGAGGGCGAAGGCGATGTCCGTGGCCATGGGGATGCCCCATCCGTCCGCCGAGGGGAGTCCGCCGTTGAAGGCCGTGAAGATGAGGGCCGGGACAACCATGCCCCCGAGGGCCGCAGCCACGGGCATGATGGTCTGGCGGGGTGTGGAGAGATCTCCCACAAGGATTTCGCGTTTGATCTCCAGCCCGACGACAAAGAAGAAGATGGCCATGAGGCCGTCGTTGATCCACAGGATGGCATCCTTTGAGAGCACCCAGTCGCCCGCGCCTACGGTTACCTTTTGGGTCCAGAGGGCATGGTAGGCATCGGCCCAGGGGGAGTTGGCCCATAACATGGCGATAACGGTGCAGAGCATCAGCGCCATGCCGCCGGCCGCCTCCATTTTGAAGAAGGCATTGAACGCGTCCAGCAGATGGTGCAGGGACCGTTTCGGTTCCGTGTCTCTATGCATGATGGATAGTCTCCGGTACGGCTTGTGGTGGTTGGAAAACACTTCTTTCCACCATAGCACGGATATCGGGGAGCACGAAGCGGAATCGGAGAGGCGGACATGTAATAGGATAGGGAGAAGGACCGTGCAAAAAACAATTTCACCGGTGCTGCGGGTGGATTCCGGCTGCGGGCATGCTTGTGGTGCATCCGGTTGCAACGGGGTTTCCTGCTGCGGCGAGCTTGCGCGAACATGGGCAAAAGGGTAGCGTTAGCCTGAGTAACATGCATGTATCTCTTGGTTTCGTGGTGTTTTTGTAATGGAGTTTGTCATGCTGCCCAGATTGAATCTTCGCCAGAAAATCATCTTCGGCTTTCTCATGCCGTCGCTCTGTCTGGGCGTGATGACCTATTTTTCCTACACCAATCTCGTGCTCATCGAGCGCAAGACCCTGTCCATCGAGTTCATCGATGACATAGAGAACACCATTCTCGAGTTCCGCAGGCAGGAGAAGAACTTCCTGCTCTACGGAGAGCCCAGCAGCTACAGCCTCGCCATTCAGGAGGTGGACAGCACGCTTGAATTGCTGGAGCGGGCGGATACCTTTACCTTTGATCCGCGGCTGGAAGAGCTGATTCTCACATTGCGCGGCCAGATCTCCTTTTATCGCGGGCGGATGGTCAGCATGTATGAGGTTGCCAGTTCCGGCGGGCGCAATCTGGATACGGAGATTGACCGTCTGCGCGATACCGGCAAGGAGCTGGTGGACATGGCGCAGAAGATCTCCAATCTGGAGCGGGCCAATATCCTCAAGATCAACAAGCATTTGCGCAGCCAGTTGCTGGTGGGCATCGTGGCGGTTTCCATTCTCTTCGTGCTCATCTTCTATATCGTCACCACCCGTATTCTCAAGCCGTTGAAGATCATCGAGCTGACCACCATGCTGATTGCCCGGGGCAACTTCCAGCCTCTGGAGATGCGAAAGGCCAACGATGAGATCCGGCAGGTGCAGGAGGCCTTCAACCGCATGGTGCTGGAGCTGGAGAAACGGCAGGACCAGCTGGTGCAGGCGCAGAAACTGTCGTCCATCGGTACCCTCAGTGCCGGTATTGCCCATCAGGTCAACAACCCCCTGAACAATATTTCCACCTCGGCCCAGATTCTGCGCGACGTGCTCAAGGACGGGGTCGATCCGTTCGGCATGAAGATGCTGGACAACATTGAGACGGAAACAGCCCGGGCCCGCGACATTGTCCGTGGCTTGCTGGAATTTGCACGCCACACGGAGCTCTCCATCCGGCTTGTGCCGCTCAAGGGCGTGGTGGACAACGCCGTGCGGCTGGTCTCGTCGCAGGTGCCCCCCGGGGTGACCGTCAGCGTGGATGTGCCGGACGACATCCGGCTGGAGCTCGATCCCCAGCGCATGGGGGAAGTGCTGCTGAACCTCGTGATCAACGCCATTCAGGCCATCGAGAAGCTGCCGGGCACCATCAGCCTGTACATGGACCAGGAGCCGCCCGCGGGCATGGTGACGCTGGTGGTGGAAGACAGCGGCAAGGGCATTCAGGCGGACGACCTGCCGCATATTTTCGATCCCTTCTTCACCCGCAAGGAAGTGGGCAAGGGGACCGGTCTCGGCCTGTCCGTGGCCTACGGCATCATCGAGGAATTCAAGGGCCGCATACGCGCCGAGAGCGAGCCCGGTGTGGGCACGCGGTTCCTTATCGACCTGCCGCTGCCGGGCACGTCTGACGACGGGAGCGTGCAATGAACGAGGCCCGTATCCTGATAGCGGAAGACGAGACCATAGCCCGCGAGAATCTGGCGCATGTGCTGGGGCAGAGGGGCGCAACGGTGGTGCCCGTGGAGAACGGGCGCAAGGCCATGCAGGCCCTTTCCGAAGACGAATTCGATCTGGTCATCACCGATCTGCGCATGCCGGACATGGACGGCATGCAGCTGCTGGAGGCGGTCAAGGGCACCACGCCCGATACCGAGGTGATCATCATCACCGGGTATGCGTCCATTGAGACGGCCGTGGAATCCATGCGCAAGGGAGCCTACCAGTATCTGGCCAAGCCCATCCGGCTGGACGAGGTCTGCGTCATGGCGGAAAAGGCGCTGGAAAAGCGCCGCCTGCGGCAGGAAGTGCGCTCCCTGCGCAGGCAGCTCGAAGGATCAGGCATTTCGGGCATCATAGGGCATAGCCCGGCCATCCGGACGCTCAAGGAGCAGGTGGCGCAGGTGGCGCCCGTGGACTGCACCGTGCTGGTGCTCGGAGAGACGGGAACCGGCAAGGAGCTGGTGGCCCGTGCCCTGCATGCGGGCAGCCCCCGCAGCGGCGGACGTTTTCTGGCCGTGAACTGCGCCTCCTTTACCGAGGAGTTGCTGGCCAACGAACTCTTCGGCCATGAGAAATCGGCCTTCACCGGGGCGCAGAGCATCAAGAAGGGGCTGCTTGAGGCGGCGGACAAGGGAACCTTCTTTCTGGACGAGGTGGGGGACATGCCGCTCAGCATGCAGGCGAACCTGCTGCGCGTGCTGGAAACCCGCAGCCTGCTGCGGGTGGGGGGTACCACGGAGATTCCCGTGGATGTCCGCATCATTGCCGCCACCAACCGGGATTTGCGGGTCATGGTGGAGGAAGGCGCCTTCCGGCAGGACCTCTTCTACCGCCTGAACGTCATCACCCTGCACGTGCCCCCGCTGTCCGAGCGCAGGGAGGACATCGTGCTGCTGGCCAGCTTCTTCGCCAACCGTTTCGCCACGGCCTTCGGCAAGACCATCACCGAAATAGACGACGACGTGCTGCGCGTGCTCATGGCCTATCCCTTCCCGGGAAACGTGCGCGAGCTGGAAAACCTGATGGAGCGGGCCGTGGTGCTCTGCAACGGCGAGAGCATCGGCATGGCGCACCTGCCCCCGGACCTGCAGGACGACCCGCATCTGCTGCGGCCCTGTGCCACAAGTGCGTTTGAGTTCGACGGCGTGGTGTCGCTGGACGAGAACGAACGGCGGTATCTGGAGTGGGTGCTGGATCAGACCCGGGGCAACAAGAGCCGGGCGGCCGAGCTTCTGGGGCTGAACCGCGGTTCGCTCTGGCGCAAGCTCAAGCGTTTCGGGCTTGCCGAGTAGCCTTCCCTTCCGGGAAATGTCCCTTTCCTTTCCCTAGGCTGCCGGGGCCGTATCGGGCTTGGGCAACAGCACGGCCTCCACGGCCATGTGAATGTCGCTGACAAAGAGCAGCTCCACGGCGTTGCGCACCTCGTCATCCATGGATTCCATCTCGGCCCTGTTGCGTTCCGGCAGCACGGCCATGCGTACCCCTGCCTGCTGCGCCGCAAGCAGCTTTTCCCGCAGTCCGCTCACGGGCAGGATGCGGCCGCTGAGGGTGAATTCGCCCGTCAGAGCCACGTCCCGGCGCGCCTTTCGTCCGGTAAGCAGGGAAATGAGCGCCATGGCGATGGTCATGCCGGCCGAGGGGCCGTCCTTGGAGATGGCGCCTGCGGGAATGTGCACGTGGATGTCGCTGTTTTCGAAGAAGGCCTCGTCTATGCCGAAGGAGGCGGCATTGCTGCGCAGGTAGCTCAGAGCCGTCTCCGCGGATTCCTTGAGGATGTCGCCCAGCGATCCGGTCATGATGAGCCGGCCGCTGCCCTTCATGCGGGCAGTCTCTATGAAGATGATGTGCCCACCGCTTTCGCTCCAGACAAGCCCCGTGGTCACCCCGGCAATGGGCTTCGCCGTGGCGGCCTCCAGGGCGAACTTCGGGTGGCCCAGCAGGCGGCGGATGTCATCGGGGTGCACGGTAAGGGGCACCTTTGTCTGCTCCTGCAGGATTTCCAGGTTGAGCTTGCGGCAGACCCCGCCGATTTCCCGGTTCAGGCTGCGCAGGCCGGCCCCGCGGGTGTAACCGTGCAGCAGGGTTTCCATGGCTTCCGGGGAGAAGCGGATGTCTTCGGGGGCGTATCCCGTGGAACGGATTTGCCTGGGGGCAAGGTATTCCAGCCCGATGCGCCGTTTTTCGCCCAGCGTGTAGCAGGAGAAGGGAATGGTCTCCATGCGGTCGCGCAGGGGGCCGGGCAGGTTCTCCACCATGTTGGCGGTGGTGATGAACATCACGCGGGACAGGTCGAAGGGAATGTCCAGATAGTAATCCAGAAAATGCCGGTTCTGCTCCGGGTCCAAAATCTCCAGAAGGACCGAGGCCGGATCGCCGCGGAAGTCCTGCCCTATCTTGTCCACTTCGTCGAGCATGAACACGGGGTTGTTGACCCCGCACTTGTTGAGTTCGGAAATGATGCGTCCCGCCATGGCGCCCACGTACGTGCGCCGGTGACCGCGCAGTTCCGCCTCGTCCCGCATGCCCGCAAGGGACAGGCGGATGAACTTGCGCTGCAGGGCATTGGCCACGGACCGGCCGATGGAGGTCTTGCCGGTTCCGGGAGGGCCCGTGAAGCAGAGAATGGGGCCGGAGACGGAGCAGGCCTGGTTCTTTCTGTCCAGAATGTCCCGCACGCTGTCCCGAAGGATATCCAGGTTGAGCGGCTTGGGCAGGTAGTGGGCGGCTCCCTTGCGCAGGGCGTCCACCGCGTTGTCCACGGTGGCGTAGCCGGTGACGATGATGAGCTGGGTATCCGGCCATTCCGCGCGGACGCGTTCCAGCAGCCCCAGCCCGTCCACCTTCTGCATCTTCAGGTCGGTGACAATGCAGTCCACGTGCTGCTTGGCAAGGATGTCCAGCGCCTCCTGTCCGTTGGAGGCGGAAAGCACGTCGCAGCTGAGCTTGGAAAGGGCGTAGGCCATGTTGTCGCGCGAGATGGATTCGTCATCCACCACCAGCACCGTGCTGCGCCGCAGATGGCAGGTGATGTTGGACGCAAGGTATTCCAGCACCCGCTGCTTGACCAGCGAGAGGCCGAAATGCTCCTGGTCCAGGACCGCGGCTGCATGCGCAAGGTTCAGGTTGTCCTGTGAGGCGCTGAGCCACGGCAGGGACAGGAGAAACTCGATGTAGTTCAGTCCCAGCCCGTACTCCGCCACGGAGGGGTCCGTCCGGTCGAGCTTGTCGCACTCGTTCAGGGCGATGCGACGGACGTTTTCCGGCAGATGCGCCGCATCAACCGAGCGGCGCAGGTCCGAAATCTGATCCGCCTCGGCCGCTTCCTGCTGCACCGGGGGCTTGGGTGCCTGTCTGGAAAACAATCCCATACTGCCATCCTTCTCGAAAAGGTGATGCTCTTCGCCTACATACTTTCATCTCTACCACTCTGTTCCGCCTTCTTCCATGTTTTCTTTGTGCTGCAATTTGCAGCAGCAGGGAGGGCAAAAGGGGAAAGTGGTGAAGCGAGTGCTGCAAAACGCAGCACCTTGAGGGTGCCCTGTTGCAATGGGCATCGGTTTTGGGCTGTTTTTGCGGCACGGACAGCTGATAGTATAATTTATTTCATGTGGTTAGCTGATTGGCATGGCCTGTGCTTACAGGTGGGTGAAGGCGGAATTGCAGACTCGAAGACTGATGGAGAACGTGCCCCATGAAGATCATGAAAGCTTTGGAAAAACTGGCAACAGCGGTCACTTTCGCGGAGGCCGGTGAATGGGACACAGCTCTTGAGGTCATGCACAAGGAACCCTCCGACAGGAAAATCCTCATCGCGTACGAAGGGGATCCCGCAGACAGGCGTCTCATAGAATACGCCATCGGAGTGGCCGAGCGGGTCAAGTGCGACATGCTGTTTGCCTATGTTGCCACGCGCAAGAAGGCTGAAGAGCTTACGCGGGAATACGTGGACGGCGTCAACAACGCCTTCAACGCCGCCTTTGAACATGAAGTGGACGTTCTGAAAAACAGCGGCCGGAACGTCTCTGCCCAGCAGATAGTCATCTCCCGGGACTTCAATGAAGCCGTTCATTCGATTTGCAGAGAAGTGAAGAAAATCGAGTTTGTCATACTGGGATGCCGGGAAAGTTCCGCATCGCGCCTGCACCTCGATGTTCCGTACTTCTTCTTCAAATAGTGTTCCTACATCTTCGACGGGGCGAAAGGAACGTTGGGTGCGGAACCATTCATACGCTTTAAACTAAGGAGGAGCGTTATGAGTCTGTTCAAAACTTTGGAAAACGTGTTTGCGGCCGTTGCCTTTGCAGAAAAGGGCGATTTTGACACGGCGTTGTTCATAGCCAGCGGTAAGCCGGCAAAGCAGGAGCGCCAGAAGGTGCAGCCCAAGAAGCAGGCTGACAAGCGGGCACGTTTGCGCACATAGGTACCCCCCCCTGTCAACCGAAGGTATTCCCGCAGGTTCTGACTGAGTAATCCAAGGAGGAGTTGTGATGACCACTGTCCAGGAAAGAAGGAAGAAGGCGAAGAAGGATGCACTGCTGTTCGGTGCCGTAAGCTGTGCACTGTATGCAGGGGCGTTCGTGTATGCGGACGCCATGGTTACCATGTTCGCCAAGGGCGGCATGTACACCATGCTTCCCATTGTTACGGTGTTCCTGTTCTCGTACGTCCATGGCAATTTCGCGGGCAGTGTGTGGACTGCTCTTGGAATTGAGGCCTCTGCAAAGGCCGGAAGGAAGACGGACAAGGCCGATGCTGCAAAGCGTACCGATTCCCGCAACCGCGCGACCGTAACCGCTTAGCCGGAACGGCAGTTCAGGAGAGTTCCCATGCATGATATGTTGGCAGAAAATTTGCGATTTGTTGACCTGACCCTGGTCGGTGTCCTGTTCCTGTTCTTTGTCGGGTTTGTCGGCGGTCTGGTCAGCGGCTTCATCGGTTCCGGCGGCGCCTTCGTGCTTACCCCCGGCATGATGAGCCTTGGCGTGCCCGGCCCCGTGGCCGTGGCAAGTAACATGTGCCACAAGTTCCCCAAGGCCCTGGTCGGCGCCATCAAGCGCTACAAGTACGGCCAGGTGGACATCAAGATGGGCCTGATCATCGGTGTGTCCGCTGAAATCGGCGTGCAGCTCGGTATCCAGGTGCAGAAGTTCATTCTTGAGCAGTGGGGCCAGGCCGGTTCCAACCTGTATGTTTCCGTGGCCTTCGTGTTCGTTCTGGTGACCGTGGGCAGCTTCGTGCTCAAGGACGCCATTGCCACCAAGCGTGATGGCGGTGAAGAAAAGGTGACCATGCTTGCCAAGCGCCTGCAGGCCATCGAACTGTGGCCCATGATGAACTTCAAGGGCAGCGGCATCCGCATTTCCTTCTGGTTCACCGCACCGGTCGGCCTTGCCGCCGGTCTGCTTGCCGCAACCATCGCCGTGGGCGGCTTTGCCGGTGTTCCCGGCATGATCTACATCATCGGCCTTTCCAGCCTCATGGCTTCCGCCACCGAACTGGTCGTGGCCTTCGTCATGGGCCTTGGCGGCACCATGGTGTGGGCCTTCTACGGCATGGTTGATATCCGCCTTACCCTCATCATCCTCGCCGGTTCGCTCTTCGGCGTGCAGCTTGGCGCCATCGGCACCACCTACGTGAAGGACTACGCCATCAAGTTCGTTATGGCGACCATCATGCTTATCGTGGCAGTCAGCCGCGGGCTTGCCATGCCCAAGTATCTGAAGCAGCTGGACGTGCTCAACTGGGATGGCGGTCTCATCGACATCCTCAGCAAGGTCAGCTTCGGCCTCATGTGTTTTGCCCTGCTGGTGGGCGCCTTCATCATCCTCAAGGCCATGATCCTTGGGCGTCGTGCTGAACGTCAGCTTGAAATGCAAGGCTCTGCAGCCGCACGGGCATAGCCTGATCAAGGCCTGAAACATTGGGAGTGCATATGTACAAGCGGGTACTCGTAGCATTCGACGGATCGGATTCGGCACACAACGTACTGGAGCAGACTCTTGTTCTGGCGCGTTCCGAAAATGCCGCCGTGGATGTGGTGACCGTTGTTCCCGGGTATCAGGGTGACCTCAGGCTGCTGGGGAACACCAAGGTACTGGACGAACTGCATGCCCACTACCAGGCCTGTTTGGATTCTGCCATCAATATGGTCCTGGCCCGCGGAATGCGGGCCAGGGGCCATCTCAGAACCGGAGAGCCGCAGGAGGAAATCCTGCGCGTGGCCGAGGAAATCAGGGCCGATCTCATTGCCCTGGGCAAGCGTGCCCAGCCCATGATTGCCCCCCTGCCCATCGGGTCCGTTGCGGACGACGTGATCCGGCAGAGCGATGTTGACGTGCTGATCATTGCCGGAGACCGGCAGATCGGCCTTGAACGGATCTTCCTTGCCTACGACGGCACGGAAGGGGCGGACAGGGCTGCCCGTCAGGCCTGCGCCATCGCGGCCCGGTACGGGGCACACCTGTTCATCGGCATGACCTACGAGATGGACCTTGAGGCGTTCAGTCTGGCACCGGAGCTGGAGGAAGCCCTGCACCGCAAGGCGCAGTCCGCCATCGACCCGGCGCTGGAGATGGCCCGCAAGGCCGATGTGCAGCACGTGACCCCCATCATCCGGCACGGCAATCCCTCGTACAAGACGCTGGTGGACGAGGCCGCATCGCAGGGGACGGGGCTGCTCGTGGCCGGCGCCAGCAGCCGGGGAAATCTATCCCATGTCCTGCTGGGCGGCGTGGCCCGCCGTATTGTCGCGCTGAGCGCGTTTCCCGTCCTGATCGTGAAGGAGTAGCCCGATGACACATGGCGTAGCGGAACAGGAAATTTCTGGCGGAGACATGGCGGCGCAGTCCCCGGAATCCGCCGTTCCCGAAACCATGGAGCAGGACAGTGCCGCACAGGCGGACGCCGTGGTCTACCTGTACCTCGAGGCGGAGTCCGGCAAGACCATTGATGCGGGGCTTGTGCACTGGGATGAGCCGGAACTGACGCCGGGCGCCGTGGTCCATGTGCTGCGCGCCGACGGCCGCAAGCAGTTCTATACGGTCCGCAAGATGGCCGGCGAGGACACGGTGACCGTGTATCTTGCCGAAGCCCGGAATATCATCTGGAAGGTGCTGCTGCTCGGCGCCATGCTCGTTGTCTGCTGGTTCGGCATCGACTGGCTTGTGAACACCCTGTTCCGGTAACGAATTTTCTGCATTGACCAAGTCACGTGCAGCGGCTGCGGGGTTTGACCTCCCTCGTGGCCGTCATGAAACCCTCCGTTCAGCTGGAGGGTTTTTTGTGTTCTCACGGCAGGTTGCAGAACATATACATCCAATAATCGGTAAAATGCGGCATACTGTGGCACAATGGTTGTCCCTATGGGGGTATGTGGTACATTGCTTGAAATGCCAGGTGGTTAATGGTAGTATTGAAGGCAGGGGTGCGTAGGAGGAAGGATACAAGCATGGGTGAAGCACGAGAGGGCGTGATGGTTTCCCGGGACATTCCGAGCCTGCGGATGAAGCTATGGTTCGAGAAGGACGGGCATAACGCCTTTGGCATGGGCAGCGTGCTGTTGCTGCGGGGGGTTGCCCGGCATGGGTCCCTTGCGGGTGCCGCGCGCGAGCTGGGGATATCCTACCGTACGGCCTGGGGCAGCATTCGCAAGATAGAGGCCCGGCTCGGCAGGGCGGTGCTCGTCAAACATGGCGGCAACAAGTCCGGGTACCGGCTTTCTCCCTTCGGGGTGCGCTGTCTGGAGACCTACGAGGCCATTTACGAAAGCGCGCTGGCCGTGGCCCAGAAGGCCTACGCCGCACAGGCGGCCCTGTTGTTTGAAGAGGGCAAAGAGAGCCTGTAGCAGCGGCTAGGGCCGATTGCTCCGGCGGGGGGACGTCGTATCCCACTCCCTCTTTCCGACTCCATCCCCGGCGGTCTTGCCCGCAAGGGCGAGGCAGAAGGCCGATACGGCGCTGTCCAGGCGGTCGTTGTTTTCGATACGCACAAGGCCGGGGTGGCGGATGTCCATGAGCGCATTGCGCTGCAGCCGCAGAACGACCTGCTCCTCGGTCTCCCGTCCGCGGGCCATCAGACGCTCGGCCAGGATTTCCGGGCGGGCCGTCACCAGGACGGGCAGCAGTGTGGGATAGCGCAGCAGGGCCTCCTGCAGGTATCCGCGCGAGCCGTTGACCACCACGGTGAAGCCGCACCGCATCCACTGATCCACTTCACGGCCTATGCCGTATTCAAACCCATGGCTGGACCAGTTCAGGGCAAAGCAGCCCCGGCGGAGCCGCAGGGCGAATTCCTGTGTGGTGAGGGCGATATGGTTTTCGCCCCCCGCCTCGGCGGGCCGGGTGATGTAGCGGTGGGCGAAGGTGACATTGGTGTCCGTTCCCTGTTCCCGCGCGCCGCGCAGGACACTGTCCTTGCCCGCTCCGGATGGGCCGATTACATAGACGAGTCTGCCGCGCATCACGCTCCTCCACGCAGTCTGAACCGTTCGACGAGACGGAACGGCCTGCTCCGATCCTCCTGCCTGAAAAGGCAGATCTCCCGCACGACAAAGGGCCCTTTCAGGTAGGGGCCGATGCATTCCTCCAGCCTGCTGCGGCAGGCCGGACGAGCCTTCTCTTCCATGTTGCCTGTCAACGTCATGTGAAACCTGAATTCCTCCAGGACAAAGGGATATCCGAACCGGCGCAGCAATCGGCGCTGCCGTTCCGACAGGCCCTTGGCCACGTGGCGCGCGTAGTCGAATTCCTCCAGGGGAGCCCGGAAGGCGTCCAGCTGGCGCAGACAGAGGGCATGCAGTTTGTGCAGCCTCTGGTCCACGGAGACGGGAACCAGCGCCAGAAAGCGGTTCAGGGAAGTGAGCCTGAGCCCGGCCGTCTCAAAAGGGGCGGCGGTGCGGGCAACATCCCGCATGGCGGCATGCAGCCCTGCCTCGTCCGTCTCCGGATGCAGCTCGAAGGGAGCCTTGAGCGTTCCGTGAAACCCGTAATGGCGCGGGGCGGTCACCATGTGCCGGTATTCGTCCTCGGCGAAGCCTCCGGGCGGCTCCGGCAGTTCCTCAAAGGGATTTTCCGCAGTCCTGCCCAGCCATGTCCTGCCCAGTCTGTCGAGCATGGAGTCCGACTCCGGCGCATAGTAGACGGCGTACCGGCCCGTGCCGGCCTGCGCCGGAGCGGTTTGCCGCCCCGTTTGCAGAGGCGCGCCCGCTCGCTGGGAAACGGCGTCGCCGGATCGGGGCTGGGGGCTGCGGGTGACGTATTCGCCTTGCGGGAGGGACGTCCGGTGCTGTTTGTCAGGCTGCATGCTCGCTCTCCTTTTACAACAGGCGCTCTCCATGGCGCCATACGCTTCGCACCACGGGAACGTCGTCCACCAGCCGGACCCGGACCAGGTCTGCACGCTTGCCTTCGGCCAGTTCGCCCCTGTCCTCCAGTTTCAGAAGCCGCGCGGGGTTGGCGGTGACGGTCGCCAGGGCGTCCTGCAGGGGCAGCCCGAGCTCGGAGTGGAGCAGGAAGGCCCCGTGCAACAGGCTTGCGGGTACGTAGTCCGAGGACAATATGTCGAGCAGACCTTCCCCGGCAAGGGTCCGGGCGGAGATGTTGCCGGAGTGGGAAACGCCCCGCACCACGTTGGGAGCGCCCATGACGATGCCCAGTCCATGTTCGCGTGCGGCCCGTGCGGCCTCCATGGTGGTGGGGAATTCGGAAATGGTGATGCCGCAGCGTACGGCCTCGTCCACGTGGTCGGGGGTGGTGTCGTCGTGGCTGGCCACGGGAATGCCCCGATGACTGCACAGGGCGAGCACGGCAGCCCGGTGCTTGTCGGCATATTCCACCTGCTCCTCCTTCAAGCGCTCCATCATGGTCTGGAACTCGTCGTCGGGCATGTTCTCCACGCGGTAGTATTGCTTGTAGTTGTCCAGGTTGCGGAACTGGCGCTGGCCGGGCGTGTGGTCCATGAGCGAGACGAGCCGCAGGTTCGGTTCGTCGGCGTAGGGCTCGAACATGGTCAGCATGTGCGGGTCGCAGATCTCGCAGCGCAGGTGCAGCTGATGGTCCACGCGCAGCACGTCCTTGCGGCGGGCGTCGCGGATGGCCTCCATGGACATGGTCAGCAGCACGTCGCGCATCTTGCCCTCGTTGAGCTGGCCGCAGCAGACGCTGTCCAGCACGGTGGTGATGCCGGCGCCCATGACCTGCGTGTCGTGCGCCAGCAGGGCGGCGAGCCGGGAGGGCCACAGGACGCCGGGCCGAGGCTGGAACTGGGTTTCTAGGTGGTCGGTGTGCATCTCGATGAGCCCGGGAATGAGGTACTCCCCGTGCATGTCGTCACCGCAGGCCAGACATCCCTCGCTTACATCGGCGATGTGGCCGTTGCGTATGCACATGCTGCCCTCCACCACCCCCTGCGGGGTGACGATGCGGGCGTTGGTCAGGACGGTTTCGGTATTCATGCGGCGTGCTCCATTGCGGTCATGCTGTGTGTGCGGTCGGCCACGGCCTCCCGGACTTCATCGTCGTGAAAAATGCCTACCACGGCGGCCCCCCGGGCCTTGGTCTCGCGTATCAGGTCCACCACCACGGCGCGGTTTGTCGCGTCCAGCGAGGCGGTGGGCTCGTCCAGCAGCATGACCGGGTAGTCCACGGCAAACCCGCGGGCGATGTTCACGCGCTGCTGTTCGCCACCGGAAAAGGTGGCCGGGGCCAGGGACCAGAGACGCTCCGGAATGTTCAGTCTGCCCAGCAATTCCGCGGCCCGCGTCTCGGCTTCCGTGGCGTTGCCGGTCAGTTCCCGCCGGGCGGACGCCACCAGTTCGAAGGTGGAGACACGCGGTATGGCCCGCAGGAACTGGCTGACGTAGCCTATGGTGTGCCGCCGCACCTGCACCACCACTCTGGGATCGGCGCTGGCAATGTCCACCATGGCGCCCTGATGGCGGATCCGGATGCTGCCGGAAACCGGCTTGTAATTGGCGTACAGGGAACGCAGCAGCGTGGACTTGCCCGTTCCGGAGCGGCCGTGCAGGGCAAGGCATTCCCCCGCATGCACGGCAAGGTCGAGCCCCTCGAACACCTGTATCTCCGCTCCGCCCTGATTGTGCAGGGTGAAGTGCTTGGACAGGTTGGATACCTCTATCATAACGGTCATCTGTTTCTCCCGTGTTACGGTTGCGTCGCTATCCCTGCAGGATGGAGGAAACAAGGAGCTGGGTGTACGGATGGTGCGGATCATCCAGAACCTGGTCGGTCAGGCCCGCTTCCACCACGTGTCCCTGCCGCATGACCATGAGCCGGTGCGCCAGCAGACGGGCGGCCGCAAGATCGTGGGTGACCAGCACCACGGCGAGTCCCATCTCCGCCGTGAGTTTGCGCAGCAGGTCGAGCAGCCGGGCCTGCACGGAGACGTCCAGTCCGCCCGTGGGTTCGTCCATGAACACGAGGCGCGGGGCGGAGACGAGGTTGCGGGCAATCTGCAGCCGCTGCTGCATGCCGCCGGAAAAGGTTCCCGGCAGATCGTCTATGCGGGTGCCGTCAATTTCCACCCTGTCCAGCCAGCGCAGGGCCTTGCCGCGGATGTTTCCGTAATGGCGCATGCCCACGCCCATGAGGCGTTCGCCGATATTGGCTCCGGCGCTGACGTTGCGGCGCAGGCCGTCGCGGGGATTCTGGTGCACGAACCCCCACTCGGTGCGCATGAGCATGCGGCGGACGGGTTCCGGGGCGGCATGCACGTCGCAGACGTCGCCGTCGGCACCACGGTAGCGCACGCTGCCCATGGTGGGGGCAAGGCGTCCGGCAATGCAGTTCAGCAGGGTGGATTTGCCGGAACCGGACTCTCCGACAATGCCGATGATTTCACCGGGCCACAGGTCAAAGGAGACATCAAGACATCCGGCGCGGTCGCCGTAAAACTTGCTGATGCCCTGTACGCTGAGCAGGGGGGTATCCTCCGCCTGCAACTGTGCCGCAGGATTAGCCATTGTCGGAACCCTCCA
>QKEJ01000190.1 GCA_003252375.1 Halodesulfovibrio sp.
CGAGAAAGGCGGATTCCGAGGTCAGACGGGGCATGAACAACTCTCCTTGCAGCTGGATCCCGGCAGACATACGGCCGGATACGCGCCATGGTACGCAGATTCCAGCGAAAATGGAAGCGCACCCCATCCTTGCATAGCGTGGGCATGGCGCATGTCAGCCAGCTTTACGCAACTCAACGCACCAGAATAATACAACATCAATGGACCACCTTCGTTTCCCCGCATCACAGGTGTCAGCCTGCGCTACAGTAAGCACTCACACGCATCGGCTCTGTCGCATCACAATTATCTAAATTCATTATATTTTATTCCACACCTCAAATGGCACGCTCCTTGCCCAAACCACGGAAAGCCGCGGGCAGACCGCACAAGAGGAGAAACGCCATGCTACAGGAAATGCAGACAGCATTGCCGTGGGCGAACAGCCGGAACACCTGTTCGGCGTCCAGTTTGCCACGCAGTTCTTCCGTGACTTCGACCGCGTGCACTTCAAGCTCATGCACCTGCTTCCGCCGGACCACGCCACGGCCAATGGCCCGTACGGCATTCCCATTGAGACGGGCAGAATGGACGAGGCGCTGTACGCGCGTCACAAGCAGCTCGGACAGGCCAGCCTGCGCCATGCCTTTGAGCAGCTGCATCTGGCCGGCATTCCGCAGGAACATATCACCATGACCAGCCGCCCCCAGAACCAGAGCAAGGCGCTGGACCTTATTCAGGAATCCGCAGCCAGCAACCACCATGCCCTTGTCCTTGGCAATCGCGGGCGATCCTGGCTTGAGGCCATGCTCGAAGGCATTCCCGACATCACCCGGGAAGTGATCGAGGCCTCCTGCGGCATCCCCCTGTGGCTGGCCCCCTCCCGTCTGGAAAAGCGCCGGGATATTCTGATCTGCGTCGACGGTTCCCGCCATGCCATGAACATGGTCCACCACGTCGGCGAAACCATCGGGTCGCAGGGAATCCACTGCGTCACCCTGCTGCGGGTCCTGCGCGACCGCAACAACAACCCGACTCCGCCCGAGGTCATCTTCGAGGAATGCCGAGCCGCTCTGGAAACGCATGGCGTGCCTGCCGCCGCCATCCGGGTGCGGATCATCACCGATAACGATCCGGCAAACGCCATTCTTTACGCCTGCGAACGCGGCAAGTTCGCCGTGGTGGCCATGGGCCGGGCCGGATTCGGCGACAGTTTCATGCGCCGCATGCTCATGGGTTCTGTCGCGCGCGACGTCATGCGCAAGCTCGACAATGCCTGCCTCTGGCTCACCTGCTAGCCCACACACAGCACCCCTCCCTCAGTCTCTGCGGCTGTGCTCCGGTCGCGTGCACCAACCCCTTGCACGCACCGTGATGCACCGGAGCACAGCCGCACGGGGCACCGGATACGAATATACCCGCACACGACAAAAAGGCCGGAGAGCAACACTCTCCGGCCTTGTCTTCTTGTCGTATGGAAACGGCTAGACGGTAACGTTCAGCAGGGAACCAGTCTGCGGTACGACGGATGCGGCCCCCTTGGCCACGTTCTGTGCGAGCATGGCGGTAAAGGTGCCCTGTCCCTGGTCGGAAAGCAGCTGATCGGCCTCTTCCAGCGCCTGCTTCAGGGCCTCAAGCGGACTTTCGGTGTCCTGCGTCGCCTGCTCTATGAGGGAGAGAATGCTGTCGGCCGTTTCCTTCCCTGCGCTGTCCGACACCGTGCTCAATGCGGTGGAGATGGACTGGGTAAGCGAGGTTGTCCCGGGTGAAGCAGCAAAGAACCGTTCCTCCAGCCCGTTGTCAAAAAACGTGTTCATCTCCTCGTTCAGGTCATTATTCAGGAAACTCATGAAGGAGTCTCCCTCGGTCATGCCGAAGTTTCTGTCGATGAACTTCACGCTGTCCAGAAGACCCGAGCCGAGGGATTCTTCGGTCACCTCGCCGTTCCCTATCTTATTGTAGATCATGCCCATGACCGCTGTCCCGGCCTGCGTGCCGTAGCGATCCTGCACATACTCCACGGTCCGCTGCAGCGAACCGGCCAGGGAGGCGGAATCCTCGCCGAACTGTTCCAGCGTGGCGTCCTGCAGATCTTCGGTGGTGGGAGGCGTGATGCGGGAAACAATGTCCGCCGCAAACGTCGCGGTGGTATCCTTGCTCCCCTGCACGGACGTCGAAAGATAGCCGTTGCCCAGAATGCGGCCGAGACCGCTCTGGTTGGCAAACAGGCCGTTCAGGCCGTATCCGTTCGACTGGATGCTCGTCATGGCGAATTCCGTTTCCTTTCCGTACCCACAAAAACGTCTATGACCTTCCCTGGAGCCACATTCCGCTACAAAAGCGTCGCCAAAATCATGGTCAGTTGTGGCCAGTTGCCTCACCCTGTTCTATCGGCCGGTCTCAGCAGAGCTTTAGGGATAAATTTCACCCACATTTTTGGCAGCAACCACATGTGATGACAAATTTGTAATATGCTCAGCGCCTGATCCATGCGGCTCTTTATTGACATTAACAAAATTGGAATATACAAAGAGGACGTCTTTGATTGATATTTAACTTTTTTGTCAATTTGGACATGTTTTTTTGGTGGCTGGCATATCTCGTTCCTGATAACCCTCTGGTTTATAAACACTGGCACCGAACGTGCTTGGCGAGATGATGCCCGCCTAGGGCTGGTCATATGCATAACGATCCCGTTGTAGGGAGTTACAGTACAAAACTTCTTGTAAGGAGCTTAGAAATGAGCGGATCCCAGGCTCGGCTGAACGCCATCACTGCCGTCAACAATTTCAGGGCTACCAAGCCTCTCAACTTCCTCGAAGAGAAGCCCACCGAACTCTTCGGCTGCAACGTCTTCAATGACAAGGTCATGAAGGATCGTCTGCCCAAGAACGTGTACAAGTCGCTCAAGCGCACCATCGAGAAGGGCGAACAGCTGGATCCGTCCATTGCCGACACCGTGGCCAACGCCATGAAGGACTGGGCTCTTTCCAAGGGCGCCACCCACTACACCCACGTGTTCTACCCCCTGACCGGCCTGACCGCTGAAAAGCATGACGGCTTCCTCGCCCCCGACGGCAAGGGCGGCGCACTGGCCGAGTTCTCCGGCAAGCTGCTCATCCAGGGTGAACCCGATGCATCCAGCTTCCCCAGCGGCGGCCTGCGCACCACCTTTGAAGCCCGCGGCTACACTGCATGGGACGTGACCAACCCCGCCTACATCCTTGAAAACCCCAACGGGACCACCCTGTGCATCCCCACCGCGTTCGTTTCCTGGACCGGCGAAGCACTGGACAAGAAGACCCCCCTGCTGCGCTCCCAGCAGGCCCTGAACGCACAGGCCCAGCGCGTGCTCAAGTTCTTCGGCAAGGATTCCGGCGAACGCGTGCAGTCCTACGCCGGCCCCGAACAGGAATACTTCCTCGTGGATCGCAACTTCGTGCTGAACCGCCCCGACCTGCAGCTGGCCGGCCGCACCCTCTTCGGTGCTCCCTCCGCCAAGGGTCAGGAAATGGAAGACCACTACTTCGGCGCCGTGCCGCCCCGCGTGCTGTCCTTCATGATGGAAGTCGAGCGTGAACTCTACAAGCTCGGCGTCCCCGTGAAGACCCGCCACAACGAAGTGGCTCCCGGCCAGTTCGAAATCGCTCCCATCTACGAATCTTCCAACCTTGCCACCGACCACAACCAGATGGTGATGACCACCCTGAAGGAAGTGGCCCTGCGCTACGGCATGGTTTGCCTGCTGCACGAAAAGCCCTTTGCAGGCATCAACGGCTCCGGCAAGCACCTGAACTACTCCGTGGGCAACGCGTCCCTCGGCAGCCTGTTCGATCCCGGCGACACCCCGCATGAAAACATGCAGTTCCTGGTGTTCTGCGCCGCCGCCATCCGCTCCGTGCACAAGTACGGCCACCTGCTGCGCGCCACCGTGGCTTCCGCAAGCAACGACCACCGTCTGGGCGCCAACGAAGCTCCGCCCGCCATCATGTCCGTCTACCTTGGCGAACAGCTGGCCGACATCTTCGAACAGCTCAAGAAGGGCGGCGCCAAGTCCTCCAAGACCAAGGGCGACCTCAAGGTCGGCGTCGACACTCTGCCGCCCCTGCCCATGGACGCCGGTGACCGTAACCGCACCAGCCCCTTCGCCTTCACCGGTAACCGCTTCGAATTCCGCGCCGTGGGCTCCAACCAGTCCATTGCCGGTCCCCAGGTTGCCCTGAACACCATGCTTTCCGAGTCCCTCGACTTCATCGCCACCGAACTGGAAAAGTGCGTGAAGCCCGACCTCAGCAACCTGAACGAATGCGTGACCAAGCTTCTGCAGGACATCGTGAAGAAGCACGAAGCCGTTATCTTCAACGGCGACGGCTACTCCGACGCATGGCACAAGGAAGCCGTGGAAAAGCGCGGCCTCGCCAACCTGCGTACCACCCCCGATGCACTGCCCGTGCTGACCAGCAAGGAAGTGGTCGAGCTGTTCACCAAGTACGCCGTGTTCAGCGAACGCGAGCTGGACAGCCGCCTGAACATCTACCTTGAGCAGTACGTGAAGACCATCATGACCGAGGCTCAGCTGGTCATCAAGATGGCCCGCACCCAGATCTTCCCCGGCGCCGTCCGCTACCAGAACCAGCTTGCCGAAACCTGCGCCAACCTGCGCGCCATCGGCAAGGACTGCGTGATGGTCTCCCTGGACGACCTGACCGACAAGCTGCGCGGCCTGCAGAAGACCGCCAACGAACTGGAAGCCCTGCTCGGCCACTCCACCGACGACCTGCTCGCAGAGTGCAAGTACTTCTGCGACAAGGTGCTGCCCAAGATGCTGGAAGTCCGCTCCTTTGCCGACGCGCTGGAAGGCGTGGTGGCAGACGACCTGTGGAACCTGCCCAGCTACCAGGAAATGCTCTTCATCAAGTAAGGCATTCCCGGTTCATCCCTGCATTGCAAAGGGCCCGCCATATGGCGGGCCCTTTTTGCGTACTGCAGCCACAGATACCGGACGAGCACACGAAAAAGGCCGACCGGAAATCCGGTCGGCCTCTATGCATGCGTGCTGTCGTAAGACGCTTACGCGCGGTAGGGCTTGAGCTCCTCGAGGAAGCGGGGGTCCACGTCAAAGCCCATTTCCACAGCCTTGTCCACGTTGCGGATGGCGTCGGCATGGTCGCCGCGCTCCAGCGCAACAAGGGCCAGGTTGTTGTAGGCGGGAGCAAAGGAGGGGTAGGCGGCGATGGACTTCAGGCTCACCTTCTCGCTCGCGTCCAGATCGCCCAGCATGTACAGGGCGCTGGCCATGGTGGCCTGTGCCTGGACGAAATTCTCATCCCATTTAAGGGCCTTCTTGGCGCATTTGAGGGCCTCGTCGGCCTCGCCGCGCTGCAGGTGCACAAACGCCATGTTCGCCCACGGCACGGGGAACTTGGCGCGGCACTGGGCCGCTTCCTGATTGTAGCGCAGGCAGCCGTCCATGTCGCCGCGCTGCAGGCAGATGCCGCCCAGCTGAATGTAGGCTTCGGCAAACCGGGGGGAGTTGCGCAGCGTTTCCAGGAACGCAGCCTCGGCGCCCTCCCAGTCGCGTTTGGTCAGAAGGGCTACACCGAGGTTGTAGTGATGGTTGGCGCACTCGGTATTCTGCTCAATGGATGCCCGCAGGTCGGCAATATATTCGTCGATGTTATCGTAGCTAGCCTTCATAATCGCTGTACCCCTCTTCAAGCAAAAGATTGTAATACCAGACGCAGAAGTCGAAAACGCCCCGAACCTTCTCGTCCCGGTTGATGAGGCCCACGGCGGTTTCCAGAACCCCGCGGCCGTAATCGTTGCTGTACTTTCCCTCATAGGTCTGCAGGAACTCGCGCACCAGCTGCTGCGTGGTACGCTTGGTGATGTCCATGCGCAGCTCCATGGGATCGTTCGGCTTCTGGAACGGGTCCCACTTGTCGTATCCGATACGATCCACATACTTGCGGCGTCTCGGATTCATCTTCTCGTAGATGACCCGTTTCTGTTCCTCTTCCTCGGGCGTCAGCTCGCGGTCGGAACCGTCACGGTACATGGTGGCGGAAATGCTCATGACGCCTCGTCCTTCTTGGCGCTGCGGACGCCCAGATACCGCTCGTCGTACACGGTGAGCAGGGCCATGGATGCCGGGACGAACACGCCGGACAGCTCGCTGTACTTGCTGCCCACGCGTTCGGCTATCTCGCGGCTCAGGGCCAGCAGCCGGTCCTGAATCCTGTCCATGTGCACGGTGGGATAGGCCTCGCCCTTGGCGAACCCGGCCTTGCCGCACGTATGCCCCTTGCCGCCGATGGCGGTGGGAATGCCGTACAGACGGCAGGTGATGGGCCGTTGCTGATACATCTCGCAGGCATCGTCCTCGCCCAGCAGCGGGCAGCGCAGACGTTCGCGGGCCATGCGGTCAAGAATGACCTGCGTTTCCACCCCGGCCTGGGAATCGCGGTAGGCCTGGCGCTTGATCCTGTAGGACTTGCGGTCCGCCTCGTTGGCCCGGCTTACGATGCGCGAACGGTTTTCTCCGTCGCCGAACAGGGACTTGAAGTTCCTGTTGAGGTACATGGCCTCCACAAGGCTCAGATCAAACAGGGCGTGGCAGCATTCGCTGCAGCCCTTCTCGCAGGTGACACAGTCGGGATGCTGTTCGGCAACACGCGTGAACACGGCATCCACCTCGGCCACCAGCGCTTCATACCTATCAAAAATATCGGTCAAATCAGGTATCATCAACACGCTCCTTACCGGTCTGCCCATATGCATCCGCAGGTCGGCTGCCGGTCAGGTTGAACGGAAAACATGAATCGTACGCGGGCGACCACAGCATGCCGCCGAACGCCGAGCAAAGGAATAGGAACGATTCACCTTGCTGGCAAGGGGGAAAGATGGTGCGTACGGGCCGGGCAATGGGCCCGGGCGGATACGCACACGCAGAAAATCCGCGTGTGCAGGCGGTCTGCGCCTCTTCTCGGCGACGCTGCGGACCGCCAGATACTGAAAACGGACGGCGGAAAGAATTTTCCGCCGTCCGGCTCAGATCTCGTGCGTAATGAGTAATTACGACCGATACTTAAACTTCTTCAATGGTGATGGCGTCGGACTCGCACACTTCGATGCAAGATTCGCAGCCGAGGCACTCTTCTTCGTTTACGGGAACAGCCTTGCCGTCCTGCAGTTCGTAAACTTCAACGGGGCAAACGTCCACGCATTCGCCGTCGCCAGTACACTTGTCGTGATCAACAGTTACGTTCCAACCCATGGTATTCCTCCAGGTTTATTTTGATTCCGTTCAAGGGAATCATCTAAATTTAGGTCCCGTCATCCGGAGGTTCCAGAGTGCGGGGACATTGGACTCATCGTTTTTGCAGATAGCCGTCAGCCAACCGGGTGTCAAGGCTTGAAGCACATTCTCAGCCCAGTTTTGCCGATTATTCCCGCCACGCACATTCAACCATGCGGGAACACGGAAGATCCGCTACATCTTCATGCGCACATAGTACCCACGACCACCACGGCCCACCAGCATGAGCACCGTGGCGTCCAGCCGATGTTTCGTGAAGGCGTACAAATAGTTCCCGAAATTCTCCATGTGCAGCCCGCCTATCTTGATGATGACGTCACCGGGCTGCATGCCCAGCTGGGCGGCAGGGCTGCCCGGACGCACGGACCGGACCGTCAGCCCGTTCTTTTCCGCCTCCACGGCAAAGCCCCAGCGGGCCTCGGCAAGCTGCCGCGCCAGATCGGGCGAAAAGGCCACCGCGCGCAGATCCTGCTGCACGGACTTCCCGTTGCGCAGCAGTTCCAGCCGGATGCGCTCGCCCTGCGTGTGGTTGCGCAGCAGCTGCAGATAATGGTCGTTGTCCTCCACGGCCTCACCGTTCAGGCTCAGCACCACATCGCCCGGCCGCAGCCCGGCGCTCTTGGCCGGAGTCTTGTCATACACCTCGGTAATCAGCATGCCGTGGGCGGACTTCATGCCCAACCACGATGCAGTGCGCTGGTCCAGGTCCTGCCCGGCCACGCCCAGCCATATGGGCGAGACGCTGCCGGAATCCAGCAGCTCCGCCACGGCGCGCTTGGCCTTGTCGATGGGAATGGCAAAGCCTATGCCCTCCGCCTTGGCGAAAATGGCCGTGTTCACGCCGATGAGCTGGCCTTCGATATTGAGCAGGGGACCGCCGCTGTTGCCGGGATTGATGGCGGCATCCGTCTGGATGAAGTCGGTAAACACGCCCTGCTCGGTCTTGATGGACCGGTTGAGGGCCGAGACCACTCCCGTGGTTACGGTATGGCCGAATCCGAAGGGGTTGCCGATGGCAATGACCGTTTCTCCGGGCATGATGTCGCAGGAGGTGGCCATGGGGGCCTCCGGCAGATCGACCGCATCCTTGAGCCGCAGCACGGCAAGATCGAAATCCGGATCGGACCCGACCAGATCCGCATCAAAGGAACGGCCGTCCTGCAGCAGCACCTGTATGGAGGTGGCGCCCTCGATGACATGGGCATTGGTGAGCACCAGCTGCTGCTTGCCGTCGATGATCACGCCGGAGCCGAGGCTCTGCTGCATCTGTCGCTGCGGCACCCCGTTGCGGCCCATGAATTCGCGGAAGAACTCGTCGTGAAACAGTTCGCCGAACGGCGAGACCGTGCGTTCCACCATGCGCTGGGTGGTAATGTTCACAACAGCGGGAGCCACCTTGCGGACAGCGCGGACCACCGGCGTGATGCGCTCGCTTCTGGCGTTTTCAAGGCAGGCGTAGTCCTCGGACGATATGGCATGCGCCCCCGTGGCGCTGCACAGCAGCAGTGCGGCAAGAATGCCGGAAAGAAGACGTGATTTCATGAATTATCCTTTACCGGACCAGCATCCGGATTCCATGCAGATGAACAGAGGCATGGTAGCACGCACACCGCCCACACTCAAGACACGCACCGCCTGCTCCTTCCTTGCAACGCATCCGGGTACTTGCCACGCCCGGCCAATATCGATAGCGTGCGTCGTTCAAATTCAGACACCCGTTTTCCGGAGATACATATCATGGAACAGCTCTTCGCCTCCGCCATTGCGGCCATTGCCCCTGCGGACACCTCGCTTGAAGCCGCCGGGCAGGCCCATCTGGACGACCTGACCAAGCCCAAGGGCAGCCTCGGCCGTCTTGAGGAAATTGCCCTGCGCCTGTACTGCATCCAACGGGGCGTGCGCCCCCTGGCTGCCGACCCCGCGCGCATCTATACCATTGCCGGCGACCACGGCGTTACGGCGGAAGGCGTTTCGCTCTTCCCGCAGGAAGTCACCCGCCAGATGGTCCTGAATTTCCTCAACGACGGCGCCGGAATCAACATTCTGGCCAACACCGTGGGAGCCGACCTCATGGTCGTGGACGCGGGCAGCTGCGGCGGGGAATTCCCCGAACACCCCAAGCTCATCCAGCGCAAGGTGGCCCAGGGCACCGACAACTTCGTCAACGGCCCGGCCATGAGCCGCGAAAACTGCCTGAAGGCCCTGCTGCTCGGCATTGAACTGGCCGACATCGCCGCTGCCGAAGGCTACCGCACGGTCGCCACGGGCGAGATGGGCATTTCCAACACCACGCCCGCCACGGCCCTGTACAGCGCCTATCTGGGCATTGATCCCGCCGACATCACCGGCGCAGGTTCCGGACTGGACGCACGGGGCATCGTGCACAAGACAAAGATCATCGTCCGTGCCCTGCAGGCCAACAAGGCCGCCATCCAGACCAAGGATCCCGTCAATGTTCTCGCCGCCCTGGGGGGCTACGAAATTGCGGCCCTTGCCGGCCTCATCCTCGGTGCGGCCAAGAACGAACAGGCCGTTCTCGTGGACGGGTTCATTTCCACCGCGGCCTACACGGCTGCCGCAGCCATCTGCCCGCACGTGCAGGACTACGCCTTCTTCTCCCACGCCTCGGCAGAGCAGGGACACCGCAAGATCCTCTCCGCCCTCGGCATCAAGCCCATGCACGACCTCGGCCTGCGCCTCGGCGAGGGCACGGGCGCGGCGCTTACCCTGTTCCTGCTGCGCGCCGCCTGCAACATCTTCAACGACATGGCCACCTTCAGCGCCGCCGGCGTGGCCAAGGGCGACGTGGTGATCTAGCCCCTTCCCCCCGCATTCTCCATCAAGGAAAAAGGCCGCTACCATAGCGGCCTTTTTCGCAAGGTGTGGCGTTCATGTGGGCTAGAGGTCATGCGGAAATGCACACGCCAGACCGCGGTACACGCGGTCAGGCGATGGTTACGCTCTCATCCAGATACACGTCCTGTATGGCGTTGAGGAGCTTCACGCCCTCGTCCATGGGACGCTGGAAGGCCTTGCGGCCGGAAATGAGCCCCATGCCGCCGGCGCGCTTGTTGATGACGGCGGTACGCACGGCCTGATTCAGGTCGTCCGCGCCGCCCGAAGCGCCGCCGGAATTGATGAGTCCGGCCCTGCCCATGTAGCAGTTGGCCACCTGATAGCGGGTCAGGTCTATGGGATGGTCCGTGGTCAGGCACTGGTACACGGCGGGATGGGTCTTGCCGAAGTTGATGGCCGTGTAGCCGCCGTTGTTTTCCGGCTGCTTCTGCTTGACGATGTCCGCCTTGATGGTCACGCCGAGATGGTTGGCCTGGCCGGTCAGGTCGGCGGAGACGTGATAGTCCACCCCGTCCTTCTTGAAGGCGTTGTTGCGGGTGTAGCACCACAGGATGGTGGCCATGCCCAGCTCCTGCGCCACCTCGAAGGCCCGTGCCACCTCGATGATCTGGCGATTGCTGGTCTCGTGGCCGAAATAGATGGTGGCCCCCACGGCCACGCAGCCCATGTCCCGCGCCTGCCGCATGGAGGCAAAGATGATCTGGTCCTCGAAGGTGGGGTAGGTGAGCAGTTCGTTGTGGTTGAACTTGAGCACAAAGGGAATCCTGTGCGCATACTTTCTGGCCACCATGGCCAGCACGCCCAGCGTGGAAGCCACGGCGTTGCAGCCGCCTTCCAGCGCCAGCCGCACGATGTTTTCGGGATCGAAATAGATGGGATTGGGCGCAAAGGATGCAGCCGCGGAGTGCTCAATGCCCTGGTCCACGGGCAGGATGGACACATAGCCCGTCCCGCCGAGACGGCCGTGGTCAAAAAGCTGCTGCAGACTGCGCAGCACCGGAATGGGACGGTCGGAATGAGCGAACACGCGGTCCACGAAGTCCGGCCCCGGCAGTATCAGGGTTTCCTTGCGGAACGTCTTGCACTCATGGGTCAGGAGATATTCGGCATCCTTGCCGAGCTTGCTGGCAACGTCGGACATGACAGACTCCTTCATACAGGGGAATAGAGTTCATACAGCCACAAGCATACACCAAGCAGTCCCTCCTAACATTATTTTATCCCATGCACGGACAAGCCCGAGGCCCGGCCCCGCCCTGCATGCCTCTGGCACCACCGCGCGAAACATCCGGTGGTCTGTACTTTTACGGGGTATTGTCATACGTCATACACTACCGGAAGGTCGGAGCCCTTCCGGTTCCGTCTTCATCCCCGGGGCGTTGCCACCCCGGATGACCGTGCAGGAACACCCGCGCTCGACAGGACCGGTTCATGCAGAACAACGTCACCATCGCCAGCCGCATAGGTCTGCTGCTGCTGTTCATGATCGTCTTCGCCTCGGCCATCGGGGTGACCTACACCTACTTCATGGGCAAGGTTGAGGCCGACGCCATCACCGAAGCCCAGTCCGCCATGATGGACGGCTACGAGCGCACCCTGCGCCAGTCCGTGCAGTCGCTCGCCTCCGTGCTGGGCGACGTGGCGCACGAAGCCACGACCACAGGGCAGGACCCCAGAATGGCCCTGCGCACCGCCATCGCCCCTATCCGGTACGAGGATTCCGGCTACTACTTCATCTACGACGAGCATGGCGTGAACGTGGCCCACCCCCTGCACCCGGAATTTCAGGACACCAACCGCTACGAGCACGAAGACCCGCAGGGCAACGCCTACATCGCCGCGCTGGGCGAAAAGGCCAGCCGGGGCGGCGGCTACGTGACCTACCTGTTCAACAAGCCCAATGACGCCACCATAGCCCCCAAGCTGGCCTATGCCGAGACCATTCCCGGCACCACCTTCTGGCTGGCCACGGGCATCTACATCGACTCCATCCAGGCGGAGCAGGAGCACCTGAAGGCACGGCTGGACGCCCACCTGCAGAACGCCATCCTGACCGTAAGCACGGGCACCATCCTCGTGCTCATCATCTTCGTGCTGCCCACCAGCCTGATGATGGTCAACAGCATCCTCAAGCCGTGGAAGCAGATGGAAAAGGAACTGCGCCACGCCCAGAAGATGGAGGCCATCGGCATCTTCGCCGGCGGCATCGCCCACGACTTCAACAACATTCTCGGGGCCATCACCTCATGCAGCGAGCTGGCCCTGTCGGACACGCCCAGCAACAGCCCCGTGCACGAGGACCTGCGCCACGTGCTCAAGGCCGCCAAGCGCGGCAAGAACCTCGTGAAGCGCATCAAGGCCTTCAGCCGCCGCACCGACGCCCCGCGCCACGCCGTGGCCATGCACATGGTCATCAAGGAATGCATGCAGCTGCTGCAGACCTTCATCCCCGCCACCATCGACGTGCGCGTCAAGATCAACAGCCACGGCGCACAGGTGCTGGCCGACCCGGACCAGCTGCTGCAGGTGGTCATGAACCTGTGCACCAACGCGGAACAGGCCATGCGCGGCATGAAGGGCACGCTGACCGTCACCCTTGACGCGGAAGACCTTTCCACGGAGCGGGCCCGGTCTCTTGCCATGGCGCCGGGCGTGTATGTCTGCCTGCGGGTCACGGATACCGGCACGGGCATGAAACCCGTGGTGGCCAAACGGATTTTCGAGCCCTTCTACACCACCCGCAAGAAGAGCGGGGGCACCGGGCTCGGCCTTTCCATGTCCCACTCCATCGTCAAGATGCACGGCGGCACCATCACCGTGCAGTCCGTACCGGGCAAGGGCAGCACCTTTACCGTGTACCTGCCCTGCACGGGCACCGCGGAAGACAAGGAGGTGCACGAGGAGGTGGTCACCCTGCCGCGCGGCACGGAGACCATTCTGCTGGTGGATGACGACGAGGATCTTGCCTACTCCGTGGCCAAGCTCTTTTCCCGGCTGGGCTATGACGTGGTGAGCAAGACCAGCAGCCCGGAGGCGCTGGACTTCTTTGCTGCCGACCCGGGAGGCATTGACCTGATGCTCACCGACCACATGATGCCCTCGCTGACGGGGGTGGAGCTGACGCGGGAAATCCACAAGATACGGCACGACCTGCCCGTCATCCTGTACAGCGGCTTCGAGGGCAGCGGCCTTTTGCCGCGCATCCCCAAGGACTGGAAGACCGTGGGGGTTTCCGCCTTCTTCACCAAGCCGTTCGAAACGGCGGAGCTGTGCAGCGCCGTGCGGCGTCTGCTGGATGAACGGTTCGAGGCCACCGCCACCACAGACGAGACTGGAGCCCCTGATGACCCGAGTACTCATTATTGATGACGACGAATCCATGCGCTACGCCCTGACCCGGGCCGTGCGGCGCATGGGACACGATACCGCCAGCGCCGAGGACCTCGGCTCCGGTCTGGCCATTGCCCGGCGCGAAAACATCGACGCCGTGTTTCTGGACGTGCACCTGCCCGACGGCAACGGCCTGTCCATTCTCTCCGATCTCGCGGGCTGCCCCTCGGCCCCGGAAATCATCATCATCACCGGCGAGGGCGACCCGGACGGCGCGGAACTGGCCATCAACAACGGGGCGTGGGACTACATAGAAAAGACCGACTCGCTCCAGAAGATATCCCTGACCCTGAAACGGGCGCTGGACTACCGGCGCGAACGCATGGGGGCCGCCGCCTGCCAGCCCATCCGGGCGCTGCGGCGCGAGCGCATCGTGGGGGACAGCACGGGCCTTGCCCGCTCGCTGGATCTGGTGGCCCAGGCCGCGTGGGGCGAATCCAACGTGCTGATCATAGGGGAGACCGGTACCGGCAAGGAGCTCTTTGCCCGGGCCATCCATGAGAACAGCGCCCGTGCGGACGGCCCCTTTGTGGTGGTGGACTGCGCCGCCCTGCCGGAAAGCCTTGTGGAATCCATCCTCTTCGGCCATCGCAAGGGCGCCTTTACCGGCGCGGACCAGGACCAGACCGGGCTTGTCATTCAGGCCGACGGCGGCACCCTGTTCCTGGACGAAGTGGGCGAATTGCCCCTGAACATGCAGAAGGCCTTTCTGCGCGTATTGCAGGAGCGCACCGTGCGCCCCATCGGCAGCCGCGAGGAGGTGCGCAGCAACTTCCGCCTGGTGGCCGCCACCAACCGGAATCTGGAGCAGATGGTCTCCGCCGGGACCTTCCGCAGCGACCTGCTCTTCCGCCTGCAGTCCATCCGCATAGACATTCCGCCCCTGCGGGAGCGCAAGAGCGACATCCGGCCCATTGCCGCGCACTACGTGAACCTGCTCTGCGACAAGGCAGGCATGGAACGCAAGGGCTGCTACGCCGATTTTCTGGATGCGCTGGAGGCCAACGACTGGCCCGGCAACGTACGGGAGCTGATCCACACGCTGGAGCACGCCGTGTCCGTGGCCGCCACGGAGCCCATGCTCTTTTCCAAGCATCTGCCCCAGAGCCTGCGCGCGGCCATTGCCCGCAACCGCATGAGCCCCCAGCCCGAGCCCCTTGTGGGCACGGTGGTGGCGCCCACCCAGCCGCAGGCCCATCAGCTCATGGGCCGCGACCTGCCGCCGCTGGCGGA
>QKEJ01000185.1 GCA_003252375.1 Halodesulfovibrio sp.
TTCAGGCTGTGCTCGCTGCGCTTGGCGTAGTTGAGCATCTCCTCGCCGATGCCGGGCACGGAGCCAAGAACGGTTTCCACGTCCTTCTTGAACCGTCTGACCCAGCGGGAGGAGAGGTTGCGAGACAGGAAATGGGACATGGCTCCCACATTGCGCGAGATGGACATCTCGTTATCGTTCAGGATGACCAGCAGCTTGCGATCCATGTGACCCGCCTGATTCAGCCCCTCGAAGGCCAGACCGGCCGTCATGGAGCCATCACCGATGACGGCCATGACCTCGTGCTTGTCGCCTGCCAGATCCCGCGCCATGGCCATGCCCAGCGCCGCGGAAATGGACGTGGAGGAATGCCCCACACCAAAATGGTCGTACGGGCTCTCCGCCATCTTGGGAAATCCGCTCAGCCCGTCCTTGGTACGCAGGGAATCGAAGGTATCGTTGCGTCCGGTAAGCAGCTTCCAGGCATAGGCCTGATGCCCCACGTCCCAGACCACCTTGTCTTCCTCGAAATCGAAGCTGGCGAGCATGGCGATGGTCAGTTCAACCACCCCCAGCGAGGGAGCGAGATGACCGCCGTTCTGGGAGACAGTCGTTATGATCCTGCTCCGCAGCTCCCCTGCCAGCTGTTCAAGCTGGTTGGGATCCAGCGCATGCACGTCCCTGGGGGTACGGATACTATTGAGCAACGAGGTCTGGACACCGTTCAAAGTCATGCAACACCCTACTACAATTTACAAAAAATACCTGCTAGAACAAGCAGTTGCCGAACAGGCAACAGGGTCGTTCCATCGTGCAACGTGCACCTTACTCGGTTACGATACCCTGTCAACAATGTATTGGGCGAGACTGCGAAGAAAATCAGCTTCCGCCCCGCTGTAGGGACGCAGCTGCTCCACGGCCCTGTCCACATGCTGCTGCGCCAGTTCACGACTTCTGTCGATACCCATGAGGCTGGGGTACGTCGTCTTGCCCTGCTCTATATCGCTTCCCACGGGCTTGCCCAACTGCGCCTCGTCGCCCACCTCGTCCAGGATATCGTCCACGATCTGGAAGGCCGCACCAATGCCCTCGCCGTAGATGCGCAGACGCCGGACAGACTCCTCATCGGCCCCGGAAAGAATGGCTCCGGAAAGGCAGGCGCAGCGGATCAGGGCTCCGGTCTTCATGGCGTGCATGCCGCGCAGTTCGTCATAGCTCACTCCCTCGCGGCCGGTGTATTCCATGTCCAGCTGCTGCCCCCCGACCATGCCGCCCGAGCCTGCGGCGGTGGCCACTTCCACCAGAGCGCGCAACACCCGGTCAGCGGGAATGGAGGCATCGCCCTGCGCCACGGATCCCATGACGGCAAAGGCCTCGGTGAGCAGCCCGTCCCCGGCCAGAATGGCCGTGGCTTCGCCGAACATCTTGTGGTTGGAGGGCTTGCCCCGGCGCAGGTCATCATCATCCATGGCAGGCAGATCGTCATGGATAAGCGAGTAGGTATGAATGAACTCGATGGCCGACGCAAAGGGCAACACCTGCGCCTCCGCCAGACCGAACAGCTTGGCAACCGTAAGGCACAGAACGGGCCGAAGCCGCTTGCCCCCGGCCATGAGGCTGTATTCCATGGCACTGAGCAAGCCCTGTGGAATCTGCCGGTCATGCAGACAGGTGGCCAGATAGGCCTCCACGGCATCTGCCCCGGCCCTGAGCTGCTGCTTAAGCTCCTGCGGCGTCATCATCATGCTCCTCGTCAGCATCGAAGGGGTGGACGACCCCATCGTTGAGTATCGTGATCTCGTTGCGGGCCTTCTCGAGCCGGGTACGGCACTCGCCGGAAAGGGCCAGCCCCTCCTTGTAGAGTTCCACGCTCCGCTCCAGCGGCAATTCACCGCGCTCAAGCTCTTCCACAATGGTCTGCAGCCGCTTGAGCTGCTCCTCAAAGGCCATGTTCTTCTTTGCCATTGGCTGCTCCGATACGTCCCGGCCAGGCCGGGAATAGACGGTCACTTGTCTGCCAGAAGAGGGGTGGGATCTATCAGTTCCCCCTGGGCGGACAGGCCGAAATGCAGATGCGGTCCCGTCACCCTGCCGGTCATCCCCACCGCGCCGATGCGCTGGCCGCGGACAACCCTGTCCCCCTTCTTCACATTGATTTTCGACATATGGAAATACATGCTCACCACACCCTCGCCGTGGTCGATATACACGGAATTCCCGGCGAAGAAATGCTGTTCCGCGAGCACCACGACCCCGTCGGCGCATGCCATCACGGGGGTTCCCGCCGCACCACGCAGATCGAGCCCCTTATGCGGGTTGCGTGGCTTGTCGTTGAAAAAACGCGTCAGGCCGTAGGCGCTGGAGATCTCTCCCGGTACCGGGCGCAGCAGGGGCACACGCCAGTCATGCCGGGCCGACATGGTGCCCAGGGCGGCAAGAACGTGCTTGCGCTCCCCCTGGTGCCTGTCCAGATCCTTCTTGGCCAGCTCCACATATTTCCTGTCCACGGTCAGCCGTTGCTCCGGATACGCCATGGCCTGCAACGGCACGGTCCTCCGGTAAACGTTGTATCCTCCCGCAGAGACGGTCGACACGCGCAGGGAGACATCCTGCCCCTTCTGGTCATAGGGAACGCCAAGCAGGGCAAGCCCCCGCCATCCCGCACCATCGGGCTGCATGCGCACCGGGACGCTCCTGCCGTTCCACTCCACGAACACATCATTCAACGGCGTGTCCGAGGCAATGGCAGCCACAAGCGGCTGTCCCGGAGAAGCATGCGCGGGCAATTGAATATCCACCCCTGCCGCACACGCAGCTTCCGGCTGTGTAACCAGCAGGGCGCAGCAGGCAAGCAGAACGCACCGTATCATCCATCCGATCAATCGCACTATTCGTCTCCCTGTTCCACTGGGGAAGTGCCGGTCACATCGGCATGCACCACCCCATCCTGAACCATTATGGCAAGGGGATCGCCCGCGGCGGCATCCGCAATGCTTCGCAGAAAGGAACCATCGGCCCTGCGGACAAGGCTATATCCCCGTTCCAGCGGCAGCATGGGATCCAGCGGCCCCAACCGGGCGGCAAGACGTTCGAAGACACCTTCCTGTCTGCCCAGCACACGATCCCCGGCCCAGTGCAGCCTGTCATCCATCGCTTCCAGCGCCTGCGCACGGCGCATCAAAACTTCCGGACCGAAGGCGCGCACAAGCCTGCCGACATCATGGCGCAACGCCATCTCCGTCGTGTCCAGCCGCATGCGCACGGCATGCGCCATGCGCCGGGCCATGTCCGCAAACCGCTCGGAAAGCCGCAGCATCTGCCGCTCCGGCGAAAGCCAGACCAGCCCCTTGGACAGGGATTCCAGCTGCCGTTCACGCTCGCGCATGGTGGCTTCCCAGCGCCGCGTCAGGCGCATCTGACACTCATCCACGGCCTGCACAAGGGTGCTGCGTTCCGGCCAGAGGATCTGGGCAGCATGGCTCGGCGTTGCCGCCCGCAGGTCCGCGACCAGATCGGCAATGGAGACGTCCACCTCATGCCCCACGGCAGACACTACGGGAATGGCGGAATGAAACACGGCATCAGCCACGCGCACGTCATTGAAGGCCCACAGGTCTTCCATGGACCCGCCTCCGCGCGCCAGCACCACCACATCCGCCCAGGCAGCTGCATTGGCGGCCTCAACAGCCGCGACAATCTGCGCCGGAGCCGCCTCGCCCTGCACAAGGGAGGGATGGATGCGAATTTCGGCGCCCCACCCGCGCTCTCCGGCAATGCGCAGGAAATCGCGCACCGCCGCACCGGTGGGTGCGGTCACCACCGCAACCCGTGCAGGGTGCCCGGGCAAGGCCCGCTTACGCTCCGCTGCGAAATATCCCTTGGCGGCCAGCCGACGCTTCAGTTCCTCGAATTCAAGATACAGCTGGCCCATTCCGGCATCCTGGGCGATCTCCACCACCAGCTGGTACGCGCCGCGCGGCGGATAGACGTTCAGCCGCCCCGCGCACATGATCTCCATGCCCTCCTGCATTGTCCGGGCAAGGCTGGGCTTGGGGCCGTCCTCGTAGACTTCCCCGGTGAGGGGGTCAAAACTCTCCTCCCCGCGCTGGGCCGTACGGAACCAGACGCAGTTCAGCATGGCGTCCGCGTCGGTCAGGGAAAAATAGACATGGCCGGAAGCCGCACGCGTCAGGTTGGAAACCTGTCCCTTCACCCAGACGAACGGGTAGGCCCCTTCAAGCGTACGCTTGACGGCGTCTGTCAGTTCGCGGACCGTGAAGATACGGCTCATGAGGCTCCCGGACATCCGGACAGGGCCGGACATGGTAACAAAAAGCTCCTGCCGCCCCATGGGCGGCAGGAGCAGGATACACCCAAATCAAACCGGTCTTGCGGGTACCAGAAATCCGGCGCGGCAGGCGAAAGCAACGCCTGCAGGCCGCCTAGTTGATGCCCCACCCGGCGTAGACCGTCTTCTTCCACGCGGTGAAGGCCTCGGCAAACCCGTCAACGGGCAGTTCGGACTTTTCGCCGGTCCGGCGGTCCTTCACCTCGATGATGCCACGGCCGAGTCCCTTGCCGCCCACAACGAGCTGCATGGGAATACCGATGAGGTCGGCGTCCTTGAACTTGACGCCGGGACGCTCTTCACGGTCGTCCACCAGCACGTCCACGCCCTGCTCCTTGAGCAGCGCATAGATCTCGTCCACCTTGGCGCACACGTCGTCGGTGCGGGTGTCGAGGTTCAGCACAATGGCTTCAAAGGGAGCGATGGGCGGCGGGAACATGATGCCGTCCTTGTCGTTGTTCTGCTCGATGCAGGATGCCACAACGCGGGAAACCCCGATGCCGTAGCAGCCCATGATCATGGTCTGGTCCCTGCCGTCCTCATCCACGTACTTGCAGTTCATGGCCTCGGAGTACTTGGTGCCGAGCTTGAAGACATGCCCCACCTCAATGCCCTTGGTCAGCGCAATGGCACCGCCGCACTTGGGACAGGTATCCCCTTCGGTGATAAGCCGCAGGTCCGCAAAGCCGGAGAGCTTCACGTCGCGCTTCAGGGACACGTGCTTGAGATGCATGTCGCCCTTGTTGGCGCCGGTGATCCAGTCGGTGGCCAGTCGCAGCTCGTTGTCGGCCACGATGCGGGACACCTTGATGTTCACGGGGCCTGCAAAGCCCACGGGAGCGCCGGTCCACTGCTGCACCTGTTCCGGGGAGGCCATTTCGAGCGTGTCGGCGTGCAGCAGGTTCTTCAGCTTCACGTCGTTCAGTTCGCGGTCGCCCCGTACCAGCGCCACCACGGGCTCACCGTCGGCGACATACAGCAGGGTCTTGATGATGGCGGCCTCGGACACGCCAAGGAAGGCGGCCACGTCGGCCACGGTGCACTTGCCGGGAGTGGAGACCTCTTCAAGGGGCGTGTCCAGGCGGTCGCATTCGTCGCCCGTGCACAGCACCTCGGCCCGCTCGATATTGGCGGCGTACGTGCAGTCTTTGCAGACCACCACGGTGTCCTCGCCGGTTTCTGCAAGTACCATGAATTCATGGGAGAAGCTGCCGCCAATGGAACCGCTGTCGGCTTCCACGGGGCGGAAATTCAGGGCCATGCGGGTGAAGATGGCCATATAGGCATCGTACATGGCGATATAGCTGGCATCGAGACCGGCCTGATCCCTGTCAAAGGAATAGGCGTCCTTCATGATGAATTCGCGACCGCGCATCAGGCCGAACCGGGGACGAATCTCGTCACGGAACTTGGTCTGGATCTGGTACAGGTTCATGGGCAGCTGGCGGTAGGAACGCACCTCGCCGCGCACGATGTCGGTGATGACCTCTTCGTGCGTGGGCCCGAGGCAATAGTCACGCTGATGCCTGTCCTTGAAGCGAAGCAGTTCCGGACCATAGAAATCCCAACGGCCGGACTCCTGCCACAGGTCGGCGGGCTGCACCATGGGCATGCTCAGCTCATTGGCTCCGGCACGGTCCATTTCCTGGCGCACGATCTCGGCAGCCTTGGAAATGGAACGCAGGCCGAGAGGCATATAGGTGTAGGTGCCCGAGGTCAGCTTGCGGATCATGCCCGCACGGGTCATCAGTTTGTGGCTGATGACTTCCGCATCGCTGGGGGCTTCCTTGAGGGTCGGAATGTAAAAACGGCTCCAACGCATCGATTATCCTTTTTTCCGTTCTTCGAGGAACGAATCGAGTTCTTGCATAAAGGCTTCCAGCAGCCGTGCGCCGCCTTTCACCGTTCTGACGATCTCTCCCTTGCGGAAGATGATGCCCTTGTCACGTCCCCCGGCCACGCCGATGTCCGCCTCACGGGCTTCACCGGGGCCGTTGACCACGCAGCCCATGACGGCCACCTTGAACGAGTCCGTCACGCCCTCAAGACGGCGTTCCACTTCCTCGGCAAGGTTGATGAGGCCGATTTCCGTTCTGCCGCAGGTGGGACAGGAGATAATTTCCGGTCCGCGATACCGCAATCCGAGTGCCCGGAGCAGTTCCCAGGCAACCGCCATTTCCTTTACGGGATCGTCGGTCAGGGAGACACGCAACGTATCACCAATGCCCTGCCAGAGCAATATGCCCAGGCCTACCGAGGATTTGACGGCGCCGCGCATCAGCGTGCCCGCCTCGGTCACACCGATATGCAGGGGATAGTCACACCGCTCGGCAAGCAGGCGGTATGCGTCCACCGTGTTGAGCACCGAAGAGGACTTGAGGGAGATCTTGGTTTCGTAAAAATTCCGGTCTTCCAGCATGCGCACATGACCAAGGGCGCTTTCCACCATGGCCTCCGCCGTGGGACCGCCGAACTGTTCCAGCAGCGCCTTTTCCACGGAACCGCTGTTTACCCCCACCCGGATGGATGCCCCATGGGCCCGGGCGGCGTCCACCACCATGTCCACATTCTGCCGTCCCCCGATGTTTCCGGGATTGATGCGAAGCGCATGGGCTCCGGCCTCAAGGGACATGACGGCCAGGCGATGGTCGAAATGGATATCCGCAATGATGGGAATGGATACCTGCTGCCGGATACGCCCAATGGCCCAGGCTGCCCCCTCGTTCAGCACGGCCACCCGCACGATCTCGCACCCCGCGTCGCTGAGCTGCCGAATCTGTTCCACCGTGGCTTCCACGTCCCGTGTGTCCGTATTGGTCATGCTCTGCACGACAATCGGGCTCTCTCCGCCGATACGGACGTTCCCCACCCCGATTTCGCGTGTCTTTCTGCGTTCAATAGACATTCGCACATCCTGATCTGTGTATGGATACCCGCGGCCGCGTGGACCAAACCGGCGGCACTCCACGGGAGTCCGTGCCCTGAAAGGCGGCTAGCGCCGCTGCGCCCAACCCTTACGCCATTTCATCTGGCAAGCCAAGCGGAGAGCCGCCACCTTTCCCGCCCATGCCCCGGAAACGGCAGAGAGGCTTCCAACGCCACGGTTGACGAAAATCCCGGTTCGCTGCATACCATATCCTGTGAATGCAACCCAGTTGCACCACCAACCCCGGACCTTCAAAGGAGACCGCATGCCCGCCATATTCCGTCACCGTCTCCGGCAGGGAGAACGCATTCTTGCCGTTCTGCTGTTCCTGTCGATCTGCGTCCCCCTCACCCTGCCCACACAGGCTGTCGCAAAGCTGCCCGTCTTCGTCAGCATCCTGCCCATGCGCTATTTCACGGAACGCATCGGGGGAGAATTCGTGGATGTCTCCGTCATGGTGCAGCCCGGCGCAAGCCCCGCCACCTATGAACCCAAGCCCCGGCAGATGGCCGCCCTTTCCGGGGCCGCCCTCTACCTCGCCGTGGGCGCTCCCTTCGAACAGGCATGGCTGCCCCGCATACAGGCCGCCAATCCGGCAATGCGTGTTGCTCATGTGGATGCGGGCATACAGAAGCTGCCCATGGCCGCCCATCATCATGAAGAAGAGGAAACCGAGCATGCGGACACGGCCGGGCATGCGAAGCATGAACACGACGGGCTGGACCCGCACATCTGGCTCTCTCCCATGCTGGCAAAACCCATGGCCCAGACCATACGCCGCGAACTGAGCAAGGCGGACCCTGCCCATGCTCCCGTCTTCCGGGCCAATTTCGCAACGCTGGAAAAGGAGATTGACGCCTTTGACATGGAGTTGCACGATCTCTTCGAATCCATTCCACCGGAACAGCGCACCTTCATGGTCTTTCACCCTTCATGGGGGTATTTCGCCATGAACTACAACCTGCGGCAGATTCCCATCGAGTTCGAAGGCAAGGAGCCCACGCCGCGCATCCTGCAGGAACTGATGGAGGAAGCCTCCGAACACGGCATCCGCACCATCTTCGTGCAGCCGCAGTTCGCCCGCAAGAGCGCACAGGCCATTGCCGATCACATGCAGGGAACGGTCATCACCGCCGACCCGCTCGCGGAAGACTGGTTTGACAACCTGCGCACCGTGGCCCGCGCCATGGCAGCCTCCTTCACCCGCTAGCATGGCCGACGGCCGCAAGGAATGCACCATGTCCGAAGAAATCCTCTCCATCTCCGACCTGCGGTTCGCCTACAACGGCACCCCGGTGCTGGAGGATGTGAGCCTGACAGTGAACCGCGGGAACTACCTTGCCGTACTCGGCCCCAACGGGGGAGGCAAGACGACCCTCATCAAGTGCATTCTCGGCCTGCTCACGCCGCAGCAGGGCAGCGTGCGCGTTTTCGGGGAATCGCCGGACAGGGTGCGCCACCGCATCGGCTACGTGCCGCAATATGCAACCGCGCAGGAAGCCTTTCCCATATGCGTGCTCGACGTGGTCCTCATGGGCGCCATGAACACCGCAAGCACCCTCTTCACCTCCACATGGCGCCGCACACGGGCCAACGTGGAGAAGGCCCGCCACGCCCTGCACATGGTCGGACTGGACGGGCACGATCAGGACAATCTGCGGGACCTTTCCGGCGGACAGCGCCAGCGCGTCATCGTGGCCCGGGCCCTGATGGGGGATCCGGATCTGCTGCTGCTGGACGAGCCCACGGCCAACATCGACCCGCAGGGCAAGTTCTGCTTCTACGAATTCCTCGGCTCCCTGCCGGGCACCATAACCACCATCGTGGTCAGCCACGACCTGTCCATCACGGCGTCCCCGTTCACCGGGATAGCCATCGTGAACCGATCGCTGCGCTACGCACCGGGCAATACCCTGAACGAGGAGCTGCTGGCCATGCTGTACGGCACCCATGAACCGACCTGCCCCATGGGCACCTTCATCAGCACGGTTTCCGGCATGTTCCCCGCCATTGCAGACGTGCAGCCACCGGAGATGGAGTCCGACAACGCCTCCGCCGGCAGGGAGGGACACAGATAATGCCCGGACCGCTCCAGGACCTGATGCACATGCTGCAGTTCGGCTTCATGCAGCATGCCGTGCTTGCCGGACTGCTCGCCTCCGTCGCCTGCGGCATCGTGGGCAGCCTCGTAGTGGTAAACCGGCTTGTATTTCTCGCGGGCGGCGTTGCCCATGCCGCATACGGGGGCGTGGGCCTCGCCTTCTATCTGGGCCTGCCCGTCTTGCCCTGCACGGTGGGGTTCTCGCTGGGAGCCTCCATGCTCATGGCGGGGGTTTCCCTCCGCTACAAGGAAAAGGCGGACACAGCCATCGGCGTGCTCTGGGCCGCAGGCATGGCCTTCGGCATCATCCTGCTGGACCTGACGCCGGGGTACAACGTGGACCTCATGAGCTTCCTGTTCGGCTCCATTCTGGCCGTCCCCGTCCAGGACCTGTGGCTCATGGCCGCGCTGGACGGCATACTCATCCTCGTCACGAGCTATTTCTATCCCACCCTGCTGCTCTTCTCCTTTGACCGGGAATTCGCCCGCGCCCGCGGCCTTGCCGTGACCTTGCTGCACTGCCTGCTGGTGGGCATGACCGCCCTGACCGTGGTAATGATCATCCGGGTTGTAGGCCTCATACTGGTCATTGCCCTGCTTACCATTCCCCCCTTCATGGCTCAGCGCAGGGCCCGGTCGCTGGCCCGCATGATGTGCATGGCCATCGGCTGGAGCTGCGTGTTCTGCCTTGGCGGACTGGCCATCTCCTACCAGTTCGACATCACCTCCGGCGCCTCCATCATCGCCGTCGCCTCCGCCTGCTTCTTCTGCGTTACGGGCCTTGATGCCGTACGCAACAGACTTCGCGCATCCGGAGCCCGGTCATGACCAGCAACGCCTGTCTGCTCCGGGAGAATGGCATGGAGCCCACGGACGCGCGGCTGCGCATTCTCGAAGCGCTTTCCGGCCAACACATCGCCCTGCGTGCGCAGGACATCCTGAAGGCCCTGCGCGCGAACGGGCCCTTTGACAAGGTCACGCTCTACCGGACACTGGAAGCCTTTGCCGAAAGGAGCATCGTGCAGCGGCACTGCGCCGGCGACCGTACCTACCGCTACTGCATGCCTGCACCGGATGAGGGAATGCACAGCCACTTCTACTGCACCCGCTGCGGAAATATGGCCTGCCTGACCGGGCAGCATGAGCCCGGCATGGGCATCCTCCGGCCCATGGACGCCGCCCCCCTGCCGGGCCGCCTTCAGGCCGTGGAGATCCGGCTGGATGGCATCTGTGACGCCTGTCTTTCCCGGCAGGGGTAACCCCTGCCAGTATTCCGTCACCCTGCGTGCGCCACCCGCCCACAGAGCACGCCCAGCAGAATATTCTCCTGCTAAATCAGTACGTCACACACTTGGCCCGATCATTGCTGATATCCCCATGACCGCTGCCGTACGGCAAAACAACCGCGGTCCGGTTCATACCGGAGGGGAAGACCATGAAGTCGGAAACATCAGGATTGCTGGAAGAGTTTGAAATGCTGGAACGCATGCGGCGCGAGCTGGATGCCGACCGCGTGGAGAACATGAACGACATGACCCTGCGCCAGGCCATGATCACGGAATACAAGCTGATGGCAGGAGCCTCGCTTCAGCTGCTCAACATGCTGGAACGTCAGGGATTCATCTTTACACTGACCGAAGGCGAACTGGACAGATATCAGGACATCCTGCTGCAACTTGCCCAGTCCGGCGCCCGTTGTCAGGAGTTTGTCGAGCAATCGCATACCATCGATCAGGAACTCCTGCTCGCATCCGTGCCCACCACACGGCGCATGGCCAACTGAGCCCCTGGTCCGGCATCATCCCGTTCTGCAAAGGAGGGTCAGACCAGATAGGTTGACAAAAACTGGGCCGCCCTCAGCTCGGACCAGTAATATCCCTCCGGGTTCTTGAAGACGAACCCCACATGCCCGCCGGTATCGGGCATCTCCAGAAAGAGGTGCGCGCTGCTGCGGGCCGCCTCTTCAGGATAGCAGCCCGGGGAAAGAAAGGGATCGTTGCCTGCGTTCACAAGCAGGGCCGGCACGTTGATATGCTCCAGAAACTGTCCGGAGCCGCTCTTGCGCCAGTAGTCCTCGGCATTGCGGAATCCGTGCATGGGGGCGGTAAAACGGTTGTCGAACTCCCGGAACGTCCGCATTCTGTCCAGGCCGTCAATATTCAGTCGTTGCGGGTAGAGGGCCTTCTTCTGCCGCATTTTCTCCCGCAGCGTGCGCATGAAGTACCGCATGTAGATGGCATTGCCCGGCTGGTCCAAGACCTTGGCCGCCCCGACCAGATCACACGGCACGGAAAACACCGCGGCCGCCCGGATGGCCTCCGGCAGCTCCTGCGGCGCCTCGCCCAGCAGCTTCAGAATCTGGTTGCCCCCCATACTGAATCCCACGAGGGCGATCTGCTCGTAGCCACGGGTCAGACAGAAATCAATCACGGCCCGCAGATCCTCCGTATCACCACTATGATACATGCGCAGCACGTGGTTGGGCTCTCCGCTGCACCCCCGGAAATTCCACGCACACACGTCCCAGCCCCGCGCATTGAGGCAGCGGGCCATGCCCCGCACATACTTGCGCCGCGAGTGGCCTTCCAGACCGTGCGACACCACAACCAGGGGCGCTGGGGCTCCTCCCGTGTACTGGGTCTGTCTCTCGTTGCCGTACAGGAAATCCAGATCAAGAAAATCCCCGTCCTGCGTATCCATGCGGATACGCTCCGCCGGCACATCCATGACCTTGCGGAACAGGGGAGGAAAGAGCGTCTGAAAATGCCCATTGGAAAAGGGAAAGCGCATGCTGTAGGATGGTGTGGTCAGAAGCGGCATGAAGAACTCCGTTGGTATGATGCGGTCCGGCAGAACGAATCCAGCACTTCCCGGATTCATGGACAAAGCACGGGGAACAGGATACTCACCCGCAACCGTCACGCTCGACGTACCCCCTTTTACCCCAAAAATACAGCATGAAACGTGTAGACGCAGTCATACTCGGTGCCGGAGCCTCGGGCCTGTGGTGCGCCAGAACAGCCGCCGCCCGCGGCCTTTCCGTCTGCGTGGTGGACCACGCGCGCACACCCGGGAAAAAAGTGCGCATCGCCGGTGGCGGCAAGTGCAACTTCACCAACCTGCATGTCACCCACGCCGATTATGTGGGGCGCAATCCGCACTTCTGCAAATCCGCGCTGGCCCGCTTTTCTCCATGGCACATGGTGGAATTCCTCGCCACCCACGGGATAGACTGGGAAGAACGCGACCACGGGCAGCTTTTCTGCCTGCGCGGCGACGGCATACTGGCTGACGCCCTTGAAGAGGACTGCCGTACGCGAGGAGCCGAGCTCCTGCTGCGCCATGCCATAACATCCGTAACCTGCGCAGACGGCCTCTACACGATCACCACCGACCAGGGACTGATTCAGGCCCCTTCGCTGGTTGTGGCGCTGGGCGGTCCGGCATGGCCGCAGGCTGGGGCAACGGATCTGGGACACCGCATTGCCAAACAGTTCGGTCATGCTGTCATCGCCCCCTACCCTGCGCTCGTCCCGCTTGCCATGGCCCAGACGTGGCCGTTGCAGGGGCTTTCCGGCATTGCGGTTCCGGCAACCATCACCTGCAACGACCGGCGCTTCACGGAGAACCTGCTCTTCACCCACACGGGCATCAGCGGGCCCGTGGTGCTGCACGCCTCCTGCCATTGGCAGAAAGGCGCCGCCATACACATCAATTTTCTGCCCTCCATGCAACTGGAAGAGGCGCTCCATGACGCCGGCGGCAAACCACTGGTGCGCACGGTGCTCGGCAAGCTCCTTCCGGACAGGCTGGCAACGGCCCTTGTTTCCGGCCCCCTCGCCGACAAGCAGGTGGCCCAGCTTTCCCGGCAGGACACGGAGCATCTCTGCCATCGGGTGCACGACTTCACGATCACCCCGACGCGGACCGAAGGCATGCGCCGGGCCGAGGTGACCGGCGGCGGCGTGGATACCGCCCATGTCTCATCCAAGACCATGGAAAGCACCAGACAGGCAGGATTGTATCTTGTGGGGGAAGTGCTGGACGTGACCGGCCAGCTCGGCGGGTTCAACCTGCACTGGGCGTGGGCTTCAGGACAGGCCGCAGGCATGGCCCTTCCCTCTTCCAATCCTGCATAGTCCCGCAAGGCCCATGCAAGACAGGGCGGAAGGCTTCAGGGCAGCACTAGAAGAAGCACAGCCCCGCAATCCACAGGACTGCAGCGCCGAGCATGGCGGCCAGCCAAACATGGTGCAGCAGCGCCTCGATGCCTCGGGTATCCCATTCGGCTCCCTGCTCCCCGGTCAGTTTCTCCCCGGTCAGCCGAGGTCCCAGCTGCGGCTTTTCCTTGATCGCCCCGAAATAGCAGGTCGGCCCGCCCATGGACCGGGCATGCAGCCACGCAGCCGCCGCCATGGGCCATCCGGCATTGGGACTCTCCATGGACCTGGCGTCACGCCGGACCAAGCGCCACAATGCCCGCAACGAACGCCCATCGTGCTGCAGGCCGCACAAGGGGGCGGCACCGAGCAGAAACAACGCCGAAAGGCGTGCCGGTACCCAGGCAAGCACATCGTCCAGCCGGGCCCCCGCCCAACCAAGACGTTCCCAGCGTTCCGTCCGGTAGCCCCACATGGAGTCCACCGTGGACACGGCCTTGTACAGCCACAAGGCAACAGGGCCGCCCAGCACAAGCCAGAAGAATGGGGCCACAAAGGCATCATTGAAATTTTCCGCCAGCGTCTCCGCCAGCGCCCGGTAGAGATCGGGACGCCGTGCTTCGGAAAGGTCCCGGCTCACCAGCATGGATACGGCGCTGCGTCCCTCTGCCTCACCTGCGGCAATGGCAGCGGCAGCAGACCGGCACTCCCGCAGGAGGCCCCCAATGGCAAGGCCGGCCCAAGCGGCATACAGCGCCACCAGACTGCCGACAAGCGGCAGGGCAACGCCCCCGCGCACCACGAGGCCCACGACGCAGAATAACACCAGCAGACACACAACACCGCCGAAACGGCCGGGAGCAAAACGCCGGGCCAGAGGCTCCAGCCTGTCCAGCAGCCACCCAATGCCCTGTACCGGATGTGGCAGCCACCGGGGGTCCGGCACGAGGCAGTCAAGCACGAAGGCCGCAGGCG
>QKEJ01000016.1 GCA_003252375.1 Halodesulfovibrio sp.
GATGCAAGGATGACACAAAACGATACATATGTGAATCGTTTTGGTCTCATTTGTGTGGGATTGCTGCTGATTTTGATTCAGTTTTGAATCAGTGCTGATAATACAGGACAAATAACATCCCGTACGCAAAAGGAATTCCAATTTTTTACAAAAAAGGGATACTGAAGTGCAATAAAATCAGCGTGGTGTAAAAAACGTAGGGAGATGGAAGAAGAGGGGGAAGGCTTTGGGGGTGATTTGGTTTTGTATCACCCGAAGATTATTCGCCATTCCTGGGGGGGCGAATGCCGTGGCGCTTGAGCTTGCGGACGACCGTGGGCTGGCTGATGCCGAGATAGGCGGCCATTTCCCGGGTGCCGTGGCACACGGCGCGGGCCTTGATGAGCATTTCGCGCTCCACGGCATCCACGGCCGCCGTGAGCGAGGTGGTTTCCTCGGCGTCCTGTCGCTCGGTCTTGCTGCCGATCTGGTCGTCAAGAAAGTCGTCCAGTACGGTGTCGTCGGACATGACCACGCCCTGACGGATCAGCCCCATGAGTTCACGCACGTTGCCGGGGAAGGGATATTGCTGGAGCTTGTCGAGGAAGCGCGGCGTGATGCGCTTGTGGGTGTTGTAGCGCTCATTGTTCTGCTTGAGCAGCAGGGTGACCAGTTCGAAGAGATCCTCCCGTCGGTCGCGCAGCGGGGGGATGGAGACGGTGAAGGTTTTGAGCCGGTAGAGCAGGTCGTCCCGGAACTTCTTGCTCTCGGCCATGGCCTTGAGATCGCGGTTTGTGGCTGCAATGATGTTGCATTCCAGCGGGCGGGGCTTGTTGCTGCCCAGCGGCAGGAATTCCCGTTCATCCAGCGCCTTCAGAAGCTTCGCCTGGCCGGAGGGGGAGATCTCGCCCACTTCGTCCAGGAAGAGGGTGCCGTCGCCCGCCAGTTCCATGAGACCCACGCGTCCTGTTTCCAGGGCACCCGTGAAGGCGCCCTTTTCGTAGCCGAAGAGTTCGGCCTCGAACAAGGTGTCGGGAAGGGCTGCGCAGTTGACCGAGATGAACGGTTTTTCCTTGCGTGGACCGCTCTTGTGGATGAACTTGGCCAGCAACCCCTTGCCCGTGCCTGATTCGCCAAGCAGCAGGAGGGTGGTCGCCTCCAGCTGGGCAAGCTTGAGGCAGGTCATGAGCACCCGGCGCATGGACTTGGATTCCGCCACCACGCCGCCCCGCTCGTATTCAAGCATGGTCAGCCCGTCCAGTTCGCGCTGTACCTTCTCCTGCGCCTTGCGGGCCTGCTCCAGGCTTTCCTGCAGGGTGTTCAGGTCGGTGATATCCCGTTCGTTGGCAATGACGAGGAAGAGTTCGCCCTTGTCGTTGAAGGCCGGGGTGCCGGTGACCAGCAGCTGCTTCCCGGTTTTCTTGATGTTCTGGATGATGGTCTGCTGGCGCTTGGTCTGCTGGACCCGCATGGTGACCGAATCGTCGATGAGGCCGCGCTCGAGCATGTTGCGCACGCTCTGTCCGCGCAGGGTGGCGGCGTTGAGGCCGTTCAGCTTTTCGGATGCCCGGTTGATGTCCAGCACGACACCGTCGCCGTCGGTGACCCATATGCCGTCACTGGAAGAGTCGAAGATGGTCTGCAGGCGTCTGGCAAGGTTCTGGTAGGTTTCCAGATTGCAGGCCATCTGTTCGAAGCGTTCCGGTCGCTGCAGGCTGACCACGGCTCCTGCCAGTTTTCCCTCCTGCATCAGGGGGGTGATTTCGTAGAAGAGCTGGTTGCCCTTGTCGACGATGCGCCCGACACCGGCCTTGAATTCTGCCGAGACCAGGGCCTTGCGCACCTTCGGTGTGGCCAGGGGCAGGATCTGGTCGCCGGGGCCGCCGAGGCTTTCTTCCACATACCGTCCGCGCTTGTGCAGGAAGAGCTTGGCGCTCTTGTTCAGGTAGAGCACGCGGCAGTTCAGGTCCAGTGCAACCACGGCGTAGCTGACGGAGTCCAGAATGGACAGCAGTTCGGTATGTGTAGTCATGACCACTCTTTAGCAGACAACAAGGTTCACGAAAAGAGCCGACTGCAGGCAGGCCCGTGCGGGCCCTTGAGGGGCCGGAGAGCCGCGCAGGCTCTCCGGCAGGGGTATCTGTTATCGAGGCTGGGGAATCAGCCGATGCAGATCGGTTTTACGTTGACGAATTCGCGGATGCCGTAGGTGCCAAGTTCCCTGCCGTAGCCGGATGTGCCCACGCCGCCGAAGGGCAGGTGTACATCGCTGCGGACAAGGCTGTTGATGAAGACGCAGCCGGTCCGGATGCGGGCTGCAATGCCCACGGCGCCATCCTCGTCGGCGGACCAGATGGAGCCGCCGAGCCCGAAGGGGGTGTCGTTGGCCAGCGCCACGGCCTTGTCCACGGAGTCCACGCGGAAGACAAGGGCCACGGGGCCGAAGAGTTCCTCCTGGCAGACGCCCGCATCAACAGGCAGGTCGGTGATGATCGTGGCGGGGTAGTATGCGCCTGGGCCGTCAGGAATGCTGCCGCCCAGTCGGATGACACCTCCCGCCTGGACACATCTGTCCACCTGGTCCTGCAGTTCCTGGCGGAGCGGCAGGGACGACATGGGGCCCATGTCCGTGGTCTTGTCCAGCGGATTGCCGATCACCAGTCTGGCGAAGCTTTCCGTCAGGCGGGCCACAAAGGCATCGTACACGTCGTCCAGCACGATGAAGCGCTTGGCGGCGATGCACGTCTGGCCGGTGTTGCCGCAGCGGGACATGGTGGCAACCTTGACGGCTTCGTCAAGGTCGGCATCCGGCAGCACGATGAAGGGGTCGCTGCCGCCCAGTTCCATGACGGATTTCTTGAGGCGCGCCCCTGCGGCCGAGGCGACCTTGCGGCCGGCCGGTTCGCTGCCCGTGAGGCTGACGGCAAAGACCGAGGGATGGTCAAGCACGGCTTCCACCTGTCGGGCTCCGATGAGGAGGGTGCGGAAGATATCTTCGGGGAACCCGGCTTCCTTGAAAATCTGTTCGATGGCCAGCGCGCACTGGGGGACGTTCGATGCGTGCTTCAGAACGACGGCGTTCCCCGCCATGAGCGAGGGAGCGGCAATGCGAAAGACCTGCCAGAAGGGGAAGTTCCAGGGCATGACGGTCAGTACCGTTCCCAGCGGCTCATAGGTGATGAATGCCTTTCTGCCTGCGCCCTTGACGGGTTCCGGGGCCAGCATGCGTTCCCCCTCTGCGGCGTAGAAGTCGCACACCGTGGCGCACTTGAGCGCCTCGCCTTCCCCCTGCCGGACCGGCTTGCCCATTTCTCGGGCCATGATTTCCGCAAGCCAGGGGGCCTGCCTGCGCAGTTCCTCAGCGGCCTTTTTGAGATACTCCGCACGCTTGGCGTAGCTGAGCAGGCGCCACTTTTCCCAGGCAGCTGCCGTGGCGTTCAGGATTTCCTGCGTGTGCTCGGGCGTATATGCGTCAAAGGAGGCGAGGACTTCGCCGGTTGCCGGATTGAGGCTTTGAATGGCCATGGTGGTGTAGCTCCTTGGTTTGCTCTGTAATACGCAGTCCGTGTCTGGCCACGGGCGTTGATGATGAAGGGGGAATGCAGGGCCCGGACCTGATGGGCGTGTGTCCTGCTGGGCCTTCAATGAGCAGATTCCATGCCTTCCATGGATGTTCAAGGTATTTTATGGGGTTACGTGTTGTACTGGTGCGGAGGGGCTGCCTTGATGATTTGATTTTGAATCGCGCGTTTCTGTAATTTGCTTAAATTATTTATTAAATTGTTGATTCATGTTTGAATCGTGCTGAGTGTGGAGGACATCTGGTATGTAGCGCGCTTCGTGTTTCCGGGCAAGAGAGTGCTCGGAAGGGCATTCATACAACGGTTCT
>QKEJ01000045.1 GCA_003252375.1 Halodesulfovibrio sp.
CTGATGCTGCCGTGCCATGAAGACCGGTTCGCCCGGACCGTGGACCGCCTGCGCCAGTTCAAGACCCACTACAACCTTGCCCCGGAACCCTCCACCCGCTGGCGGGAGCCTCACGAACCCATCGAGCTGGAGCATGAAGGCGACTATGACGAGCTGGAGGAAACCGTGCAGCTGCCCCTGGCCGACGAGGAGCAGGAATCCTTCCTCTCGGCCCTGAAGCAGGCGTGGGACTACAGCAACCGCTACCGGCCCGTGGAAATCGAGCGGCTGGCCATCACCCAGGATGGCAAGACCAAGCTTCTCCCCTACAATGAAATCATCTTCGTGGAAGCGTACGAGGACTATTCCTACGTCCATACGGCCACACAGAAATATCTCACATCCTACCGGCTCAAGGTACTGGAAAGCCGCCTCAGGGCGCACCGCTTTTTCCGCGTGCACCGCAAGTACCTGGTGAATCTGGACATGGTCACCGAGATCGCCTCGCTTCCGGGGTCCAACTTCATGCTGCGCACCGCCGGGCGCACCCGCATCGAGCTGCCCATCAGCCGCCGCAGGCTCGCCGAACTCAAACAGGTACTGGGGCTATAGACATGAGTGCATCCGACAAGAAACACCCCCCGGTCAGAAACGCCGTCCAGAAGGGCACCATAGACACCCTGCTTGTGGAGGAACGGGTTTTCCGGCCCCTGCCGCGCGTGGTGGCCGAGGCCACCGTGAACCCGCAGGACGTGATGACCGCACGCCGTCAGGCTGAAACCGACTGGAAGGGATTCTGGGAAGAGGCCGCGGAAGAGCTGCAATGGTTCCGCAAGTGGGACACCGTGCTCGACGAATCCGAGGCGCCCTTCTACAAGTGGTTTGCCGGAGCCCGCTGCAACATCGTGCACAACGCCCTGGACCGGCACATTGAGACCGTCAACAAGAACCGCCTTGCCCTCATCTGGGAGGGCGAACCCGGCGACACGCGCAAGCTTACCTATTTCGAACTCTACCGCGAGGTAAACCGCTTTGCCAACGCGCTGCGCGAACGGGGCGTGGGCAAGGGCGACCGGGTACTCATCTACATGCCATCCCTGCCGGAAACCGTCATAGCCATGCTCGCCACGGCCAAGATCGGCGCCATGCACAGCGTGGTCTTTGCCGGATTCTCCTCCGGCGCGCTGGCGGACCGCATTGAGGACGCCCGCCCAAAGGTCATCGTCACCGTGGACGGCTTCTACCGCAACGGCCGCGTGGTCGCGCTCAAGCCTCTGGTGGACAGCGCCATGGCCCATGTCCAGTCCGGCGTGGACCAGATCATCGTGGTGCACAGGGCGCACCTTGACGTGGCCATGCACGAGGGGCGGGACAGCTGGTGGCATGACGTGATGCTGCATCAGCCCACCGAAGCCCTGACCGAGGTCATGGAAGCAACGGATCCGCTCTTCATGCTCTACACCTCCGGCACCACGGGCAAGCCCAAGGGCATCGTCCATTCCCACGGCGGCTACATGGTGGGCGTGCACCGCACCCTGAACTGGGTCTTCGACCTCAAGCCCACGGACATTTTCTGGTGCACGGCCGATCCCGGCTGGATAACCGGGCACTCCTACGTCATTTACGGCCCGCTCATGGCCGGAACCACCACCCTGCTCTACGAGGGGCACCCCCTGTATCCGGAAGCGGGCAGGCTGTGGTCCATGGTGGAACGGTGGGGCGTGACCATACTCTATACCGTTCCCACGCTCATCCGCATGCTCATGCGCTTCGGCACGCAGTATCCGGCGCGGCATGATCTCACCACCCTGCGCCTTCTGGGCACGGTGGGCGAACCCATCTCTCCCGAAGCCTGGGTCTGGTTCCACAAGAACATCGGCCGGGGCCAATGCCCCCTGCTGGATACCTGGTGGCAGACGGAAACCGGCATGATCATGATCGCCCCCCTGCCCGTTTCGCTGCTCAAGCCCGGTTCGGTCACCCGCGCCATGCCCGGCGTGGAGGTGGATGTGGTGGATGCGCAGGGCGAATCCCTCCCTCCGGGATGCGGAGGGTATCTGGTCATCAAGCAGCCGTGGCCGGCCATGATGAGCACCGTGTTCAACGACCACGATGCCTACGTGGAAATGTACTGGTCGCAGTTCCCGGGCTGGTACTTCCCGGGCGATGTCGCCCGCAGGGACAGTGACGGCTATCTCTGGATACAGGGGCGCGCCGATGACGTGATCATGATCGCGGGACACCGCGTCGGCACTGCGGAACTGGAAGCCGCCCTGGCCTCGCATCCCGCCGTGGCCGAGTGCGGGGTCATCGGGGTGCCGGATGAAATCCGTGGCGAAGTGACCAAGGCCTTCGTGGTGCTGCACGACGACGAGCCGCCGCTGGGCTCCTTCGTGCAGGCGGATGACATCGCGGCGGAACTGATGGAGCATGTGCGGCGCGAACTCGGCCCCGTGGCCGTGCTCAAGGCCGTGGAGTTCCGCAAGGAGCTTCCCCGGAACCGCAGCGGCAAGATCATGCGGCGCATTCTCCGCGCCGAGGAACTGGGCGAGGACGTGGGCGACATCAGCACGCTGGAAGAAGACCCCGCCTGCCGGCAATAGCCGGCCCGCCACTCAATCAGGCAACGGCGTTCCCGCTATCCAGCCCTCTGACCGCCGCATGATGCCGGGGCGGGCATCATCACGCCCCGCCGGGGGCAGCCCCCATTCGGGCTGACCCACAGCCTGTGCCGCCTGCACTGCGCAGAGCAGCGCATCAAGGAAATCTCCCTTCCGGTCGTCCTGCATGCGCTCCAGCAGGGCTTCGGGAATCCGCAGGGCAAGGCCCGCCACCTTCCGCACATGCCCGGGCAGGGCCTCCAGCAGCCGGGACCTGTGCTCCGCCCGCTGCGGCCACTGCGCCCTTGGCCCGTCCTTGTAGGGCAACTTGCCGATAACCGCCCTCGCCACCAGAGCCGGATAGGCCTCCAGAAGCACGCGTCTGTCTCCCGTCATGCGCAGGGGCAGGATGTCGACGCCGCTGGCTTCGATCACCGGCGCCAGCACATGAAACATGCGCCCCACGGGCACGTAGGCGAGGCTCATGGGGCTGACGGCACCGGCGGCCACATCCGTGATTCTGCGCAGCAGTCTGCGCCCCTTGGGACGACCGGCCATGACCCCGTAGACGACGTCGGCAAAGGCCTCGCGCGACAGGGTTCCGGCATGGCGAACATACGCCTCCCACGCCTCGGGCCAGCCAGCAGCCCGGAGGAATTCCACGGACTGCCCGAAGGGCATGTCGAGCCCCGCAACCCACAATGCTTCCCCCGCAGCGCCCTTGCCCGCCGCAGCAACACAGGCGCGAAAGGCCTCCACCGACACCAGCGGCGTCAGAGATTCCAGTTCCAGCACGCCATCCTGCAGCCTGCAGGCGGCATGTGTTATGGGCTTGCGCCGTGTCGGAGCCGAGGTCATGTCGAAACCGTTGATGGTGGTCATATCCGCCTCTGCGTGAAAAAGGGCGGCGTGTTGCCACGCCGCCCTGTCATCTGCATTATGCATCGTCCTCCCGGCACTCGGCCGGGCTCATGGTCGCATGGTCGTAAAAGACCAGCTCGGGCGCTTCGGGAATCTCACCCGCCTCGGCAAGGCGACGGTAGAAAAGCCGCAGCCCCTCCCGCTCCCGTGCCCGCAGGTTGTATACCAGCCCGTTGGTAAAGTAGGTACGCATGTCTTCCCGGCTCAGGTAGTCGGTGTCCGCGGCAATGGAGATCATCTGCTCAATGTTGGCCACACCCCAGTCCTTGGAGCGGATGAACAGCTCCGCGGGATCCCGGTTGAAGCACCCTTCGGCCACGGCCTTGCGGGAGATGACCCACACA
>QKEJ01000140.1 GCA_003252375.1 Halodesulfovibrio sp.
GGATGCGCTCGCGGGCGGCACCTGCCCGGAGCGGGCGGAATGACCCCGGGCAGACGGTTGCAGAATGTTGCGCCGCGCCGGTCTCAAAATGTTGCAGGGCGTTGCAGGGAGGTGCACCGGCGCAGATACGCCCAAGACGACACACCATTAACATATTGACATCAAAAACAATTACACATTGGCACACACCTTGCCCCAGTCACAGCAAAGCCAACCCCGGCCCGTTTGAAAGCCACCGGGACAAGGAGGACACCATGACCACCATCCGCACCACCGTCACCGACACCTTTGCCGCCACCGCATTCACCGACGCCAACCTGCACGACGAAGCCAGGCTACTCGCCGGCATGGCGCAGCCTTCGGGCTCCTTCCTGTCGGATACCTTTGCCGCTGTCGCCTTTGCCGAGGCCAACGTGCATTCGGCCGCCTGCTCCCTGCTGGGCATGCCCGAACCGCAGACAACGGACCTCTCGGACATTTTCGCAGCCACGGCCTTCACGGACGCCAACATGCTCGACGAGGCACGCGCCTGGCTGGACATGCCGCAGCCGGACGACGGCCTTCTCAGCGACATCTTCGCCGCCGTTGCCTTTGCCGAGGAAGGATATCCCGATGCCGCCATGGAACTGCTGGGATGGGAAGGCGGACCGGCCGTCGCCCTCCCATGGGACAGCAACACCCTGTCCGACGTATTTGCCGCAGCCGCCTTTGCCGAAGCCGGTCAGTACCGGCAGGCAGCCGACATGGCCGGGCTGAACCTTCCTGCAGACGCCGTGCAGCCCCCGACCCAACGCACCTTCCGCATGCAGCGGGAACAGGTCCGCACGCCGCGCACGCTGGCAGGATTCATGGCCAGCGTGGGGCTGGAACAGGTTTCCTCGGTCCGCTACGGCGTCGCCTGCCTCTAACCCGAAACCGCATTGGAGACCGCCATGAAGAACATCAGACTGCTCCTCGTTGATGATGAACAGGATTTCGTGGAAACGCTGGCAGAGCGGCTGCGGCTCCGTGATCTCGGACCGGATGTGGCCCTGAACGGCGAGGCCGCCCTGACCATCGTAAGCGACAGCATCCCGGACGTGATGCTGCTGGACCTGATGATGCCCGGCATTGACGGCTGGGAGGTTCTGGACCGGGTCAAGACGCAGTTCCCCGAGGTACAGGTCATCGTGGTCACCGGGCACGGCTCGGACACCGACAGGGACAAGGCCCTTGCCAACGGAGCCTTCGCCTACATGCGCAAGCCCGTTGATTTCGACCAGCTGGTCATCACCATCATGGCGGCCTACGATTGCAGAGTCGCCATGGAAAGCACCGAAGACGCCGCCGCCATCGGATAACCCATAATAATTGTTCACAACCCGGGAAGCGATAAGGTAGACAGGGTGAAACAGACCTGTCTGCCTTCCTGTTTGCACACGTGAGGTTCCGCATGCTTCTGTCTCTTCGCCATCGCATTCTGGCCCTGCTCATCGCCATTGTCTCCGTCAACATGCTCGGAGCGGGAGTGACCCTCTGGTACACGCAACGCAGCCAGGCGCTGCAGTCGGGCATTATCGACATGGAAGTGGGAGCCATGAACGCCGCCTACGGCCTGACCTCGGAACTGCTCTCGCAACGCGGGTACACGACCTATTTCTTCCTGAACAACGACCCAGCCTGGCTCACCCAGCTGGAGGTGCACCACAAGGCCTTCCAGCAGGAGCTGGAGCGGGCCCGCAATGTCTCTGTCATTCCCGGCGGCAGGGAGATCCTCAACGAAGTCGAATCCCAGTACATCCGGTACGTCTATGCCCGCGAGCAGGTCATCAACCACTACAAGAACGACCGGCGTGAGGATGGCGCCCGCCTGCACTGGAGCATCCGCGAACGCTTCCACAACATTCTCGCCCTGTGCGACCAGTTCCGCAAACTCCACGAGGAAAGCATCCGTGCCCAGCGGCAGGCCTACCTGAACCAGTCACGCCTGCTCGTGGCCCTTGCCGTGGCCGGCATTCTGCTGTCCACCCTTGCAGGCGCGTGGCTCGGGCTGGTGATGCTCCGCAAGGTTCTCAACCCCATCCGCGACATGGCCGCCCAGACACGGGAAAGCCTGCTCCACACTGCGGAGATTGCCGCTCCCATGGAAAACGAGGTGGAAGCCCTGGGTGACAAGCTGCGCATCCTCATTTCCGACGTGGGCGACGTGCAGAAGCAGCTGGATGCCAGCCGGGAATCCCTCATGCAGTCCGAAAAGCTGGCGCTGGTCGGCAAGCTTGCCGCCGGGGTTGCCCACTCCATCCGCAACCCGCTCACTTCGGTGAAGATGCGCCTCTTCTCGCTTGAACGTTCCCTCGAGCTGGACGAACACCAGCGCGAGGATTTCGAAGTGGTCAGCGAGGAAATCTCGCACGTGGAAAGCATCGTGAAAAACTTTCTGGAGTTCGCCCGGCGGCCCAAGCTGCGGCCGCGCAAGCAGAGTCCCTCCGACGTGGTGGACATGGCCCTCAAGCTGCTGCGCCACCGGCTGGAGTCCAGCGGCACCGAGGTCGTGCTGAATCGTGCTGAGCGGCTCCCCGAACTGCCGCTTGATGCCGACCAGCTCAAGGAGGTCTTCGTCAACCTGCTCATCAATGCCTGTGACGCCCTGGTGACCGGCGGGCGAATCACCGTGACCGAAGAAACGGGCCTGATGGACCCCATGGGCGAGGTTGTGGTCATCCGCATCGCCGACAATGGACCCGGCATCCCGGCGGACATCATGGACAGGATATTTGATCCCTTTTTCAGCACCAAGGAAGAGGGGTCCGGACTGGGACTTGCCATTGCCCGGCGGGTAATGGAAGAACATGGTGGCTGGCTGCATGTGCGGTCCGGCGAAGAAGGCGGCGCGGTGTTCGTCATCGCCCTGCCCGGCAACAGGAGGTCCACATGGCTACGATCCTAGTGGTGGATGACGATCCGCAGCTCAGGCAGAGCTTCGAGAAGCTCCTCAAGGCGGAAGGACACGTGGTGCTCACCGCCCCCAGCGGTGAACACGGGGTGGAGATCGCCGCCGGTTCCGAACCGGACATGGCCGTTCTGGACGTGCGCCTGCCGGGCATGAACGGTCTGGAAACGTTCAAGATGCTGCGCGGCATGTATCCTGCCCTGCCCGTGCTCGTCATGACGGCCTACGGCACCACGGAGACCGCCATCGAGGCCACCAAGATGGGGGCATTCGACTATGTCATGAAGCCCTTCAATGTGCCGGATGTGCTCAACCTCATAGGCCGGGCGGTGGAGGTACGCAAGCCGCGTCCGGTTTCGGATGCCGCCATCGGCGCCCACGCCCTGCTCGGACGCAGCGTGGCCATGCAGGAAGTCTGCAAGCAGATAGGGCGCGCCGCGCCCACACAGGCCACCGTGCTCATCCGGGGAGAATCCGGCACGGGCAAGGAACTGGTGGCCAACGCCATCCACAAGCACAGCAACCGCTCGGAGCACCCCTTCTGCGTCATCAACTGCGTGGCCATTCCGGAAACCCTGCTGGAGAGCGAACTCTTCGGCTATGAAAAGGGAGCCTTTACAGGAGCCAGCAACCGCAAGGCCGGGAAGATAGAACAGGCCAACCGCGGCACGGTCTTTCTGGATGAAATCGGCGACATGCCTCCCCCCATTCAGGCCAAGATTCTCCGGCTGCTGCAGGAGCGACAGATCGAACGGCTGGGCGGCAAATTGCCGATCCCCGTGGATGTGCGCATCATCGCCGCCACCAACCGTGATCTTGAAAAGGCCGTGGCCAGCGGTGAGTTCCGGGAAGACCTGTACTACCGGCTCAATGTCGTCTCCCTCACCCTGCCTCCGCTGCGCGAACGGCGGGAGGACATTCCCCTGCTCGCCGAGCACTTCCTCGAACGCTACGCGCGCGAGCTCAACATGCCCAACCCCGGCCTCACGGACAGGGCCAAGGCGGCCCTGCAGGATTTCCCGTGGCCGGGCAACGTGCGAGAGCTGGGCAACATGATCCAGAAGGCGCTCATCTTCAGCCGCGGCCTGCCCATTGACTCGGAGGACATCACCTCCCTGCTGGGCGGCGGTCCCGCCGCATCAGACGGTTTCAACGAGGAGACGGAAGACGCCGTGGTCCGCTGGGTGCGTCACTCCCTCATCGCCGAACCGGGAGACGGGCTGTTCGAAACATTGGGGGACCGGTTCTGCGCCATCATCATCCGGGAAGCGCTCACCCTGACAGGCGGCAACCGCACCCGGGCCTCGAAGCTGCTGGGCATGTCCCGGCCGACCCTCATCGCCCGTATCGAACGATACGGCCTGAAGGTGGAAGCCTCGGTTTCCTGAGTCCCTCCACTGTCCGTACCGCGACAGACAGATCGTAAAAAAGCCTGACACCAGAGGCGCTCCCCCGGGAGCGCCTCTTTTTATATCGCAACGCAACACATTTGAATAAAACTCTTTTTTGAACAATTCCGGAATGTCGCTTTTGGCACGGCGGTTGCCTTTATGCAGACATGAACAGCACTCGGCACATCAGCAGGGAACACAGCCCCATCCTCATTGCAGAACGCAACCCGCGCATTGCCGCCCTGCTGGAAAAGAGCTTTCTGGGCAGAGGCTTCCCGGTCCACACAGCCACGAACGGATACGAAGCCGCCGATGTTCTCAGCAGACAGGGGCCGGCCCTTGTGGTGCTGGACCCGGACCTGCCCTACCTCTTCGCCCTGTTGGAAGCAGGCGAAGGCATACTGATGGTGACGGTCCCCGTCATCCTTCATCCGCTTTCGGCATACGAACAGGCGTCGGCCGTGCCCGCAGCCGACACCGTATACAAGGATGCCGATCCGGAGCATCTGCTTGAGGCAGTGGAATCCGCCCTGAGCGGCCAGGCCACACGGGAGGTTCAGCAATGACTCTAACCCATGCATCGCATGACTCCTTCCGCTGGCTGGCCGCCAGGGTCGTCCTGCTGTCCGCCACCCCGGTCGCCCTGCTGGCCCTGACCGTCTGCAGCCTGCTGTTTACCGCATACGGACACGACGCGCAGACCCCCTTTGGCGCTCTTGTCCGCGCCGTCACGGCCCCGGCCCAATCGGTAGCAGACGCCATGGAACGCGCCGCCACGGCCTTTCCCGGCGCCACGATCCTGCATGTGGCTGACGAGCGGGTAGTGCAGGCAACCGGGCACGCAGCCCCCGCCCCCATGGATGCCGAAGCGAGGGAGCTTGTCGCCTCCCTCGGCGGGCCGCTGACAACGTCAATGCACGCCGGGGAACGGTTTGCCCTGCGCGCCGCCATTCCCCCCCTGCCCGGAAGCCCGGCCATGGCGGCCGTTTCCATAGCGCACGGGACAGGCCAGGATGATAGCGCCGCCGGTCAGGCCATCGTGGTAAGCATGCCGCTCCGGCTGCTCTTTCCCCAGATGGAGTATGCGTGGGGCATGACCATCATTGTCTCGGGAGTACTAGTCATGCTGCTGCTCTACAACTCCCTCGTATTCTCGGGCTACGTGCAGCAAAAACTCTCCTCCGAGGAACTGCGGCGGCGCGCACTGGAACGACGCATGGTCGAGGCGAACCGGCTTTCCTCCCTCGGCACGCTGGCGGCAGGCATTGCCCACGAAATCAATAATCCGCTCTCCATCATGACCCAGGAAGCCGGATGGCTGGAGGACCTGACGGAGGATGGCCTGCCTGCTGCGGAGCTCGCAGGCAAGGTCCGCACTGCAGCCAGGATCATCCATACCCAGGGCGCCCGTTGCCGGGACATCACGCACAGCCTGCTCCGCCTTTCCCGGCAGGGAGCCGTGGAAGCGGGCGCCGTGGACGTGAACGCCGTGATCGAAGAGGTGGGTACGCTTTCCCAGCACCGGTGCACCACGCAGCGTGTCGCGCTGCGCATGGAGACGGATGCCGACCTGCCTCCCGCCTATGCGGCGCAGGCCCACGTGCAGCAGATCCTTCTCAACCTGGTGGGGAACGCCCTTGATGCCATGCAGGGCAGGGAAGGCACCCTCACCCTGCGCAGCCGGCAGGAGGGAGAGGCCATCCTCGTGACCGTGGCGGATACCGGCCCCGGCATGAGCGCAACCGTGCAGTCGCGAATTTTCGAACCCTTCTTCACCACCAAACCGGCCGGACGGGGCACCGGACTCGGCCTTGCCATCTGCTACGGGCTTGCCCGTCGCAACAATGGGGCGCTGGGCGTGCACAGCACGGAAGGAGAAGGCACAACTTTCACCCTCTCGCTGCCGGTCATGCCGTCGGACGACGACATGCCGCAGCCCGGGGGGGAACACAGGATTCCGGCCATGCCGGAGCCCCAACCCCGAAGCGAAGGAGAACCCGCATGACAACCGATTCCATGACCGTACTGCTGGTGGACGACGAACCCGATTTTCTGTCCGTCGTGGCCCGAAGGCTGGAACGACGCAACATGCATGTGCTTTCTGCCGGTTCGGGAGAGGAGGCGCTGGCCACGTTGGAAACACATCCGGTCGATGCTGTGGTGCTGGATGTGAAGATGCCCGGAATGGACGGAATAGAGACACTCAAGCGCATCAAGGTCGCCTACCCGGAGATGGAAGTGATCATGCTCACGGGACATGCCGATCTTGAGGTCGCCATCAGCGGCATGGCGCTGGGAGCCTTCGATTACCTGCTCAAACCGGCGGATATTGACGAACTGATGTTCAAGCTGCGGGACGCCTCCCGCACCCGGATGCGTGCCTGAGCCACTCCCCGGACCGTCAGGCCCGGGACACGCGACCGGACGCATCCCATGCAAACGCTCTTACGGAGGAAGGTTAACGCGATGAGGAAAATCTACTCGATGTTGATGGCGGCATCAGCCGCCCATGCCCGGTGGGATTATGAGCAGTCCATGAGCATTCTGAAGAGCCGTAAAAAGGTCATGCTCCTGCTGCTGCTGGCCCTGCCCGCCATTCTGGTGTCCATTGCCTGCGCCGGCGACGTGATGCCGGACATCCTCGGCGGAAAGAAGGCCTACAGTCCGGCCTTCTACACCCCCGAAGTCTTCTGCATCTCCATTCTCATCGGCCTGTGTGCCGGGCTCATCACCGGCTGCATCGGCGCAGGGGGCGGGTTCATCATCACCCCCGCGCTCATGAGTGCGGGCATCAAGGGCATCCTGGCCGTTGGGACCGACCTGTTCCACATCTTCGCCAAGGCCATCATGGGCACGGCGGTACACAAGAAGCTGGGCAACGTGAACACGAAGCTGGCAGTGGCCTTCCTCGTGGGATCCGGTGTCGGGGTAACGGGCGGCGGCATCATCAACCGCACCCTGTACGAGCTGAACCCCGTGCTCAGCGATACGTTCATCAGCGGCATTTACGTGGTTCTGCTCGGCTTCCTCGGCTTCTACTCCATGGCCGACTTCCTGAAGCTGCGCAAGTCCGATACCGGTGGGGACGCCCATGGCGGACCTGCCTCCACCGACAGCGTCGGCCTGCCTGCCAAGCTGCAGTCCGTGAACATTCCCCCCATGATCTCCTTTGACGAGGACCTTGTTCCCGGCGGCAAGAAGATCTCCGGCCTCATGGTGGCCCTCAGCGGCACCTTCGTGGGCTTCCTCGCCGCCATCATGGGCGTGGGCGGCGGCTTCGTCACCTTCCCCATCTTCGTCTACGTACTCGGCGTGTCCAGCTTCACCACCGTGGGCACGGACATCCTGCAGATCATCTTCACGGCAGGCTACGCCTCCATCACCCAGTATGCCGTGTATGGCTTCATCTTCTATACGCTGGCCATGGGCATGCTGCTCGGTTCCCTGTTCGGCATCCAGCTCGGCGCTCTGACCACCAGAGTCGTCAAGGGCATATACATCCGCGGGTTCTATGCCACCGCCATCCTGGCCGGTTTCGTGAACCGCCTGTTCGACCTGCCCTCCAAGCTGGTATCCATGGAGATCATCAACCTGCCCAAGGATCTTGTCGCCACACTGTCCTCGGCAGGAAGCTATCTGTTCTTCGTCGTCGTGGCCGCCTTCGGGTTGTGGGTCATCTCCACCTTCATCAAGAACATTCCGGCACTCAGGGAGGCCTAAGCCATGCTGGTACGCAACAAAAAGACCTTCACACTCGGCCTGGTCATGTTCATCGGCTTCACCGCCGTGTTCATCTCCATGTTCACGCCGCATTTCGGCAACGGAAACAATGCCTTCGAGGCTGCAGACAAGCTCTTCAACTCCATTTCCAAGGGCTCCACCTATTACATGCCCATGATCCGGGAACAGGCACAAGCGGAACAGCCCAAGCAGGTCTCTCTGACCCTGCGCATGGTCTCTCCGGTTGACGCCGAAAGGACCCGGACGGTCTTCGGGTCCGTTGCCGACGCCCGTATCGAGGGGACTGATGTCGTCGTTACCGGCAGCCTCGGCGCCATCCTCACCAGGGCGGTGGATGACAGCGACGCCATGTTCGCCAACAACGACAAGTCTCTGCTGGCGGAATACGGCATGGGCGGCAAGGAAAGCATGTATGTCTGGTGGAAGGGGCTGAAGGCCGCCGAAAAGAACCTCAAGAAGCAGAAGCTGTTCAAGGAGGCCTCGCTGGTCAACACCATCCTGAACCGTGGCGTCGAAGTGGGCTACAACTACTTCGGCGTAGAGCCGGAAAGCGCCACCTCGCGAAGCGGCATCCTTGCCTTTGCGCTTGTTTTCTATGTAATCTACACGCTCTGGTTCGGCTATTCCATCTTCTTCCTCTTCGACGGGATCGGTCTCGCCATGAAGGGCGGCAAGAAGAAAGAAGTGTAACCGGTCAAACGTGAACACAATGACGGCCCCGGACACCATACTGGCCCGCACAGGGGCCGTCATAGCCCGTATCGCCCGGAGGCTTTCCGGTGTCGCCCCGCATGACGGGGAGGCCGAGGAACGCCTCCGGGCCTCCTTTCGTGAGGCATGCGGGCGGTTCAAACGCCTGATCAGCGCCAACAACAAGGCGCTGGAAGCCATGGCGCACCTGGAGGAGACGCTGGCGGGCAACACGCCCTACAGCCTGCCCTACATCCGCACCCAGAGCACGCGCATCGTCTCGTCCGTCTACCAGATGATCGAGGCGCTCGACACGCTGGCCCCCGGCCGCTACCCGGCCCTCCGACAACGCTTCGAGGCCATCAGCGGCAGCATCATCCCCTTGCTGGGGACTTCGCCGGACATGACCGGGGGACCGTTCATCCGCTCCTTTGCAGATCTTACGGCAGCCAGCAGTGACGAGGTGGGCAGCAAGGCCGCCAACCTCGGGGAGCTGCGCAATGTCGCCGGATTGCCCGTACCGGACGGCTTTGCCGTCACGGCCAGCGCCTTCTGGCATTTCATGCGCGCCTCGGGACTGGATGAGGAGGTGGACCGCCAGCTCAGGCTGGCGGACCCCGAACGTCTGGATCGTTTGTACGGCGCCTGTTCCCACATCCAGCAGCGCATTCTGGCCACGCCCGTTCCGGAAGATTTGGAGCAGCAACTCCATGCAGCCGGAGCCGCACTGCAAGCCCGCCTGACGCAGCCATCCCAACCATCACAGCCGCCATATCCTCCACATCCGGCACACCTGGCCGTCCGCAGCAGCGCCCTGGGCGAGGACATGCCGGGCCAGGCCTTTGCCGGACAATACCGATCCCTGCTCAACGTCCCCCCACTGCAGCTGCCCGAGGCATGGAGGGAAGTCATTGCCTCCAAGTACGGTGCGGAGGCCGTAGCCTACAGGATGCGAAACGGTCTTGCCGACCGCGATACCGCCGTATGTGTGGCCGTCATGCCCATGCTGGGCTCCGTGGCAGGCGGCGTGCTCTACACGCGCAACCCCATGAACGCCCGGTCCGACAGCATGGTGATCCATGCTGCGCTCGGCCTGCCCCGGGGCGTGGTGGACGGACGGCTCCCCACGGACCGCTTCGTGGTTCAGCGCAGCCTGCCGCATGCCGTGCAGGAACGACATGTGGCCTACAAGAATGAACAGTACGCCACCGCCAGCGGCGAAGGGGTAACCCGCATCCCGGCGTCTCCCGACGAAGCGGAACGCCCGTCACTCTCCGACGACCAGCTTACGCGCCTCGCGGCCCTGGCGAGCGCGGTGGATAGCCACTATGGCACGCCGCAGGACGTGGAGTGGGCCATGCTTCCGGACGACCAGTTCATGCTGCTGCAATCCCGCCCCCTGACCATGCATGAGGGGCACGCCGCACGCTCCCTGCCCGCAGGCGCGCATATCCTGCTGCAGGCGGGGGAAACCGCCTCGCACGGTACCGCCTGCGGCCATGTGGTGCATGTCCGCAAGCAGGCAGACGCCCTGGGCTTTCCCGAAGGCGCGGTGCTGGCGATTCCTCATGCCGCCCCCCGTTGGGCGCCGCTGCTCTCGCGGGCATCGGCCGTATTGGCCGGAACAGGCTCCTCTGCAGGCCACCTGGCCAATGTGGCCCGCGAGTTCGGGGTGCCCGCCATTTTCGGAACAGGATGGAAGATCGACACCCTGGAAGCAGGAAGCCTTGTCACCGTGGATGCGGACGCCTGCGCCGTCCTTGCCGGCAGGGTGGATGCCCTGCTCGCCCACGCCACGCCTCCACGCCCCATCATGCAGGGCACGCCGGTCCACGCCATTCTGGAGGAGGTCATCAGCCATATCGCCCCCCTCAACCTCACGGACCCCGACGGACCGGATTTCCGCGCAGCCAACTGCGCCACCCTGCACGACCTGACCCGCTTCTGCCACCAGAAGGCGGTGGAGGAGATGTTCCGGGACGGCAAGGATGCCCGGTTCCCCAAGCAGCTGGCCCGTCAGCTGTACCACGGCAGGCCTCTGCAGTTCTGGGTGGTGGACCTGGACGATGCCTTCCGTGACCCGCCGCAGGGCAAGCTGATCCCCCTTGAAAACATCGCATCCCCTCCCATGCACGCCTTGTGGCGCGGGATGATGCACATTCCGTGGGGCGGACCTCCCCCCATACATGCCCGCGGATTCCTCGCGGTGCTGGCCGAGTCCGCTCTGGACCCCGGGTTCGAGCCTGCAGGGGCTTCGGCCTACAGCATGCGGAACTATTTCCTGGTGAGCAGCAGGTTCTGCACGCTGCAATCCCGGTTCGGCTATCACTTCTGCACGGTTGAGACCCTGGCCGGGGAAGAGGATGCGGAAAACTTCGCGGCTTTCCGGTTCCGGGGAGGCGCAGCCGACCTGGACAGACGGCTTCTGCGCGTCCGGCTCATCGCCGATGTGCTGGAGGAATACGGATTTCGCGTCCGGACCATCCGCGACAGCCTTGCCGCACGCACGGAGGGACTGCCGCAGAAGGACATGCTCAGGGCTCTGCATGTGCTTGGCTATCTGGCCATGCACACACGCCAGTTGGACATGGTCATGTCCGGATCGGATGCCGTGCGGCACTACCGGGACAAGATTTTCGGGGAATTGGGAAGCATTCTGCAGGAAATGCAGGAGGCCCGATGATCAGCGTTTGCTGCCGGCCCCGCTTTCACTCCTGAACATCGGACATGCCCAGGATGGCATCATATTCACCGCTGGCGCGCAGCATGGCAAGGCCCTTCTCAAACTGTCCGGTCAGGAAGGCCGCGTCGGGGTACTTGTCGGAAACCATCAGCCAATAGGTGCTTACCAGAAACGGGCGTACGCTTGCCGAGTAGGACGTCGCGTCATCCGGGGCCAATTGGTGCAGCAGATGCCAGCCTGTACGTGTCTCCGCCACGGTCAGGTCCACCCTGCCCGCTATCAGCTTGCGAAACGCGGATTCTTCATGGGGAGAAATATCCAGCGCGAATCCTCTGGCATTCAACACCTCTACAAAGGCGTACCCGGTCGTTCCCGCAATGGAATACCCCTGCAATGAATCGTCATCCGAATAGACGAATTCGGGCACCCGGCTCTTTCGAAAGAAAAAGCGCTGTTCGGAAATGAACAGGGGCCCGACAAAACGGGCAAACCGGGTGCGAGCCTCCGTGGCCACATAGGGAAACGTGGCAAAGGCCGCCCCCTGTTCCACCATGCTTTCACATCGCGTCCAGGGATAGAATTCAATCTCCACCGACTCCCCGACAAGCGCAAAGGCCCGCCGGACCAATGCGACAGCAGGGCCATACCCATCAAGGTCTGCCGAGACATAGGGGGCCCATTCGCCCACAACCAGCTTCACAGGCTGGGCATGCACGACGCATGGCGTACAATGCAGGGCAACGAACGCTGCACAGCATACCAACAGCCGAACCATGAAACGCATCCTGCCCTCACCTCCATCCCGAAACGCCTTGAATCCCTGCATCACCCGAAAGCCCTTCAAAGCGCCACGGCCCGTTGCGCATTGACTTTCCGGCAGACACCTTTACGATAACGCATCCTGACACAGGACCAATCATACGACAGGACATTGCCATGCACCACACGGAACGTACCTTCACCGACGAACTCTGCCTGCAGGTCAGCCGGCTCGGCCCCTGCGGTCTGTCCCCCAAGGCGCCGGGCACGGTGGGGTCTGCCGCGGCCGCGCTGACCGCCCCCCTCTTCTTCCTGCCCCTTCCCTTGCACTGGCGAATACTGGTGCTCGCAGCGCTATTCATTCTGGGCAGCCTTGCCGCGACCCGTGCCGAAACCCTGCTCGGCAGGAAGGACCCGGGCGAGGTGGTTGTGGACGAACTGTTCGGCCAGTGGCTCACCCTGCTCCCCTTTTCCGACCTTGGCTGGGGCTGGATTATCATAGGGTTCGGGCTGTTCCGCCTCTTTGACATCCTCAAGCCCTGCCCTGTTCGCAACGCCGAACACTGGCTCCCTGCCGGGTGGGGGGTCATGATCGACGATGGCATTGCCGGCATGTACGCTCTGCTCTGCCTTGGTGCGCTGCGCTTCGCCCTGGGCTAGCGCATCACTCGCCCTTCCGGCCCTGCTCCGGCAGGGCTTTTTTTCGCCCCCGTGGGGGTGTGTTCATAAGTCAGATATCATATTGAATTCCATGATACAATTACGAACACTTCCGGCCCATGGCCAGCATCAGGCACGCCCATGACCGGATCCATAGGAACATCCATGTTCCCAACCCTGTTCATAACACAGGCAACGCACTAATATAACAGAACAATCAATATACCAACGACGCCCGAAGGGTCACGCATCGTTGGAGAGTCTGCCTTCATCGTCGCCTACACAGGCCGCCGGCATGTCATGCCTGCCCTCTATCCAAGGAATACGCGGCAGAATGAGCCGCACGGAGCGTTCGAAAAAGAGATAGTCCCAGGCCCAGTTCACCATCACGAACATGCGGTTCCGGAAACCGATGAGATAGGCGAGGTGCACAAACAGCCACAGCACCCAGGCCACCAGCCCGGACACGGCCCTGTCGCCTATGCGCACCACCGCGCTGGAACGCCCGATGGTCGCCATGGCTCCCTTGTCCCGATAGCGGAAGGGCTGCACTTCCTCGCCGTTGATCTGCCGCAGGATGTTGGCCGCCGCCAGCCTTCCCTGCTGCGTGGCATTGGGTGCAATCATGGGCGAAGAAAGGACCTCGCCAGTTCTGCTGTCGCCGGACATCGGCTGGGCAAGATCCCCCACGGCGTAGACATCGGCGTGCTCTGCCAACTGCAGCGAGGGAAGCACGGTCACCCGCATTCCCCGCCCGAAGGGCAGTGCCATGCGCTCAGCCGTGCGGTTGCCCCTGATTCCTGCCGACCAGACAACGGTATCGGTCGCCAGCGGCGCGCCTTCCCTGAAGCGGACCTGATGGGTTTCCACGGCCGCCACGCCGCTGTGCAGCCGCACATCCACCCCCATGCGCGTCAGGCGGCGAAAGGTGTATTGCCGGAGTGTTTCCGGGAAACCGGCCAGCAGCCCGTCGGCCGCCTCCAGAAGCACCACCCGGGCCTGCCCGGTGTTGAAGTCGCTGAAGTCCTTGGCAATGGGGGTCCTGATGAGTTCGGCAAGCGCCCCGGCGTACTCAACCCCGGTGGGACCGCCTCCGACAACGGTAAAGGTAAGCATGCGCCGCTGGACATCCGGGTCCGGTTCATGGGCCGCGATCTCGAAACGTGTAAGGATGTGGTTGCGCAGGGCAATGGCCTGCTCCAGCGACTTCAGCCGGAACGCATGCTCCTCTGCCCCGGGCACGCCGTAGAACTCCGTGTTGCTGCCCATGGCAAGAACCAGATAGTCGTAGGGCACGTCTCCGCCGTCCGTATGCACGACCTTGTCGGAGAAGTCCGCCCCGGTCACACAGGTCAGCCTGAAATCCACATTGTCCATGCGCCGGAAAACGCCGCGCAGCGGATAGGCGATCTGCTCAGGCTCCAACTCCGCCGCGGCAACCTGATAGAGCAGCGGAAGGAAGGTATGGTAATTGTTCCTGTCGAGAACCAGCACATCCACCGTGCGGGCCGCCTCGCCGGAGGCCAGTGCACGTGCCGCCCACAGTCCGGCAAAGCCGCCCCCCGCAATGACGACACGCTTGCGCCCTGCCGAGCGGTATCCGCTCATGCCAGCTTCCTCACCTTGGATGACAGACCGCCGTCCGACAGCTTGAGCCTGTCGATAAGGTTTTCCACATCCACCACCAACGCATCGGTTTCTCCCAGCATGCCGAAGCCGAGAATCGGAATCTGATAGATGGACTGCACGGGAATGGTGAATCCCGTAACCACGGCCTGCTGCTGCGTCAGCACCTCGTCGATGAGGATGGCCGCGCTGCAATCGGCCACGCGCACCACAATGGTGTGCAGATAGCCGTCTGCGCCGGGACGGGCCTCCAGCCCGAAATATTCCGCCAGGGGGATGATGGGATAGGTTTCACCGCGCACGCTGATGGCGCGCGACCCATCGGGCAATTCAACCGTGTCGGACTTGCGTGCGGCAAACACCTCCACGACATCCCGGCTGGGAATGACAAAGGTCTCCGCCCCCACCCGGGTAATCAGGGCGTCCACGATTCCCTCGTTCACGGAGCGGTCCAGGGGAATGGAGATAAGGAACTCCGTTCCCTTGCCCAGCTCACTGTGCACGCGCACGTCGCCGCCAAGCTGTTCCTTCACCGCGTTGACCACCGCATCCATGCCCACGCCACGCCCCGAAATGTCGGTCACCTTCTCCGCCGTCGAGAATCCCGAAGCCATGATGAACTGATAGAGCTCCTCCTCGGTATAGGTTCTGCCCTCTTCCAGCAGCCCCTTTTCCCGCGCCTTGTTTCGGATGCGCTCCGGGTTGAGCCCTCGTCCGTCATCACGGATGGAAATATAGGCCTGGTCGCCCTTGCGGTAGGCATGCAGACGCACGATTCCCGTGGCGGGCTTGCCGGCGGCAGCCCTGTCTTCGGGCGGCTCCACCCCGTGGTCCACGGCATTGCGCAGCATGTGGACAAGCGGCTCGTTGAGATTCTCCACGATCATCTTGTCCAGTTCCAGTTCGTCTCCTTCGACCACCAGTTCGATCTTCTTGTTGATCTTCTGGGCCGTGCTGGTGACAAGACGATGCAACGGCATGAATATCTGCTTGAGCGGCACCAGACGGATATGATCCACCTCCCCCTTGATGCGCCCGATGACCGTATCCATCTCCCGCAACCCCGATACGGTGGCGGAATCAAGACTCTTGTTCTGGGAGATCACGGCGTAGCACACCATGAGCTTGCCGACCCAGTCGATAAGATTATCCAGCTTTTCGGTGTTCACGCGAACGGAAACAATGCCGTCCCGCTTGCCGCGGGCAGGTGCATTGCCATTGGCCGGGGCAGGTTCGGCAGCGCTGCCTGCCGCAGCAGGAGCGGGAGACGATGCGGGCGCTTCGGCACCGGACTGTTCAGGAACGGCGACCTGTGCGTCATCCCCCAGGTCCGCCTCTGTCGGCTGTGCCGCTGCAGCCTCCTGCCCTTCCCCGCTCTCCACCTGATCCGCATCGGGCACGAAGGTTCTGACTTCCCCGGCCTCCGCAAGGGCGGCGGCCTTGGCCTCAAGCTCCTGCGCCTTGGTTTCCACGAACCCGCCAAGGGAATAGAGCAGGCGCTTGTGCGCCTCGCAGATTCCCAGAAAGGCCGTCACCAGCTCCGGCGTCACAGGCTGGATGCCATCCTTGAGCATGTCGAACAGGGTAATGAGCTGGGCCGAAGGCAGCTTGAGATGCGACAGGCCGAGCATGCTCAGCACATTGGCCACATCCTCCGGCTTCCCCGCCCCGCCTTCCAGCTTGAGCACCAGAGACTCCATCTGCTCCACGCTGGATTGAATGACATCTCTCATCTGTCGCCTCCACCGGAAGAACGGCCCAAAAAGGCTTCCACGCTCGCATGCACGGAAAATATGGCCCCATACCCCCAGCTATGGAACGTGCCGCGAACAAAGGGCTTCATGCCCACCACGTGCACGGGAAATCTTTCCGCATATCCTTCCATTGCTTCCCACACTCCGGAGCCGACAGACAGGACATCCGAAAAATCGAAGACAATGGGCACCCCCGCGCTCTGCTTCTCCAGCACCTCCACCAGCAGATCACGTTGCACGGGAAGATGCACCCGGACCATGGCCACCTTGGCAACAATGGTGCCCTCCACCACGGAGAGGGTCACGCCATCCTCCAGCACCGGTCCGCCGGCATCCTTGGGTTCGCTCAGGTTGCGAATCTGCTCGAGCACGCTGTCCATGTCATCCTGCGGCCCGCTGCCCGTCTCCCTGATCTGCTCAATCACCTGAAAGATCATGTTCACGGAACTGATGGCCGCATTCTTGACGGCATCATCAAGGGCCACGTCACCGGCCTGCACTTTCTTGAGAAAACTCTCCACCTTGTGGGTGAATCCGGAAGCGATCTCGAATCCCCCCATGAATCCGGTCACCCCCTTGATGGTATGCAGCGGACGCGACAGCGTCTCGATACCGGCATGCACGTCCCCTCTCTGCATCAGCTCGAGCCCTTCCATCACCTGCGGATAGAATTTGTCGTAGAGTTCCCCCATGAACTCTTCTATCTGATCATCATCATGCATTGTCTGCGTCCTCTGCTGCGGTTCGGGATGCGGTTAATCCTCGATGAGAGACATGGATTTCAATTCGCGATAAAGCTTGTCCTTGTCGATGGGTTTGACGATGTATGCCGAGGCCTGCCCGGAATCGAAGGAACGGACCACCGTCTTGATGTCGGACAGCGCCGTGGTCATGATGACCTTGGCCCGGGGCAGACTGCGCTCATCCTCACGCTGGCGGATGATCTCCAGTGCCTCCAGCCCGTTTCTGCCCGGCATCATGATATCCATGAGGATGAGGGTGTACGGCCGCTCCTCGCCATGCGCGAGTTCAAAGGCCTCCAGAGCCTCATTGCCGTTTACCACGGAATCAACCTCGAACAACGGAGCCAGCATCTTTTCCAGCACGATCCTGCTAATGAACTCGTCTTCCACTACTAGCGCACGCATAGCCTCTCCGACAGGTTATCCGGTACTGTTTCAACATCTCACGCACCAGCCAGACATTGCCACACTGAATTACGTACTACAGCCCACAAACCGCAGGAAGTATTTTTTGCAATATTTCCCAAGCTTGAAATGCTGGACCATTCTTGTATCATCATGCACAAGAGGCCATACAACGGATAAGGAGCGGGCGTGGGGACACTGCATATTGACGAGTTGCAGCCGGGCATGAAGCTTGAGGCAGACGTGCGCGGCATGCATAATCGCAAGCTCTTTTCTGCCGGCCTCATCCTGGGTTCCGAACAGATCGGCATCATGAAGGCCTGGGGCGTTACCGAGGCCACCATCGTGGGCCTGACCCGCGAGGAACTGAAAGCCAGAAAGGCTTCCATGATTCCGCCGGAAATACAGCTCCAGGCCCGCACCCTGGTGGACGCCTCGTTCCAGAACAGGCACCTCGGCAGCGAATTCATGGAGGAATTCCACAAGCTGTGCACCGAGCGCATGGCAACACGGCTGCATGGAGGGTCCTTCAGCCCTCTGCCCGCAGCGCACCTCGCCTCGCTGCGCACCATGTGCGCCGAGGGGCCGCCACACCCCAGACCGAGCTCGGCCCATTCGCTGGTGGGCAGCGAAGTCCGCCTTCTCTCCTTTCCTTCCGTCTACGCGCTCATTCTCAAGGAACTGCAGTCCCCCATGTGCTCCGCGCGCCGCATAGGCGAGGTGGTGGGCCGTGACCCGGGGCTCACGGCCAAGATACTCAGGCTTGTGAACAGCCCCTTCTACGGATTCCCCTCACGCATAGACACCATTGAACGCGCCATCACCATCCTCGGCGTCAACGAGCTCACCACGCTGGCGCTGGGCATTTCCGCCATCAAGACCTTTGACAACATTCCCTCCTCCGTGCTGAGCATGCGGCATTTCTGGGAACACTCCATGTCCTGCGGCATCCTTGCGCGCCTGATTGCCGGCAGCAAACCCGGCCTTTCCGAAGAACGGTTCTTCGTGGCGGGGCTCCTGCACGACATCGGCACGCTGCTCATGCTCCGGGCCACTCCTCACACATACGGAACCGTGCTCCTGCTTTCCCGCGACGAGCGCATCGCCATTGAGGATGCCGAAAAACAGATTTTCGGGTTCACCCATGCCGACGTGGGCGGCCTGCTGCTCGACACATGGAGCATCCCCGAAACACTCGCCCTGATGGTGCGCAACCACCACACCCCCATGAAAAGCCAACCCCTGCTCGATACCGCCATCATCCATCTGGCGGACATTCTTGCCCTGGGACTGCGCACCGAGGACTACGGCGCCTTCTATGCCCCGACCATTCTGCCGCAGGTCATGGACGCCGTGGGCCTTCCGGCCAGTTCGCTGGAACCCATGTTCCTGCAGCACGATACCCAGATGGCCGACATGATGAATCTTTTCTTTGACGGAGAATAGCGTGGCCGGCACACACGACAAGCACACGACGCCTCCGGAACAACGGGCCCTGACCGAGGAACGGCGCGCCACGCTCCGCGCCCTGGAACTGGCCGCCACCCTGGGACACTTTGCCAGCAGTCTCGACAAGGTCGCGGACGAGCATGCCATCCTTGCGGAAACGGCCAGCAAGCTGAGCGGGCTTGTGGATTTCTCCAGTCTCAATTTCTATCTCGTCAACGAGGAAACCTTCGCCTTTGACCTTGCCTGGACCTCCACCCCCGGGCAGCAGACGGACATCCAACGCGAGGTGGACATCTTCATCGAAGAGCGCACCTTCGCCTGGGCCCTGGGCCGCAACAAGCCCACGATGGCCAGCTCACGGACCATGGGGCGGATCCTGCTCCACCCCATTGCAACGGGCTCCGGCCCGCTGGGCATGTTCGTGGGCATTCTCAGAGCCGAGGGAACCGAGCACAGCGCGGATATCGGCTTCTACCTGCTGACCATAACCCTGTTCGCCGCGTCCGCCCTGCTGGAGAACTTCCGCCTGTTCCGGGATCTTGAAACCGTAAACAGCAACCTCGAGCAGGAAGTGGCGGACCGCACCCGCGAGCTCACTCTCTCCAATACCCAGCTGCGCGAGACCCTGGACGAGCGGGAACGCTTCAGACGGGACCTTGAAACAGTCTTCTCCTCCATGCAGGACCCGCTGATAACCGTTGACCGCAACAGGCGCATCACCAAGGCGAACAGGGCCGCCGTGCAGCTCTTCGGAGCTGCCGAACCGCTGCTTACGGGACGCGCCTTTGCCGATGCGTTTCCACAGGCGGCCGAGGCGTGTCTGCAGGTCTTCAGCAGCACCATCGACCATGGACAGGCTGTTCGGGAGTTCCGCACCCAATACCGGCAGGAAGGCATGGACAGGGTGCTCATCCTCAGCTGCTCCCCACTCATTGCCCCTGATGGCAGCCTTGGCGGAGCCGTGCTGCTCATCCGGGACATCACCCGGCTGGCATCACTGGAAAAGCAGCTCAAGGAGCGACACTCCTTCCGCAGCATCGTGGGAAAGAGCATCAAGATGCAACGCCTCTACACCCTGCTCGAAAGCCTGACCGAAGTGGACACCACCGTCCTTGTCACGGGGGAATCGGGAACAGGCAAGGAGCTGATCGCCGATGCCCTGCACCACAACGGGGCTCGGGCCCATGGCCCGCTCATCAAGGTCAACTGCACGGCCCTGTCGGAAAGCCTGCTGGAAAGCGAACTCTTCGGCCATGTACGCGGCGCCTTTACCGGCGCGGTTGCGGACAAGGCGGGCCGATTCGAAGCTGCAGAGGGTGGCACCATCTTTCTGGATGAAATCGGCGACGTTTCCCCCCGCATTCAGGTCCTCCTGCTGCGCTTTCTCGAATCCAAGGAGTTCGAACGGGTCGGAGATACCGTCACCCGCAAGGCGGATGTACGGATCGTTGCCGCGACCAACGCCAACCTCCTGCAGAAGATACAGGAAGGCAGCTTCCGGGCGGACCTCTACTATCGTCTCAACGTCATGCACGTTCAGCTCCCCCCGCTCCGCGAGCGACGTGACGACCTGCCGCTGCTGACCACTCACCTCATTGCCCGCTGCAACAAGGAACTGGGCACAACGGTTCAGGGGATAACCGACGAGGCCATGCAGTTCTTCCTGCGTCACCCGTGGCCCGGCAATGTCCGGGAGCTCAAGCACGTGATCGAACACGGCTGCATTCTGGCCCGGCAGGGCCTCATAGGCATTGAGCACCTGACCCCGGAAACCATTGAAACGCCGTACATCCCACCCCCCTCTGCGGCACCCGCACCGTACGCTCCGGCCCCCCAGCCTCTCCTTGGGCACCCCGCACCGCGCCGCTCCTTCCGCGATCTCACCGCGGAGACAATTACCGCCGCAGTCGCGGCGGCCGGAGGCAACAAGGCGCACGCCGCACGTCTGCTCGGCATGGGCCGGGCGACCCTGTACCGCAAGATGCGGGAGCTGCATCTCGACGACTGAGCCAGGGCGTCTCTCCACAGGGATTGAGACATAATGATACACTTTGATGCGTATCAAGATACATAAAGATACACATCAGGCCTCGCCAAAGCATCATCATCCCCCCGATTTTACACAATAAATCATCACTGGCACGCATGCTGCTTTTTGCCTTTCAGATCTCTAGAAAGGCGGAAACCATGCTTCAGACACTCACACCCAAGGAATTCGCGGCCGTGCTCGAGCACGAGTCCCGCCCCATCCTTGCCGGATGTCTTGAACCGGGCCCCCTGTATGCCGAGCAGCTGAAGGTGCTCGAAGAGGTCGCACTCACCTGTGCAAAACAATTTTCGGTCTGCCTGATGAGCCCGGACTACTGCTCCGAGTTCAGCAGGACATACGCCATCGCAGGCACCCCGTCGTATCTCTTCTTCTATCAGGGAGTCGAGAAAACCAGGTTCCTCGGCCATGCGGACGCCATCAATCTCATGAGCATCCTGCTGGTGGACGGACACAGTGAACCAGATGCCGAGCCGGTGTTCGACACCATGGACAATACGATCCATCTGCCGAACATCTCCGGCCTGTTCCACGACTGGAAACGACACTAGCCTGCACCATGCGCTCCCTTGGGGAAGGGAACGCATCGGGGGATTGACGACATGCGGAGGCTATGGAGCGCGGGGGCGCTCCGGCATCCCGCAGGTCTTTCGCACAGAACCGTGACGGAAGGTTCGTGCACAGATTGATACAGGCTGCGCGGCCCGCCATGGCCGACGCCGCAAGGGGACTTGAGAGAACACACTCCCCTCTTTCCGGCTGTTGGGGAACCGCCGGAACCACCCCGCTTCTCGCCAGCCGAGAAGCGGGGTTTTCTGTACCGCTCCCTCTGCCTCCAAAGACAAAGCCCCCGGCACGCCTTCGCGTGCCGGGGGCTTTCAGCTATTGCAGAGTGCCTGCTAGAAGCGTTCAAACTCCTCATCTTCATTGTCCAGAGCCAGATGCACGCCGTTGCCCTTCGATCCAGCGGCAGCCAGACGAGGCTGACGGGGCTCGGCAGCCTTCTTTGCCCCTGCGGGACGGGAAGCAACGGCCTTGGCCTTCCTGGGAGCAGAAACAGGGGCAGCATTGCCGCTGACCGTAAAGAAGGCAATGGCCTGCTGCAGCTGTTCCGCCTGCGCCGAGAATTCCTCGGCCGTGGAGGCAATCTCCTCCGAGGCGGATGCGTTCTGCTGGATGACCGAGTCGAGCTGGGTCACGGCCTGGTTGATCTGGCCGACCCCCACTTCCTGTTCGGCGCAGGCAGCGGCAATCTCGCGGACCATGTCCGCGGTCCGCTGGATATCCGGTACAACGGCCAGAAGCATGCCGCCGGCCTCTTCAGCCACCTCGACACTGGAGGTGGCCAGCTCGGTAATCTCGCCTGCGGCCTCGCGGGAGCGCTCTGCCAGCTTGCGGACTTCCGCCGCCACAACGGCAAAGCCCTTGCCGTGTTCACCGGCGCGGGCAGCCTCGATGGCGGCATTGAGCGCCAGCAGGTTCGTCTGCCGGGCAATCTCCTCGATGAAGGAGATCTTTTCGGAGATACGGTGCATCACCTGCACGGTCCGCTGCATGGCTTCGCTGGAAAGCTTGGTTTCGCGGGCGGCCTTGTCCACCAGTGTCTCGGTCTCGCGGGCATTGACCGCGTTCTGCCGGACACCGGCAAGCATCTCGGTCATGGACGCGGACACTTCCTCCACGGAAGAGGCCTGCATGGTCGCCCCCTGAGACATGGTTTCAGAGGAGGAAGCCAGTTCTTCCGAGCCGGAGGCTATCTGCTCCGTGGCGATCTGGATATCCCCCACCACGCCGGTCAGGCGCTCCACCATCATCTTCATGGAGGCATATACCCCGCGCACGCTCTGGTGACCGAAGGATATGGTCAGGTCCCCGCGGGAAACCGTCTCGGCAATGGTGGCCATCTCTTCAGGCTCGCCGCCAAGGGTGTTGGTGATGCTGCGGGTGAAGAGGAAACTGACGCCTACCACAGCCGCCAGAATGCCCAGGGCAATCAGCGCCACCAGTCGCACCACGCCGGAAACGGTCTCATCCATGGCCTTCTGCTTCTTCACGATGGCGGCTTCCACGCCGTCCACGTATATGCCCATGCCGACAATCCAGTTCCAGTCCCTGATGAGCTTCACATAGGAGAGCTTGGGTTCGGGCTTGTCGGAGCCGGCCTTGGGCCAGACATACTCAACGGTTCCTTCACCGTTGTTCTTCGCCACCTGCACCATTTCCGCGAAGAAGGCCTTGCCGTTCTTGTCGCGCAGATCCATCACGTTGGTTCCGACCATGGTTTCGCTGGGGTGGGCAATCATCACGCCGTTGGTGTCATTGATCCAGAAATAGTTGCCATCGCTCTGGCGCATCTTGCTCAGCAGTCGCTTGGCTTCGTTCTGCATGTCCGCCGTGATGTCGTTCAGCCAGGTTCCCGTGCCGAGAACCCAGTTCAGACCGGGCACAAGACGTACATATGAAATTTTCAGGGTTGCGGACTGCTCGCCCGGCTTGGCCCAGTAGTAGGACACGAGCCCCTCGCCGGCGGTACGGCACACCTGCGCCATCTCGCGGAACATGTAGTTGCCCTTGGCATCCTGGTAATCCGTGAGGTCCTTGCCGTTCATGCTCGGCGAGGTGGGATGCATGATCATGCGGGGGGTAAGATCGTTGATCCAGATATAGTTGCCGTTGTCAAAACGGACGGCAGCCACAATCTTGAGGATCTCGTTGCGCAATGCTTCTTCCGACATGCCCGGATGGTCTGCCTGCAGAGCCACGATCTGCGCATACACCGCATCAACGACCTGCTTCAGATAGGCCTTGCGTTCCTCCTTGAGCCCCTCGATATCCTGCGAGCGCTTCACAAAGGAATCCACAGCCCCCACAGCCATGTTCACGTAATCCTGCAGACGTGATTCCTCACGCTGCATTGTTTCAGTACGGTACGACTCCGCTTCACTGCTGCTGTATGACAGCATCTGCGCAATAAAGACTGCGCTCAGTACAGCAACGGTCAGCAACGTTGCTATGACCTGAAAGCCCGTCATTTTAGTACGTAATTTCATGGCACCCTCCGGCGTTATTGAGTGTGTCTGCGTGGCAACGGGCGCTGTATCCCGATTGATCCAGCATTGGCAGGTTGGTCAATCAACATGAACGGTACTTTGGCAATTCCCATAAAATAAAGCAATACATCAGATACCATTTTGTCAGGCGATTATAATTTTCAATAATCCCGGACAGCTCGAAAAAAAATGGCGGTCTGACAAAAGCCAGACCGCCAAATATTTCTGCCCCCCTTCCGGAATTATCTACCGGTGAGGTCCATTTTTCCTTCTATGAGGTCGGCGATGACCCCCGGGTCAGCCAGCGTGGAGGTATCTCCGAAGTCGCTGGTCGTGCCCCCGGCAATCTTGCGCAGAATGCGACGCATGATCTTGCCGCTTCTGGTCTTGGGCAGACCATCGGCAAACTGCAGCACCTCCGGCGAGGCGATGGGACCGATCTCCTTGCGGACCCAGGTGCGGAGTTCGGCGCGCAATTCCTCGGACTCGTCCACCTCGGACGAGAGGGTGACATAGGCATAGATGGCTTCTCCCTTGATGGGGTGCGGCATGCCCACCACGGCGGCCTCGGCCACGGCGGGATGGGCCACCAGGGCGGATTCGATCTCGGCCGTGCCCATGCGGTGCCCCGACACGTTAATGACGTCGTCAAGGCGCCCCATGATCCAGAAGTATCCGTCGTTATCCACCCGTGCGCCGTCTCCGGCCTCATAAGCGCCGGGGAACCGTTCGAAGTACGTCGTCTTGTATCGTTCCGGATCGCCGAACACTCCCCGCAGCATGCCGGGCCACGGACGCCGTACGATGAGGTGGCCGCCTTCATTAGGCTCGGCATCCGTGCCGTCCGGACGAACGATACGGGCATCAATGCCGGGCAACGGCCGCGTGGCCGAACCGGGCTTGAGCGGCGTGGCGAAGGGCAGGGCGCTGATCATGATGCCCCCGGTTTCCGTCTGCCACCACGTGTCCACGATGGGCAGCGAACCGCCTCCGACATGATTGTGGTACCACATCCAAGCCTCGGGATTGATGGGCTCGCCCACCGAGCCGAGCAGACGCAGGCTGCTGATGTCATGCTTCTGCGTCCATTCGGCCCCCTCCCGCATCAGGGCCCGGATAACCGTGGGCGCAGTATAGAAAATGTTCACGCGGAATTTCTCGACCACCTGCCAGAAGCGGTCCGGGGCCGGGTAGCTGGGAACGCCCTCGAACATCAGGGTCGTGGCTCCGAGCGCCAGCGGACCATACACGATATAGGTATGCCCGGTAATCCAGCCGATGTCCGCCGTGCACCAGTAGACATCACTGTCCCGCACGTCGAAGACCCACTGGGTGGTATGGGCCGCATAGGTCAGGTAGCCGCCCGTGGTGTGCACAACGCCCTTGGGCTTGCCCGTGGAGCCGCTGGTGTACAGGATGAAAAGCGTATCCTCGGACTCCATGGGCACGCAGGGACAGAACGCCGTGATGCCCGGAGCGGACACGGCCTCGTGCCACCAGATGTCGCGCCCCTCAACCCAGTCGACCGTGGTGTCCGCGCGGTTCACCACAATGACCTTCTGCACGCTGGGGCATTCGCGCAGCGCCTCATCCGCATTACGCTTCAGGGGAATGCTCCGGCCGGCGCGCAGCACGGCATCGGCCGTGACCACAACCTTGGCCTCGCAGTCCTGCACCCGGTTCTGCAGACTCACGGCGGAGAATCCCGCAAACACGATGGAATGAATGGCCCCGATCCGCACGCAGGCCAGCATGGCGATGGCCAGCTCCGGGATCATGGGCATGTACAGGGCCACCCTGTCCCCCTTGGCCACGCCCTGCGCCTTGAGCACATTGGCGAAGCGGCAGACCTCGTCATACAGCATCTGGTACGTGTAGACCTTCACATCCTCATCCGGTTCACCCTGCCAGATGATGGCGGCCTTGTTCCTGCGCCCGTTGGCGATATGCCGGTCGAGGCAGTTGTAGGCGATATTCAGGGTTCCGCCGGAAAACCACTTGATGCTCGGCGTTTCCATGTCCGCGTCCAGCACGCTGGTGAACGGGGTGAACCAGTCCACCAATTCATTGGCACGCTCCGCCCAGAATCCCTCGTTATCTTCCATGGAGCGCTTGTAGAGCGCCTCGTATTCCTCCATGGACTTGACGTACGAAGCATTTGCGCCTTCCACCGGCGGCTCGAACAGCCGGGTTTCATCCATCATGCTTTCAATCCGTGCCTGGCTCATGCTGATACACTCCTTGTCTGGTTGGGCAGATGCTCTCCGCCTGCAACGTGCCTGTCGTCCTGTCACCCATGCGCGCCATACCATCCGTTTCGTGTCCTGTGCGCGGCGCGCATGCGGGGAGCGGGAAAGCCCTCAACGTGAATATACACGTCTCTATGATGGAAAAAAAGAATCCCCCACCAGTTTTCGGTGAGTGGTCGAATTCAGCAGATAAAGGAGAGCGGACTCGGTGAACGGTCGTCCTCACACGCACGGCACTTCCGTCTTGTGCAATTGGAATTGACTTCTTTGCGCATGCCGTGAAAATATGGACAGGGTACGGGAAGAGACACGACAGCCCCGTGCCCTGCCGCACCATTCCCGATCCGCATTCGTGCCAACCGTCACACGACAAGGGAGCCGCCGTGAGTCCGGTCAAACTCGAGCAGATGTTCAAGCCCACATCCGTCACGGTCATCGGGGCAAGCGACGAACCGGGCAATCCCGGCAACACCATCCTCAAGAACCTCCTGTCGGGGAAATTCCTCGGCCCCGTGCTTCCGGTGGATCCAGAGGCAGACAGCGTCATGGACCTGCCGTGCTACGCCACCATTGATACGCTTCCCCTGACCCCGGACCTCGCCATTCTCTGTTCCCCACCCGAGACCATCCCCTTCTACATCGAGGAACTCGGCAAGCGCGGCACCCAGAACGCCATCATCATGTCGCGCGGCTATTTCCGTTTCAACCGGGACAAGCTTGAGGTGCAGAAAAAGGCCCTGCTGGCCGTGGCGCGCAAGTTCCGGGTCCGGGTGCTGGGCCCCAACTGCCTGGGCTTCATCAACCCCTCGCTGGGCATCAACGCCAGCCTTGCCCAGCGCGACGCCCTCCCCGGCAAGGTCGCCTTTGTCACCCAGTCCGATGCGCTGTTCACCACGGTGCTCGACTGGGCGGCGTCCAAGAACATAGGATTTTCCCATTTCGTCTCGCTGGGCGACCGGTACGACATCCACTTCGAGGATGTGCTCAACTACCTGAATGACGACATTTCCACCCGGGCCATCCTGCTCTACATCGAAACCATCGAGAACGCCCGCCAGTTCCTGTCCGCCGTGCGCGCACTGGCCCGCAACAAGCCCGTGCTGGTCATCAAGGCGGGGCGCTCCGAGGCCGGAGCCGCTGCCGCTGCCGCCCATTCCGGCATGCTGCTCGGTTCGGACGACGTGTACGACACGGCGTTCCGGCGCGCAGGCATGCTGCGCGTGTTCGACATCGACACCATGTTTGACACCGTGGAGACCATTGCCCTGGCCCGCCCGCTGCGCGGGGAACGGCTGGGCATCATCACCAACGGCGGGGGCCCCGGATTTCTGGCCACGGACATGCTGCTGGAGGGCGGCGGCAGGCTCGCGGAACTGGATGACGAGACCTGCCAGAAGCTGGACAACGAACTGGGCAGCGCCTGGTCATACTGGAACCCGCTTATCATCAAGAGTGACGCCGACGGAGAAATGTACGCCAACGCCGTCCGCATCATGCTGCAGGACCCCAGCATCGACGCCCTGCTGATCATGCATGTCCCCGCCGCGGGCGTGGACAGTGCGGCCATTGCCGAACAGATCATGACAGCCTGTCGGAAGACCAAAAAGCTGATCCTGACCAGCTGGATGGGCATCGACGATGCCGAATCCGCCCGCAAGCGATTCACAGAGGCGGGGCTCCCCTCTTTCTTCACCCCGGACAAGGCCGTACGGGCCTTCCTGAACCTCGTGCAATACCGCCGCAACCAGGACATGCTGGTGGAGGCCCCGGCCTCGCTGCCCGACGATTTTTCCCCCGACGCCTTCACGGCCCGGGGCATTGTGGTCAACGCCCTCGAAGAAAAGCGCCAGATGCTCACCGGCAAGGAGTCCGGGGCCATCCTTTCGGCATATGGCATTCCCGTGGTGGAAACCCGCCTCGCCGCCACCGTGGACGAGGCCGCCGCTGCCGCGGAAGCCATAGGCTTTCCCGTGGCCCTGAAGGTGAACTCGCCGGACATCTACCGCAAGTCGCTGGCGGGCGGGGTAGCCCTGGACCTGGAATCCGGCGAGGATGTCCGGCGTGCCGGGGAATCCATCGTGACCCGCGTGCGACAGACCCAGCCCGAGGCCCGCATCACCGGCTTCAGCGTTCAGCGCATGAGCCGCCGGGCGCGGGCACGGGAACTGGCCATAGAAACCGCCACGGACCCCGTATTCGGCCCCATCATCCGCTTCGGACAGGGCGGCTCCCTCGCCTCCATCGCGCTGGATACGCAGACGGCCCTGCCGCCCCTGAACATGAGCCTTGCGAACGAGCTTATCTCGCGCACCAAGATCGTCTCCCTGCTCAAGGGCAACCGGGACATTCCGTCCGCCAATCTGGACGCCATCCGCTCCGCCCTGGTCAAGGTCTCGCAGCTGGTCATCGACATTCCGGAAATTTTCGAGCTCGAAATTGATCCGCTCTTTGCGGATGAGGAAGGCGTGGTGGCGCTCGACGCCAACATCCGCGTGGCCTGGAGCCCAGCCTCCGGCACCGACCAGCTGGCCATACGCCCCTACCCGCGTGAGCTGGAGGAATGCGTCCAGCTGCGCAACGGCGCCAAGGTGGACATGCGGCCCATCCGTCCTGAGGATGAACCGGACCACTGGGATTTTCTTGAAAACATGTCTCCCCAGGACAAGCGGTTCCGCTTCTTCGGCAATGTGGCCACTCTGCCACGTTCCGAAATGATCAAGCTGACCCAGATAGACTATGACCGGGAAATGGCCTTCATCGCCAAGGGAGAGGCCCCAGACGGTGTCATCAGAACGCTCGGCGTGGCCCGGGCCATGATCACCCCGGACAACGCCTCCGCGGAATTCGCCGTGGCCGTCCGCTCCGATCTCAAGCGCATGGGACTGGGGCGGCTGCTCATGGAAAAGATCATCCGCTACCTGCAACAGCGGCACACGGCCCGCATCACCGGGGCGGCGCTCAGCGACAACAAGAACATGATTGAACTGGCACGAACGCTGGGATTTGTGGTAACCAAGGATTTTGACGACGACGTCCACCACTTTGAAATGGACATGGAACACCCCCTTCCGCAAAACGAGGATGGAGAGCCGGCATGAGCGGCGCACAGAATCTCTGCATAGTCTGGAGCAGCCGGGACCCGGACGTTGCCCGCAACCTGGTCTGCATGTACGGCGGCAACGCCCTGCCCAAGGGATGGTGGGAGTCTGTCACCCTCATCGTCTGGGGCCCTTCGCAACTGCTGCTGGCCGGAGACGAAGCCCTGCAGCAGGAAATCGCCGCGCTGCAGGACCGCGGCGTGACGGTCATGGCCTGCCGCTCCTGCGCCGAGCGCTATGACATGGTGGAGACCATGGAAGCACTCCATCTCGACGTGGAATACGTGGGCGCGTTCTTTACAACCGTCCTCAAGGATGATTCCTGGCGGAGCGTCACCTTCTGACGCACCAACGAACAGACGCATATGGATAGACAATGACGTTCGCAGAATTACACCCCACACTGCAGGCACTGCTGGCCACCCTGTTCACATGGAGCATGACGGCGCTCGGCGCTGCCGTGGTCCTGTTCACCAAGAACGTCAGCAAAAAGGTGCTGGACGTCATGCTCGGCTTTGCCGCCGGTGTGATGATTGCGGCCAGCTACTGGTCCTTGCTGGCGCCCGCCATTGAAATGAGCGAGGGACTGGGCAGCCTGAAATGGGCACCGGCCCTGGTGGGCTTCCTTGCCGGCGCCTCCTTCCTGCGCCTTGTAGACATGTTTCTGCCCCACCTGCACATTCACGCCGATGCCAGCGAGGCCGAAGGCGTCAAGACGTCCTGGCACCGGACCACCCTGCTTGTGCTGGCCATCACCCTGCACAACATTCCGGAAGGCCTGGCCGTGGGCGTGGCCTTCGGGGCCGTGGCTGCCGGCTATCCCTCCGCCACCCTGGCCGGGGCCATCGCCCTTGCCATCGGCATCGGCATACAGAACTTTCCGGAAGGGACGGCCGTGTCGGTCCCCCTGCGCCGGGAAGGCATGTCCCGAGGCAGGAGCTTCTGGTACGGCCAGCTTTCCGGCATCGTGGAACCCATTGCCGGGACGCTCGGCGCCATGGCCGTGGTCGTGGCCCAGCCCATGCTTCCCTATGCGCTGGCCTTTGCCGCCGGCGCCATGATCTTCGTGGTTGTGGAGGAGGTTATCCCGGAATCGCAGGCATCCGGCTACGGTGACCTTGCCACCATGGGCTGCATTGTGGGGTTCGGCGTCATGATGACACTGGATGTGGCGCTGGGCTAACGGTTCCGTTCCGGGAGGGACAGGCCGTCCCTTGCCTTGTTCCGGAAATCCCCTTACTACATACGGCGTAAGGGGACACTCATGCAGGGAAACGCCTTCTCCCGCCTCATCATCACGCTCGCTCTCGCCTGTTCCGCCCTGCTCTCTGGAACGGTGCCGTGTCACGCCGCACCACCAGCACTTCAGGTGCTGACTGAAAACCTCGCCCCTTTCAACTACATCAAAGACAATACGTTGCACGGCGCCTGTGCGGACATTGTCCGCGAGCTCATCCGGCGAACCAATACCGACCTGCCCCGCGGCATCCGGGTGCTGCCGTGGTCGCGCGCCATGGCCATGGCCAAATCGCAGCCCAATGTCGCCCTGTTTTCCACCGTCCGGTCTCCGGAGCGGGAACGCCTCTTTCACTGGGTCGGCCCCATCTATGAATCACAGGTGGTCCTTTTCAAGCGTCACGGCACCGCCTGCTCACCCGTCTCGCTGGAGCAGGCCAAGCAATTCCGCGTAGGAGTCCTGCAGGACTATTATGAAGAGGAGTTGCTGCGCCGGAACGGATTCCCCGACATCTACAGCGTTCCGGGAGTTCCCGAACAGATCATCTATCTGCTGGCGCGGGACAGGGTGGACCTGTGGCTGCAGTCATGGGCATCCGGCCGATACTACGCCCATCGGGCAGGCAAACCCCGCCACTGGCTGGAGGTGGTCCTGCCCGTGCAGCAGAACGAACTGTTCATCGCCTTTTCCAAGGACACCGATCCGGACATCATTGCCCGCTGGCAAAGCGCTCTGGACTCCATGCGCAAGGATGGATCCCTGCACGCCATCGTCAGCCATTTCGAGCAGACCCTTGCCAGAGAGGAGGCGGTCGAACTCCCCGTGGATCTGCAGGAAACGCCTCTTGTACACTCGGAACACCCGCTGCCCTGACGCCTAGGCTCCCAACAGAGCCTGCATGGTGGCAATAAGCGCATCCTTGCGAATGGGTTTGGGCATGTACTCGGAGCATCCGGCATCCAGACAGCGCTGTCTGTCATCAGCCATGGCGTTGGCGGTCAATGCCAGGATGGGCACCTGCGCATGGGCGGGAAGCTCACGGATGCGGCCTGCAATGGTGTACCCGTTCATTTCCGGCAACTCCATGTCCAGCAACACGATGTCGTACGCGTGCTGCTCCAGCATGCCCAGCCCCTCAAAGCCATTTTCCGCAAGGTCAAGCAAGGCGCCGGTCCGCTTGAGATACAGCGAGACCAAGACCCTGTTGCTCTCCGAATCATCCACATAGAGGACTCTGCGTCCGGCAAGAATCCCCTCGGTATCCACCGGGGAAGCCGACGACGAGGCATCCGGCTCCTTGCGCCGTTCCTGCTTCGGCAAGGCACCACGCTCCGCCACTTCCAGCTGCACGGAAAAGGTGAACGTGCTGCCCTTGCCCAGCTCGCTTTTCGCCTGAATATCCCCTCCCATGAGGGTGACCAGCGTCCGGCAGATGGCAAGCCCCAGCCCAGTTCCGCCGTGGCGTCGGGTACTGGAGCTGTCTGCCTGAACAAAGCTGTCGAAAACCTGACCAAGCTTTTCCGGTGCAATGCCCTCGCCGCTGTCCTGCACGCTGCACGACAGCATCACCGAACGCCCGGTACGCTCCAGCACCCCCAAGCGGACGACCACATAGCCGTCATCGGTAAACTTGACCGCATTTCCCACCAGATTCAGCAGCACCTGACGGAAACGCTGCACATCGCCGACCACGAAGCGCGGCACGGTGGCCCCAATCCGGTGTCTGATGGCCAGCCCCTTCATCGTCGCCCGCACGGACAGAAGCCCCACACAGTCCTCGATGGCGCTGTGCAGGTCGAACGGCTCGCGCGCCAGCCGTATCTTGCCCGCTTCAATCTGCGACACGTCAAGAATGTCATTGATGATCTCGAGCAGATGCTCTCCGGAAGAGCGCAGCAGGGTGACAAGCGCCCGCTGGTTCTCGTCCAGCCCTCCCTCCTGCAGCAGGTCGGTCACACCTATAATGGCGTTCATGGGGGTCCTGATCTCATGGCTCATGTTGGCGAGAAACAGACTCTTGGCCTGGTCCCGTGCCACGGCAGCCTCCCGCCCCTGCTCGGCTTCCTTCATCTGCTTGTGGCTGGTAACGTCTCCCACCATGCCTTCAATATACGCGATCTCGCCGTCCCCCCCCCGTACGGCCCGTACATTGGTGGAGAGCCACATCTGTTTTCCGTCCCGACGACGAGCCCGAAACTCGAAATTATTGACAATGCCGTCCCTCTCGAGGCGACGCAACAGCTCGGCCCTGTCATTCTCGTCCGCATACACCTGTGCCGCGATATCGGTAATGCCCCCAAGGAGCTGTTCGGGGTCCTTGTACCCCATCATCCGGACAAGCGCAGGATTCACGTTGAGATATCGCCCGTCGGGAGTACTCTGATAGATACCCTCCACAGCATTTTCAAAAATGCCGCGCATGCGCTCCTCGGCGATCTTCAGGTCGGACACCAGCGCAGAGAAGGACGCCGAGGCGTCATTGATCACCTGGCAGAGTTCACCCAGTTCGTCTCCCGAGTCCACGGGCAGACGGGCCTCCAGCTCGCCGGCATGAAAACGGCGCACGCCTTCGGTAATGGTCGTTATCTTGCGTCTGAGCACCGTGGCCATCCAGATGGCGATACAGATGACAACGATCACCATGATCAGGGTGGACAGAGTGATATCCCGCATGGAGCGTGCCATGGAATCGCGCAGCAACGACTGCGTGTCATCGTTCTGGGCACCCAGATATTCGGTAAACTCTGCAACCAGGGTTTCTATCTTATTGGCTGTCTGCGTTGCCGCCTGATGGAACTCGTCAACATTGGCCCCGATGGTCACATACCCGAATCCGCGCGGTGTACGCCCATACTGTCCGGTATGGTACGGAATGGCCGAAGCCGTGGTCAGCTTCCACAACCCGCTCCAGAAAATGACGAACGACCCTGAGCCCCCGTACTGCGTCAGGTTGTGCCACCCATCGCACTGCGGCGCGAAATTGAGATACCGGCAATCCAGCCCCACAAAACCGGCCCGCATGAGTTCCCCGGAGGGCTTCTTGCTCAGGGACTGATGCTCAAAGGTGGGGATCCCGGGCAGAAATTCGGCAGAGGGGAGTCCCGATGCCTGCCAGGCCTCATAGATGGATTCCTCCAGCCACGGAGTGGCGGGGGCGCCCGTCTGCGGATCATAGCCGGCGATGAAGTAATCCCGGGGATGCGAGATGTTTCTTCCCTCGTAATCCCACATGAAGGCATAATTGCCGCTCGAGGCGTCTGAAATATCGGTGTAGCGCTCTTCCGTGGGCAGGATGTGGTCCGTGAACTCCATGATGTGCGTGTGGTCAAGCGCCAGCGTCACCCAGCCGATCTGCTTGCCCTCCTGCAGCACGGGTGTGGCCCAGCGGACGATCCCTTCAAAGCGGCGACCGACCGGATTCTCCTTGCCGGCGTACCCGGCCTGCTCCGGAGCAAAGGGGATATCCAAAGCCTTGGCGCGGGCAGGGGTGTACATCCCGACCACAGGACTGGGGACATATGCCCCTATCACATCGGAAACATAGATTCCCCCGGGCTTGAGCTTCCGAAGCTCGGGGTAGTAGCGTTCCGCCCGGCAATAGGTATTGGCCGGGTTACGGATATCGCGGAGAGTGGAGGCAAGACGCTCCGAGGTTGTGACCTTGACGACCTCGCGCCCGCGCATGTCCACAAAGGTCATCTCCAGAAACAGAGGGCGCTGTTCCCGGCGCAGCCCCTCGGGAGGCCGGGAATGGAAGTCCTTGCTGTTGGCGATGTTCTTCGTCGGTACATACAGGCCGCCGGTGGCGTTGACAGCAGGCTCCCAGGCCGTGCCGTCCCCATTGAGAATCCATTCCGGCTGAACGATGACAGACCTTGAAAGCGGCGCAAGAAACCGACGGTAGGCCTCGGCGTTGACGGGCACAAGTGCCGCCTGCCTGATGTCCGCATCACGGGCATAGAGAAAGTCCGCAACCCTTCGGGCCGTGTCCGTGGAAAGGCGCTCGATGGCCTCCCGTGACTTGAGATCAAGTGCGCGGATGGAGCTGCTTGTGGCCGTGCTGCCCACGGTGCTGACCGTTCCCTGCGTCTCAAAGACCAACTGCTCCGTCTTTTCACGCACGGTCCAGCCAAGGGAGGAAATCAGGCTCCAGGAAAACCACGCAAGCGCCAGCAGCGGCAGCACCTTGATGAGTACGAAAATGGTTACCAGCTTCCCCCGGATCCCCAAAGAACGCTTTGTCATCTGCCCCTGTCCTGTTTCCTCGTCCATATTCAGGCCGGGCGTGCCCGGTTCCCGCCAACATACCGGCCGGTAATCATCTCTACCAACTTCGCAGATGAAGGCACTTTTGAAAAGAGTTATAGAGGGTTAACGCATTATAATTGCGCTACCCGCAACACGCTGCCGATACTCTCATCATCCAGCTCCTTCGCCCGCTCTGCAAAACACACCCTCTGCTCACAAAATTAAGAATCACAAAACACTGTTTAATCATCTTGTTTATAAAGATAAAATATAATGATTGTGATTTTATTCACATAATACCCCCAGAAATACCCCCCGATATTCCCGATGTATTGTGAAAAAAGTGATTATTTTCCCATAATCGAATCGCCTTGCCCCGGGTGTCCACGGTTGCTAGATCGCGTTTACTGAAAAATTGTATCCAAACCGGACGATCCGCCTCTCGGCACCTGCCGGCCATCTTCGGAGAGGGCACAAGAATCCAGGCCAATCGGCGGCTGTTTCGCGCGTCATGAAACACTGCCTTTTTTCAAACCGACTTGCTTGCAACTGCTAAGGAGTACAACGTGTTCAAATCAAGAAAAGGTTTTCTGATGCTGGCACTGGCCGTCCTGGCCGTGTTCGTGTGCATGGAGCCCGCATGGGCCGACCGTCTGCAGGACGCCATCAACTCCGCCCCCAAGGGCGCCGAACCCGGGATGATCAACCCTGACTCCCCCACCGGTTTCCTCGGCATCCCCGGCGGCCCGAACATCAACCTGGTCCTCGGCTTCGCCTGGGCAGTGTGGGTTGGCTGGATCTTCTCCACCGTTGGCGCGTTCGGTGGCATCATGGCCGGTGTTGGCCATATCACCATCTACGGCTTCGGCAACTTCGCCTCCAGCTTCAAGAAGACCGCTCCGGTGCTGAACAAGCTGGTGACCGACTCCATCCGCGTGTCCAACCAGTGGCTCGTGGGCACCTCCGCCGGCATCTCCTCCTACAACTACTACAAGATGGGTCGTCTGGTGCTGCCCCTGGGCCTGTGCCTCGCATGCGGTTCCATCGCCGGTTCCTACCTGGTGCCGTGGCTGACCGCCGGCAAGATTTCCCTGAAATCCTACATCGGCTACTTCGGCCTGTTCGTGCTCTTCCTCGGCTGCTACCTGCTGTATGAAACCTCCCCCAAGGGTCAGGCTTCCAAGAAGAAGGCCAAGGAAGCCGCCAAGGCTTTCGAATCCTCCGTCAAGGGTGAAACCAAGGTTGATACCGCTGCCATGGGCGTGCAGGTGAAGAACTTCTCCGTCACCAACTGCACCTTCACCTTCTACGGTGTGGAGTTCTCCTTCAACCCCGTCATCCCCGTATGCGGCGGCTTCGTCATCGCAGCGCTGGCCTCCTTCCTCGGCGTGGGCGGCGGCTTCCTGCTCGTGCCCTTCCTGACCAGCGTCGCGGGCCTGCCCATGTACCTGGTTGCCGGTACTTCCGCACTGGCCGTTCTGGTGGGCATGACCACCTCCATCTTCACCTACATGGTGGTCAAGGACACCCCCATCTTCTGGCCCCTCATCGGCGCAGAACTGCTGGGCATCCTGGTAGGTTCCGTTATCGGCCCCCGCACCTCCAAGTACATCCCCGACGTATGGCTGAAGCGCATCTTCATCGTGCTGGCCTTCTACGTGGGTATCCGCTACTCCACGAAGGGCTTCTTCGGGCTGAGCATCCTGCCCCCCTTCTAGACCGAAGCAACACACCGGCGATCCGCTTCATCCGGGGCGGGTCGCCGGACTTTCAACAGCAGGATCTTCCGATCTCCTGCCGGAAAACCACCGTCTGTCCGCAACCGGGCAGACCGCATGCAACAGCATAACGCCTCTCGCACGCTCACCCTTTCGGGGCCGCTGGCCCCGGGAAGGTGAGATATGTACATGAAGGAGCACTGCAATGGATTCCTCATCCCTCTACGCAACCATGGATGCCCTGCTCATCGCCCCCTACAGGCTCCTGCCCTCTGCGCAGGCAGGCCTGTGGCTCGGCACGGCCGTTCTTTCGGTATGGTGCATCATCCTCGGCGAGCTTGCTCTTTCCTGCATCTATCTCACCAACCGCGACTACTACGCCGGCCTGAACAACAAGATGGTGCGCATGCACAACCTTTCCATTCAGGCCATTCTGCGCAAGGACAAGGCCAACTACAAGGCCGCCAACATCTGGGCCAACGAATACTTCGGCAAGCTTTTCTTTGCCCAGGCCGCCCTGTTCGCCGTATCGATCTGGCCGCTGCCCTTTGCGCTTGGCTGGATGCAGACGCGGTTTGAAGGCCTTGCCATCTACACCATCCCCTATTTTGACCTCCCCCTGGGCTACACATTTGTGATGCTTACATGTTACATTGCCTTGCGTTACGCGCTTGGCAAGGTTCGGAACCATGTTCCCTTCCTGCGCCGCATCGAAAAAATGCGCATAGAGGATGCGGAATCCGCCGGGACGGTCCAGTCGTGGGCCGACATTGCCCCTGCTGCCGCCTCCGGGCGGACAGACGGGCAGGGCGAGACGACCCTGTTCCTCGCGGCGGGACGCCAGAGCACCATGATCACGTCCCATGCCGAACCCGATGCCGGCCCCAGTGTTCCGGAATTCGCCTCCCCCCTATCGCAGCCTGCGGGAGGCACGGCCTAATCCCGACGGAGACGTCCATGACCAAAATACAACTCGCCACCCTCCTGAGCCTCATTCTGCTTATCCTGCCGGGGCTGCAGGGATGCGGCGAGGATGAACCCGTCGTCCGCGTGGACATGTCCAAACGTGAAGAGGTGCGGGTGCCGGAGCCTGATCAGGCCATAACCTACGCCTATCTTCCGCAGTATTCCCACACGGTTTCCTACCGCCGCCACAACCCCCTCATCGAATACCTTGCTGCGGAGACGGGGCTGGCCCTCCGGCAGGTTTTCCCCGACACGTTCGAAGAGCACCGCCGCATGGTCGAACGCGGCGACATAGACATCTCCTTTTCCAACCCCTTCACCTACGTGAGCATTGCCAAGACCGGGGCGCGAGCCTTCGCCCGCATCGTCGAGCCATCCGGCAGCACCAATTTCAGGGGCCAGATCATCGCCCGCCGGGACAACCGTCTGGTGCAGAAACTCGAGGACTGCCGCGGCAAGCGCTGGATCGCTGTGGATCCCCTGTCGGCAGGAGGATACCTCTTCGCCCTGGGGCATTTCCTGGATCACGGCATCGGTCTTGACGATTTTTCCGAAGTGGCCTTCGCGCCCGGGCCCGGTGGCAAGCAGGAAAAGGCCGTACTGGCCGTCTACGCCGGCAAGTACGACATCGCTTCCATCCGGGAGGGCACGCTCGACGTGGTGCGGGACAAGATCAATCCGGAACGCCTGCGCATCGTGGCGACCACACGTGACTATCCGGGCTGGGTGTATGCGGCCCGCAAGGGATTGCCCAAAGACACCGTGCGCACCATTGCCAATGCCCTCTTCAAGCTCACCATGAACCGCCCCGAGGATGCCGCCATCCTCAAGGGAGCCGGCATGAGCCGCATCATACCGGCTACGGACAGCGACTACGACCCCATACGGGAGCTCATCGCCAAGACGAGCCACACCGGCGCCACCTATGACGACGCCGTGGACAGCAAACCCGCAAGCACAAGCGCAGGAAGCAAGTAATGGCACCCATGCGGCATTTCTATTTTTCGCGGATGCGCTTCCGGAACAAGCTGAACCTCGGCATCACGCTCATCGTGGTGTTCACCTCGCTGCTGCTGGCCACGTTCGTTACGCGCATTGCCGCCGACGCCCTGCTGCAGGAAGCCAAGCGGCGTGGTCAGGTACTGGCGGGCAACCTCGCCCTGCGCACGGCAGACCCCATGCTTTCCATGGATCTTCTGGTAATGAAGAACATGGTGGACGAACTGAAGACCGTGGATGAGGACATCGCCTACGCCTTTGTCCTGGATGAGAAGAACCGCATCCTCGTGCACAGCTTCGCCGGCGGGTTTCCCTCGGAGCTGCGTCTGGCCAACCTCGTGCCCTTCGGGGAAACACGCAGCGTGCGCCTGATCGACACGGGCCGGGACCGCATCTATGACTTCGCCGTCCCCGTTGTGGTTGCGGAGCATACCGTGGGCACGGTCCGCATCGGCCTTTCCCGCACCAAGGCGCAGGCTGTTCTGCAGGGCCTTATCGTCACCATTTCCGGCCTCACGGGCATCGCCCTGCTTGTGGGCATCATCATTTCCACCCAGTTCGCCCGCCGCATCTCGGCCCGGCTGGGCCAGCTGCGCGAGCATGCCGAAGACATGGTGCGCGGCAACCTGGACATGCGGACCGGGGTCCATCTCAGCCGCAACTGCTGGGAGATCCAGAACTGCAAGGGAGACGGGTGTCCGGCCTTCGGGGATACGGACCGCCGGTGCTGGTATCTGGCAGGCACCATGTGCGCCAACTGCAACCCGGAAGACTACCCCGGAAAGATGGACAACTGCCGGGAATGTCCGGTGTTCATCGAAAACGCCGGTGACGAGATACAGGAACTCTCCGAGACATTCGACGTCATGGCGCTCTCCCTGCGCAAGCATATTACCGACCTGCAGGCCGCCCAGAAGGACCTGACCCGCCAGCAGGAAATCCTGCGCACCATCCTTTCCGTAAGCCCGGACCAGGTTTCCCTTGTGGACAGGGAACAGCGCTACCTTGCCGTAAACACGGCCTTTTCCCGCTTTGCCGGCAAGAGCGAGAAGGCGATCATTGGTCAGCCCGAAAGCGCGGTCTTCTCCTCCCGCATTGATCCCACGCGCCATGAGGAAACGGCCGCCATCCTGCGTACGGGCATACCCGTGAACCGCGAGGCCCTGTACACCTCTCCCTCGGATGTCCGGCGCTGGTTCCACATTCTGCGTGTTCCGGTACATGACGAACAGCAGCGGATCATCGGCGTGCTCACCACCGCCCGCGACATCACCGACCTGAAGAGCTACCAGGACCAGCTGATCCACTCGCAGAAGATGGAATCCGTGGGCAAGCTGGCCGGCGGGGTGGCGCACGAAATCAATACCCCGCTCGGCATCATCCTCGGCTACGCCCAGCTGCTGCAGGAGGATGTTCCGGAGGAAAGCCAGCTCCATTCCGACCTTGCCATCATCGAAAAGCAGGCCAAATTCTGCCGCAAGATCGTGGCCGACCTGCTCGGCTTTTCACGCCAGACCAGCAGCGAGCGCAAGGAAATGTGCTTCAACAACTCCATCATGGAGGTCGTGCAGCTCATCAAGCATGCCTTCAAGCTGGACAATGTGGATATCATCACCGACCTGGACGACCGCTTCCCGGTCATCTACGGCGATCCGGAAAAACTGAAACAGGTGTGGATAAACCTGCTCTCCAACGCGGCGGAAGCCATGGAAGAGGGCGGCACCATCAAGATCGCCACCCGCCTGGACGTGAAGGCCTTCACCATCACCGCAACCTTCATCGATACGGGCAGCGGCATCAGGCCCGAGGACATGTCGACCATTTTCGACCCGTTCTTCAGCACCAAGCCCGTGGGCAAGGGCACCGGGCTTGGCCTGTCCGTCTCCTTCGGCATCATCGAAGACCACGAAGGCTCCATTGAGGCCGTCAGCCCCCTTTCCCCCGACATGCTGGCCGGGCTGGCAGCAGGCGGCAAGCCGCGCGGTCCGGGAACGGCCTTTGTCGTGACGCTTCCCCTTGAATCGTCGGACGGACAGGCCCCCAAGACCTGCTTTGACAAGAACCGCCCGGAACGGGCAGAACGAGATACGGAGTAACGAACCATGGCATCCATTCTGGTACTGGACGACGTGATTGACGCCGGAGTGCTGGTCAAACGCATTCTGGAACGCAAGGGACATACGGTGTCCGTCTTCACCGATGAGGATGAGGCCATCAACCACGCCGGCACGACCCAGCCCGACCTTGCCATACTGGACATCAAGCTGCGCAAGATGACTGGAGTGCAGGTGCTGGATGAACTCAAGCGCCGCTGTCCCTCCATCCGGGTGATCATGCTCACCGGCTACCCGACACTGGAAACAGCCCGCGAATCCCTGCGTCTGGGAGCCAACGAATACTGCGTCAAACCCATCGACAAGGACGAACTGGAAGGAAAGGTCGATGAAGTCCTGAGCCTGTAGCCACAGGCCATATTCCACTCCATTCGCCAGACCACTACAACGGGAGCGGCATGTCTTTTCGCGAACTCTTCCTGCACTGGACCTATCAGGCCTTTTCCCCCGGAACGCTGTTGCGCAACAAGTACAACGCGTTCAAGGAACTGCTGCGTCTGGACGACCAATGCCTCGAACGCATCGCCGACCTTGAGGAAATCCATTACGGACGGGAGCAGGCCGACTGGGCCCGCGTGGAATGGCTGTGCGAGGAACTGGGACACAGCCTGCGCGGCCTCATCGAACAACTGCAGGCCATGGCCCCGAGCCGGTACATGGACCTTCTGGACTACTTCACCAAGATCCATTTCTATGTCCGCATGGCCGTCACCGTGCCCGATGCGGAGATCACCCCGCCCTTTGTCTTCCCCCTGTCGGAGACGCTGCAGCATGCCAAACAGGCGGGAGGCAAGGCCCTGCACCTTGCCCAGATCGCCCATGCCACGGACCTGCCCATGCCCCCCGCCATGGTGGTTTCGGCCAGCGCCTTCCACTATTTCATCGAAGCCAACGAACTGCGGCCGCAACTGGACGAACGCCTGCGCAAGGTCCGCCTGACCGACCCGTCCGAGCTGGCCGCCCTGGCCGACGAGATGCAGCAGCTGATCATCGAGGCGGACATGCCGGAAACCATTGCCAACGAGATCGAAATCGCGGCCATGGAACTCGGTGCCGGCGGCAAGCCGCTGGCCGTACGCTCCAGCGCTGCCGCGGAAGACGGCGAGGCCTCGTTCGCCGGACAGTACGCCTCGGTGCTCAACGTGCAGGCCGCCGGAATCATGGATGCCTGGAAGGAGGTTGTGGCCTCCAAGTACACCCCACGGGCCATCGCCTACCGCATCATGCACGGACTGGCCGATGCGGAGACCCCCATGGCCGTCCTGCTCATGCCCATGATCGAACCGGCCTGCGCCGGGGTGGTCTACACCCGCGATCCCGAGCTGCATGCCGACCTGCCGCCCCCGGACAGGGAACAGGGCGCCATGGCCATCTATGCGGTCGAGGGACTGGGTGAAGCCCTCGTGGACGGCAGCATGACGCCGCAGACGGTCCTGCTCTCGCGCCGCCCGCAGCACAGGTTCTTCAGCAAGCCCGCGGACTTTCCGGTGCCCACCCCCACCCTCAAGCGGCTGGCCGATCATGCCATGAAGCTCGAGGAGCTCTTCGGCACGCCGCAGGATGTGGAATGGGCCATGGACAGCAGGAACCGCCTGTACATTCTGCAAAGCCGTGCGGTTCAATCCGGCACGGCGGAGTCCGCCGCGCTCAGCCACGCCACCCCCGACCTTCCCGTCCTGCTGACCGCCACGCCCGCAGGCGCATCGACCATGGCGGCAGGCCTGGCCCGGGTCATCCCGCAATGCAGCGACATTCAGGACGTGCCCCGGGGCACCGTGCTGGTCACGCGCAACCTCGGCCCCGCCCTTTCCCGCGTCATCGACCGGCTTTCCGCCGTCGTGGCCCTGCGCGGCAGCCGCGCCAGCCACTTTGCTTCCGTGGCCCGGGAATTCGGGCTGCCCGTGGTGGTAGACGCCACCGGCTGTCTCGAATCCATTGAAGACGGCACGCTCATCACCGTGGATGGCATGACCGGCGCCATCCATCTTGGCAAACCGGAATCCCTGCCGGACAGGCTGCCGCTCATGCCGCAGCCCCTGGGAGCCATGCAGCGCCTCGGGCAGGCCATGCCGCGCATCGCCAAGCTCAACCTCACCGATCCCATGGCCGACAATTTCGCCCCGGAATTCTGCCGTTCCATGCACGACCTGGTCCGCTTTGCGCACGAGCACGGCGTGGAGGAAATGTTCACCCTGGTGGGCCGCTCAGGGCGGGGACTCTCCGGCGCACGCCGCCTGAAGACGGATATTCCCATTTCCCTCTTCCTGCTCAACCTGGATGACGGGCTGTTCCACTCCGCGGCGGGCAAGCCGGACATCACGCCGGACGACATCCGTTCCGCCCCCATGTGGGCCCTGTGGTTCGGCCTTTCCTGCAACCGGGTCCAATGGCCCACCAATCTCAAGCACATGGACTGGGCCGAACTGGACCGCGTGAGCGCAGGCATCTTCAACCCGGACTCGCCGCAGCTGGCAAGCTACGCCGTGCTCTCGCACACCTACATGCACATGATGGTGCGGTTCGGCTACCACTTCTCCATTGTCGACACCCTGTGCGGCCCGGACGGACGGCAGAACTACATCAAGTTCCGCTTCAAGGGCGGCGGCGGCCGCCCGGAACAGCGCATCCTGCGCATCCAGTTCATTGAGCGCGTTCTCACCCGCTTCGGATTCTTTGTCACCACAAGGGGCGACCTGCTCGATGCCCGGCACCCGCACGAGGAGGATCACATCATCCAGAAACGGCTGGCCATGCTGGGCCTGCTGCTCGCGCGCACCCGCATGATGGACATGGGCCTGACCCGCTTCGAACAAATAGACGAAGCGGAACAAGCCTTTCTGGAAGATCTTGACGCATTGGAATCGCAGGAATGACCGGCGGCGGCCCCAATCTCCTCCAGAAGCTCGGCTGCACGCTCAAGCGCTGCCTGACCGACTTCATGCGTGCGGAGACGCCCACGGATGCGCCGCCCCCCCACCCCCTTTTCCCTGTCCACTGGGTCACCACCCACCTCGGCGCCGGCCCGGCCCCGCACCAGCGCGCCCATCTCAAGGCCCTTTCGGAGCAGGGCATCCAGTGCATTCTCAACCTGTGCGACGAACTGGCGGAACTGGCCCACATCGAGCGCGAATACGGGTTCGAGGTCTACCACATGCCGGTCATCGACGAGGAAGCCCCGGAACTGGAAGCACTGGACCGCGCCCTGGAATGGGTGGACGAAGCGCTCTTTCTGGGCAAGCGGGTCTACGTGCACTGCCGGCACGGCATAGGCCGGACCGGAACGGTGCTCAACGCCTACCTGCTGCGCAAGGGACTGGGACACCAGCTTGCCGCACGCACCCTCAAACGACTGCGTTCCCAGCCAGCCAACTACGACCAGTGGCGCACGGTACGACAGTACGGCAAGCAGAACCCCAGGCTCATCGCTCGCGAACCTTCGCTGGAATTCGGCAAGACCGTGGACCTCTCCCCCTTCATCACCAACTATCTGGCGCTGGAGGAACAGGTGGAGGCTACGCTGGAGACCATGCCCCCCATGCCGCGATGCGGGCGGGACAACAGCCACTGCTGCGCCTCCCCTGTCTCGCTCACCCTCATTGAGGCACTGGTGCTGAGCAGCCGCATCAACACGCTCATCCCCAGCGACGAGCGATCCCTGATCATCCGCCGTGCCGTGGAGACCGCCCGCAAGGAACGCATGGCCCGGCAGGGACTGGCGGGCGAATACTGCCTGTCCGCGGCAGACACCCTCTGCCCCCTCAACCGGACCAGCCCGATCTGCGAGGAGAATCCCGGATTCGAATCCTGCGCGGACCTGTGCATCCTCTACACGTACCGTCCCCTCAAATGCCGTCTCTTCGGCCTTGGCGAAGAGCATAGCACCCGCATCTGGCAGGACACGCTCTTTGCCCCCCTACGGGAACTCTCAGCGCAGGTGTTCCTGACCCTTTCCGGCACCATGCCTCCGGAATCCGTCCTGCGCTTCCCCCTCCCTGACGTCCTTTCCGGCAAGTACGTGCAGACCATGTTCCGCCTGATGCTTGAGGCTTCCGCCGAATCGGGCTCAACGGAATGTACGGAATGCACCCCGGAATGACCCTTTATTCCCTCCGGTTTTATGCTATGATGGTCCGCATCACGCTTTCAGGAGGATCACCATGCACCGCTATACGTCCCGCGCCCGAAGAGGCTTGCTTCTCTTTGGCCTGATCACGGCCCTTGTCCTGTGCACCTCGCCCCTGCGCGCAGGTCTTCTGGACACTCTCAAGAACACCGTTCTGTCCGGATCCGGAAGCACTACCGCCACAGGCGCTCTGACCGACAGCGAGGTCATTGACGGGCTCAAGGAAGCCCTGCGGACCACGGTCTCCTCATCCCTGAACATGCTGAGCACCTCCGGCGGCTTTCTCAACACGCCCTCGGTACACATTCCCGTTCCCGACTCGCTGAAGACCGCAGAACAGCTGGCCCGGTCCCTCGGGCAGGACAAGCTGGCAGACCAGTTCATCACCAGCATGAACAGCGCCGCGGAACAGGCGGCGGGAGAAACCGCCTCCATCTTCATGGACGCCATCGGCAAGATGAGCTTTGCAGACGCCCGGAGCATCCTCAACGGACCGAGCGACGCCGCCACCGGATACTTCAAGCGCACCAGCACGGATGCCCTCACCACCCGCATCCGCCCCATCGTGGAAAAGGCCACCAGTGCCGCCAAGGTGACGGAGTCCTACAAGAACTTCACGGCAAAACTCAAACTGCTCAGCCCCCTCATGAACACCGGCACCACGGATCTGGACGGGTATGTCACCGGCAAGACCGTGGACGGCATCTTCACCATCATGGCGCAGGAAGAGGCTGAAATCCGAAGCAATCCGGCTGCCCGGACCACGGACCTGCTCAAGCGGGTATTCGGAAGCACCGGGCAATAGCCAAACCTCTGTAAGGTTGCGACATCCTGCAACATCGCCCTTCCCTGCGGCCTTAGCTTGCTATTTCAGCCCCCACACTGACGTCTTCATCAAATTTCAACCTACAAATTTGTAGTTTTCGGCAGTGCAGGTTGACATGGCAAACAGTCTCGGACACAGTCCGGCCTGCTGCGCGAATTCTGCCGGGGAGGGCATGGTTCGAATTTCTCAGGATGGGTGTGATATGACCTTGAAAAAACAGCTTCTTGTCAGTTTTCTGTCTGTTATGGTGCTCGGCATGCTGGGCATTGCCGCCACCATGTGGTTTATGGGTTCCAACGGCATGTCCCAGCTTGCCAGCCTGCGTGGCATGAAATCGGTCCAGGTCGAAGACATGCTCGGCAACATGGCCGACCAGCTGGTCACCTTCAGCCGGGGACGAACGGTCATTGATGCGGCCCTGGCCTTTGCCTATGACTTCGAAGTGGTCCGCCACGAATCCGAAACCCCGCCAGAAACCATAGACGGCATCCGAAAGCAGCTGACGGAATTCATTGCCGGCAAGGCCTTTCTCAAGCAGCAGGCCTTTTCCACATACGCACCGAGTGCTCCCGGGTACGCCGCCAAGGCGCCTGATACATATGTTCCCCAAGATCCCAACGCCGTGGTGCTCTGGCAGCACCTGCTCCTCACCCAGCCGGACCCGGCCAAGCGGCTTGCAATCGTTGAACCGGAAGACCTGATCGTCGGCTATGCCGACAACCACACGGTCTACCATCCCGTGTTCACGGACTACGCCCACCGCTTTGAGTACCGCGACATCTACCTCATCAGACCGGAAACCGGCCAGATACTCTACTCCGTGAACAAGGCACCCGACTTTGCCACCAAACTCACGGACGGGCCGTTCAGCAACAGCGGGCTCGCCAAGGTCTTCCGCGAGGCCGACACTGCCGGACGCAAGGGGGTAACCGATGCAATCGCCCAGGCGGGCTTTGCACCCTACGAGCCCTTCGGC